>CAYTQP010000105.1:0-8009 GCA_964440175.1 uncultured Verrucomicrobiota bacterium
CGTTGATTACCAATGACTTACGCATGCAAATGAGAAACTTGGGCTATATTCCGCTGCCACTTTCAGGTTGAAATAAATTTTCTATGTGAAGTCTGATATAATCCTTGATCTCCCTCTCCCTGTAACCATCAACTATTTTGCACCCGCCCGGCGCAGGTGGATTAATTTACGGTTCAACCGTTTTATTTCATCTGTCCCCGGTGGATTTGTTCCCGGGGGGATTTTCGGCGCGTCTGAAACAGCCGGGCCGAGATAAGAATGAGTATCGTAGCGGTTGCGCATATCTTTCCAAACAATCCATGACTGGTTGAATGTTGGGTCATCTCCATATTATCAGGAGGAACGGGTATGTTCGCCAACAAAAAGCCCGGACAGCGGACATTGTTATTTTGATCTTTTAAAATCTCGCGCACGCGACCGGTCTCATCAATCCAGCATGTCATTCCGGTGTTGGCGCAACGCGCCATCGGCACCCGGTTTTCGACACAACGGAAAACGCTTTGCGAGAGATGTTGCCGTGAGCCACACGACGGATCGAACCATGAATCGTTCGTCTGATTTATGAGAAGGCGTGCGCCTTTGCGGACAGCCTTTGTCGCAAGCGGTGAAAATGCGTCTTCGAAACAAATCAGTGGCGAAACAGGAATGTTGCCGTCTCCGATATTCATAATAACCGCATCCTCACCCGGCTGGAAAGTACCATCTATGGGGGTGAATGCGTCAAGGAACGGCAGGAGTTTTTCGAATGGAACGTACTCTCCGAACAGAACGAGATGCTGTTTATCGTATTTCGCCAGAATCATACCTTTCCTCATGAGAAACGAGGAGTTGTAATAGTTAAAAACATTCGGTTTGATGTTATAGAAATCCATTCCCCCAACAAGCAGGTTCTCTCCATTCCTGGTAAGCTCGTACACCAGTTGCGAGCTACGTCCTTCGTCGCGCAAAAAACCGGGTATAGCTGTTTCCGGCCAGACAGTCAGATCGGCGTGAAGCGACGCGGTGCGCGTCAGTGAACGCAACTTAACGTAGATGTTGTCCACATAAGCGTCATCCCATTTCCAGCACTGTTCGATATTCGGTTGCACCAGTGCCAGCGAAATTTCGCGTTGCGAAGGTTGTGAATACTCCCGAACCCGCTCCACCCCAAACGCGAAGGCGAGGGCGATTAGAATGATTGCCATCAACATCTCAAAATGCAGACGTCGCCCCCATTTGCCGCCTCTGACGACATAACGCGATATTGTCAAAAAAGCAGCCGTGTTGAACAAAACTATCAATCCAGACAGAGCGTACACCCCCCCCCACTCCGCCGACTGAATCATGACAATATTTTGATACTGACTGATGGAGAGCTGATTCCATGAGTATCCTGTCAGCAGATTCGCACGCAACCACTCCAATCCGCTCCAGAGTAGAGCGGATGCTGTCATAACCGCGAGATTTGACCACCAAACACCCTCTTTTTTTCGTGAAAGCCAGGCAAATGCATATCCAAACGCGGCGAAATAGAGTGAGCAGTATAGAACCAGCGCAACGTACCCGGCAACCGTGACGTGCGCAATCCAATATATCGAAAACGACCAGAAGACCACGCCCGTCACAAAACCCAAAGCCAAAGGTGAGGGGCGGCGGGAGTGCTGACATGCCAACATCAGTGGTATGAGTGCCACCCAAACCACGTCCGCAACACCCAGTGGCGGGAAGGCTGCACTCAGCAACAACCCGCTGAACACCGCCGCAAGCCACGGTAGCCAGTATTTAAACGAAGAAGAGCTGAAGCTTTTTATGTTCACTCGTTTGAGGGGAAGTCAAAGTTGTATTCAAAGAGATCGACAAGACTGCCACAAACAGCCTCTTCGTCAGGTCCGTCAACCCTTATTGTGATTGTGCGCCCACGCTCAAGACCCAAACCTAACAAACCCATCACAGACATCAGCTTCGCTCCACGTCCGTCTGCAAAGATATGTATGTCGCCAGTGTACCCTTTCATCTCGTTCAGGATCACCGAAGCCGGTCGGCAGTGTATTCCCTGCTCGTTCTGTATTGTCGCTGTCTTCTCAATCATCGTTTTTACCAGTTGTCTAAGCATGAACCGCGAAATATATGCTGTTGAGACTGGAAAGCAAAGGTATAAGACAAAAAAAACACATGCCTGACGCAACGCTTTCCAGACACGAAATTTGCCCCCAGTCACTTTTTGCCGCTTGCTTTCCAATCTTGTTCTGTTAAATTCCGTTCTTTTAAGACAAAATCGCGCCAAATTATGGAGAGAGAGATGCGTATTACTGTAAAATTGTTTCTGTGCTGTTTTTTCCTCATTGCCGGAGGGCTTCAGTGCATTGCGGCAGATGAGACTGGTTTTCCCCGGCGCGTGATACTCGACCGGGAAACGGTCGTAACCGCAGGTCATGCCGTAACCGCCGATGCCTATCCCAACGCCAGCGATATTGTGCTGGACGAGCATGTTCTCACACGCTACGAGTCCGATGGCTCCTCCCTCACCTGGGATGATGAATACATCAAAATTCTTACAGAAAAGGGAAAACGCGAACATCAGAAACTGACCATGAATTTCAATATCCATTATAGCGATGTAAAACCGTTTCTGGTTGAAATAATCAAGCCGGACGGAGAGGTGCGAACGGTTGATATTGAAAAACAGGGACGGGTGATGGTTAACCGCTCACAGATGGGTGCGAATATATACAATCCTGACAGCAAAGTGCTCCAGATCACTCTGCCCGGCCTGGAGGTTGGTGATATATGCCATTATCGCACATTCCGCCGCAATTTCAAAGCATACATGCCCAACACCTGGAGCGACTACAATGTCTGGGAACACACCTCACCCATAAAACGAATTTTGTATGAAATCGATGCCCCTGATGAACTGCCAATCAGGAAAAAGGTCCTCAAAGATCAAATTCCAGGAACACTTAAATATGATATAAAGAAGACGGACGGACGAATTCTTCACCGCTGGAAACTGAGCGATGTGCCCCGAATGTATGAGGAACCGGATATGCCGGCACTGTACACCGTAACACAACGAATGTTGCTCAGCACCATTCCCGACTGGGAGACGGTTTCCCGCTGGTACTGGAACCTTTGCAAACCGCGCCTTGACACAGTGACGCCGGAGATGCGGACAAAGGTGGCGGAGCTTATCGATGGGGCGGAGAGCGACATGGAGAAGGTTCGCAAAATTTTCCGCTTCGTCTCCCAGGAGGTGCGTTATATGGGCATCACTACCGAGGACACAGCTCCGGGCTACGAACCCCACGATGTCAGTATCACCTTCAAAAACCGTTACGGAGTCTGCCGGGACAAAGCGGCATTGCTGGCATCCATGCTTCAGCTCGCCGGGCTGAAAGGTTACCCCGTCCTGATTCACGTCGGTCCAAAAAAAGATATCGAGGTTCCTCAGCCATACTTCAACCACGCCATCTGCGCTGTCGAGTTGAAACAGGGAAAGTACACACTCATGGATCCAACCGACGAGAGTACGCGCGACCTGCTACCCGGCTATCTGTGCGATAAGAGCTATCTCGTCGCAAAGCCTGAAGGCGAAACATTGCTGACCTCCCCGATTGTTCCCGCCAGGAAAAATCTTATGCGCATCTCCAGCAGTGGCGGTGTCAACGCCGCTCGCGTGCTTTCGATGGAAACACACATGATATTTGAAGGTGTGAACGACTCAATCTACCGGGGTGTCTTCGCAAAACAGAAACCCGATGACCGCCGCCGATTCTTTGAAACATGCATTAAAAACACCATTCCCGGAGCCGTCTTGACCAGCTTCGAAATTAAACCTGTTAATCTACTCAACACCGAAGTACCCCTGACCGTTTCACTCTCATTCACTGCCGAAGACTATCCGCTCCGTGGCGAACATCTGGTCATGCTCCCTCCGCCATGGCTCGGCAAATCCATCGGAATGGTCAACTACATCCTGCGTGGCACAGGATTGGATAAGCGCAAATACCCGCTGGTAACCAAGATGACCTGTGGCATTGACGAAACCTTCACAATCGACCTCAGCAATGCGTCTTTCACAACCGCAACCACGCCGAAAACAGTCTCACTCGACACCGGCAAAACACTCTTTTCGCAGGAGTATTCTGTCAACGGAAAACAACTGACGGGACACGAGACATTTCTTTTGAAAGCTGTCGAGTTCCTCCCTGCTGAATATCTGGAGATGAAATCACTGCTGGCGGATCGAGAGGTTGCCCAACGGCGAAATCCCATCTGTGTTTCAACCGCCCAGGATGCCAAAAAACCCAACGCCGTTGTTCTCTCCAAACAGACGGATGTGACTCTCACAGATATCGGCACATGGAAGACAACCACCACTGTCAAAAAGAAAATCCTCTCCTACGGTGGCAAAAAAGAGAACTCAGAACTGAAGATAAACTACAATCCCATCTGGGAATCGGTTGAGATTGAAAGCGCGAAAGTCACCAACAACGATGACGCGGTGCGAGTGCTCTCCGACGAGGAGGTCAACCTGATGGATGCCGCCTGGGTCGCCGCCGGCCCACGCTACCCCGCTGGCAAGACACTCGTCATAAGTTTGCCGGGCGTGGAGATCGGAAGCATCATCGAAACCCGCATCACAAGAACAAGCTTCGGCAAACCTTTTTTTGACATGAACTGGTCTCCCGCCGAGCACAACCCCGTCGAAACCGCAACGCTCACCATAAACACACCTGTAGAGATACCACTGCACATCATGACGACATCAAACAAAATGGTGTCTGGTCAGTCGCCAGAAATGAACAGCGAAGCTAAAAATGGGCGGATTGTACGCACTTGGCGTGCCCGCAATCTGCCGAGCGTGAAAGATGAAATGAACCTTCCTCCATGGTGGACATTCAAGCCAACCGTTTTCATCTCCGCCGGCAACTGGAAAGATTACACCTCGAAAATCCGTGAAAAACTTGCCGTCGCTACGCGCAAACAGGAAAAATCCGCCGCTCTCGCCAAAAACATCACTGCCGGCGCGATTTCCAAGATCGAAAAGATCACCGCCATTCGCGACTACGTCGCCAAAAACATCACCGTCGCAGGACCGTCACTTCCCGCTCTACCTCTCAGCTCATTCACCTCCGCCGACCAGACACTGGCTGAAGGCTACGGCAACACAACCGACCGCGCCATCACTCTCTTTGCACTCATGAAAAAGGTTCACCTCAAACCCGAACTCATCCTCGCCTCATCATGGGGTCCAAGGACAACCGTCGCATTGGAACCTCTAACCGAATACCCTGCACGCTCTCTCTTTGACTCCCTTCTGGTGCGGGTGAAAACCAAAGGCGGTTACGTCTATCTGAACGACTCAGACCAGTACGCCGCACTCGGCACCACCGCTTTCGACGGCAGACCCGGACTCACACTGGATGGACAGCATATCACTATCAAGGCGCAACCAGACAGAGAAGACCGCGATGTGAGTGAATACACAATCGAGATTGACGAAAGCGGAAACGTAAAGCTCAAATACGCTCAAAAATACTTCGGCACCGAATACGGTGCATTCCTCCGGACTTTTGCCGAGATGCCGCCGGAGGAACGCCGCCGCTATCATCAGGAAATACTCACCAGTATCTCACAGCTTGCCAAAGCGGACGGCGAACTCACAACCGATTACACCAGCTACCCCGGAATAAAATCGTTCAGCGCGAAAATTGAGCATTATGCCATCCGTGAGGGAAAGCACCTCTACTTCACCATTCCACACCTGCTGGATTCGATTCTGCCAGTGGACACCGACACCAGGGAAAACCCGCTCAGCATTCCCGCGTCGCTACGCGCCGAGGCATGCTTTACTTTAATACTGCCGGAAAAAACAAAAAACATTCAACTGTTACCCCCCGATATCGACTGGACTGGACCTGCCGGCATGGGTTCCATCTTTTTCAAATCCAAACTTCAGACAATGAAAAGCGGACGTAAAATGATAGTCATCCATAGAACAGTCAATTTCAGCCCGGCGGTTATCGATGCGTCCGAATACGGAGAACTCTCCAGAATCAACCGCAAAACAACTCATCCCGCAACGCGGACAATTATGCTGGAAATTGAATAACACGAGAATATTTAATAAAATAGCGCAATAAAAAATGTGAAAGGACTGTCCAATCATTGGAACTTTATGATAGAAATAATTCCATTCGTTGGATAAATTTTAATTTGGTTATCCGGGGTTCGGATCCGATTGTCACTCTGGAGATAACGGATTTGTACAAACTGTGAAGGAGAAATGAGAATGAGTAGACCAGTGACACTGTTTACGGGGCAATGGGCGGATCTTCCGCTTGAAACACTTTCTGAAAAAGCGGCCGGCTGGGGTTATGACGGACTTGAACTGGCGTGCTGGGGCGATCATGTCGATGTGACTCGCGCAGCGGAAGACGAAAAATATGCAAAGAGTCGCAAGGAACTGCTGGCAAATCACGGTTTGAAGTGCTTCGCGATAAGCGCACATCTCGCAGGACAGCTAGTCTGTGATCCAAACAACGATTCACGCTCCGATATGTTCGCCCCTGAATCCTGCCATGGCGATGCCGAAAAGAAACGGAAATGGGCAATCCAGGAGATGAAGAACACGGCAAGAGCCGCCAAAAATATCGGCGTTGACGTTGTCAACGGTTTCACCGGCTCATCTATATGGCACATGCTCTACAGCTTCCCGCCGGTAAGCGACGAGATGATTGCGACCGGCTTCCAGTTCTTTGCGGACACCTGGAACCCAATCCTCGATGTATTCGATGAGTGCGGGGTAAAATTCGCGCTTGAGGTGCATCCAACCGAGATCGCTTTCGACACCATAACGGCGAAACGCGCCATCAATGCGCTGGACAACCGCGAAACATTCGGATTCAACTTTGACCCCAGCCACCTGCACTGGCAGATGGTCGATCCCGTAAAATTCTTGAAGACCTTCCCCGACCGGATATATCACGTTCACATGAAAGATGCCGCGCTCACGCTGGATGGTGAAAGCGGAATTCTCTCCTCGCACCTCAATTTCGGAACTCCGGGTCGTGGCTGGGACTTCAGAAGCCTCGGTAGAGGTGAAGTGGATTTTGAGGAGATTATCAGAACACTCAACATCATGGACTATAGAGGACCTCTTTCCGTGGAGTGGGAAGATGCCGCCATGGATAGAGAACACGGTGCCGCCGAAGCATGTGAGTTCGTCAAAACCCTTGACTTTCCGAAATCTGACAGAGTCTTCGACGAGGCGTTTGACAGTTAATCCTCAATTTGGCAGTTGAATGCAGTGTATATGCACAATCATTTTACCCGCAACGAGTTGCGCGTGGAACTCTACGCGCTAACGGGTGTGCTTTAGACCATGCGCAACCCGTTGTGAACGAAAGCATGGCACATCTGCATCCACATCAACTGCCGACTCCTGGTTGATCCAAGCTGTTCACAAACTTCGAGGCGGAACGGATGTCACTATTCGTGGGATTCCACTTCGGTCACATTGAAAAAGAACTTAGGATTATTGGTGAGAATATTTGTCACATCACTAGCAGACCAATTAACAGGTCTACCCACCGGATCATGCCATGAGTCCTGATTGTCCAAGGTGGATGCGATAAAAATCCAGTACAGACAGTCGGGATGCTCTTTCCAGTCGAGGATATAACTCCCGCCGGCGAAGTATAGATTATTGGTCGCCGGGCGCACAACAGGCAACGCGGGCGTAACTGCGTCAGGATCAAACGCCTGCGCCGCAACATCGTTTCGAGCAATTATCACGTTGGTGATTACCACATCGACCACAGGTCTGCTGTCATTGACCGCCACCGCCGCGATGTTGCTCACCACATCCATTCCGCTGACAATCCTGCCAAAAACCGTGTGATGGTCATCAAGCCATGGTGTAGATTCCGTTGTGATAAATATCTGCCCGCCGTTGCTGTTAGTTCCTGAATTCGCCATGGAGACCGTGCCCGCCTGGTCGTGTCGTAACGCCGGATCGAACTCGT
>CAYTQP010000106.1:0-7838 GCA_964440175.1 uncultured Verrucomicrobiota bacterium
ATTCCCGCAAAGAGCAGGGATGTGACTATTATAGCGGTGGCAACCCCGGTTATGCGCGTCATCAGGGGGAGCAGAATACCGCGAAAGAGCAACTCTTCTGCCACTGGAGCCACACAAACGGCTAGAATAATTCCGTATATTCTGGTGTGTATCGGTATGTTGCCTGTCAGAAAATCAACTATTGGTTGTTGCTCTTCAATCGGGTAACCGAATCTTAAAAGAACAATCCTGTATAAAAATGTGACGACAAAAATAACGGGGATAGCAATTAGATACGCGACAAGCCCGCGTAACGTGTGGGCGACCATCCTCTTCCGCTCAAAACCAAACGCATCTTTCCACGAAAAACGCGCCGATCTCTTCCAGACCAGAACAAAAACCACAATAAACCAGTGCATTGCCAGACTGCTGGTGACTATTCCCCACTCGCTGTCCACAATTCGGGGAACACGCCCCGCCACGCCGATCAGAATAATATGCGCTAAAAAAATGCCGGCAATCAAGAGCAGTGCTGGTGTTTCAGACAGAGGAATATGCCGGAGAAACCCCGCTCGCTCCCGCCAGGAGATCGCACCAAACTTCAGTTGCTTTGCCGCAAAGAGTATTCCTGTCATAATTCCGATTAAACAGAGACCGCACACAACGCCGTAAACAAGATGAAACTCCCAATTCGATTTCAACGCACTTTCCAGAGGCAAATGCACCGTCAATCATCCTCTACTTTACGACCATCCTTTAAGATATCGCTTACGACATAGGTCTTCTTATTCTGCGATTCATGGTAGGTGCGCGTCTGCACCTCCGCAAGCAAACCGATGCTGAAGAACTGCATTCCGAGAAAGATCAGCAACGCGGGGGTGATAATCCAGAACGGACGTTTGACGAGTCCTGAACCCACTTCAGTTCCAAAGATGAGAAATGAGAGATGCGCGATTATGACATACATCAGCAGAAACACACCCGGAATCATAAAGAATGCGCCAAGCTTGCCAAACATCTGCATCGGTCCCATGCTGTAGCGTAGCAGGAATTTCACTGTGATCAAATCGAGTACTACGCGAAATGTGCGTGACATGCCGTATTTTGAAACCCCCATTGTGCGGGGATGATGGTCTACTACCACCTCGTCTATATCCTCGCCAACCCAACTCGCCAGAGCGGGAATGAAGCGGTGCATCTCGCCGTAGAGCTGAATATTTTTTATGACATCCCGATGGTAGGCCTTGAGCGTACATCCATAGTCGTGCAATGCCACCCCTGTAATCTTGCTGATGAGCTTGTTTGCCATCATTGACGGGAGTCGGCGAGTCAAAAACTTATCTTTACGGTCTTTGCGCCAGCCACTGACCACATCCGCGCCACCCGCCATGTGCTCCAGTAAGAGTGGAATATCTACGGGGTCATTCTGAAGATCGGCATCCAGCGTGATAACAATGTCGCCCTGCGAATGATGGAATCCGGCACTCATGGCGGCAGTTTGCCCGAAGTTCCGCCGCAACCGAATCTGGCATATATGCGGAATCTCGGCAGCCAGACTAGTCATTCGCTCCCAGCTGCCGTCGTCACTACCGTCATCGACAAGAATTATCTCATACGACTTTCCCAGAGACGAGAGTACTCCGTCCAACTGGCGGCATAACGGCTCCAGGCATTCCACTTCATTAAACACGGGGACGACTATTGATAAATCCAGCATCATCTTCTCTCCAGTTACTCTGCACGTAATCATCTAATCCGCAACGGATCTACTCAGACAATTAATCGCCTTATCGACATCATCAACATAGACTACCACCAGTCCGCGGTCAACATTGGGACCGCCCGCACAATAAGCGTAGTCCATATTGACACTGTTCTCACTCAGAATTGTCGTGACAACACCCAGCGCACCGGGGATATTGGATATCTCGATAAGCATAATCTCCCGCACAAAGGCCATATAACCAGCGGCATCCAAAATTTTCTCGGCCTCTTTTTCTCCATCCACCACCATGCGCAGATAGCCATGATCGATACCGTCGGCGACTGTCAGACCGTGGATATTGATGTCTTTTTCCCCCAGCAACCTGCAAACCTTAGACAAAGCTCCGGGTTCATTATCCAGGAAGATCGATATCTGGCTCCCTTTACTCACGTCAAACAGCACATTTTCAATCATCTCTATCACCTTTCTGTAACCACCATTTTCCAAATAAAATACCAGTCTGCCAGTGAACAATAGTGGAGCGAGGTGGGTGAATGAAAGCAAAAAATGCAAATTCCATCGGGTCAAAGTTTCGGGCAACCGTGTTTCCGCTTGCAATACGGGGTATAATCGTCTATATATGGTGTTAGCGGGCGGGTTGTCCGCCACGTGAGAAATTGCGATTGCTGACTTTGATTGTATCTCTTTAAATGGAGGAACTGCCATGCCGAAAAAAAGGGAGAAATGGAGAAAGAGACGCGGAAAACGGAGTAAGCTTGTTTTTCGCGGGATTATCGCTATGCTGATTGCGGCGGTGATAATTCCGTATCTGTATCTCCCGAAGATGAATCTTCCCGGTACGGATATTACAGGACCTATGCGTGTTATTGAACCCGATAACTGCCGGTTACTCATAGATTCGACCGGGTTTGACCCCGAAAAGCAGGAGCGCGTCATAAAGCAGGAGATTTTTGACAACATTCTGGAGATGATAGCAGACTCAAAATCATTCATTGTTGCGGACTTCTTTCTCTTAAACCCGTGGAAAGGTGCCTTCACCAACGCCAGTTACCGGACGCTGTCATCGGAGCTGGCGGAAGCACTCATCGCCAAAAAACGCGCAAACCCGAATCACACCATCATACTCCTGACAGACCCGATCAATCGCATCTATGGAAACGACGAACCTCCGTTCTACAGAAAGATGGTTGAAAACGGTATATATGTTGTGTTCACAGACATCCGTCGTCTGCCGCACTCCAACCTTGTTTACTCTCCCTGCGCCGGGTTCTATGGCAAATGGATTGCAAAACCGCCAACCATAAGAAAACACCTTCAAAAACGGACCATTGCGAATGTGCTTGACAGTAGTGGCAAAGATATTTCGCCGCTACAGCTCCTGCGCATGTTAAACTTCAAGGCCAATCACCGCAAGGTGATTATCACTGATGATTCCGACGGCAATCCGTGTGTACTGATAAGCAGTTTTAACCCCGCCGACGGCAGTTCCGCCCATTCAAACATTGCCATCATGACTGGCGGAGCGGTTGCCATAGACGCGCTGGAGAGTGAACTGAACTGCGTCGAATGGTCCGCCGAAAACACCGCCACGCTCCCCGGAACCTCCGCCGACGGGCTGAAGAAAGCCCTGACCAACTGCCGTCGTTTCGCCGATAATGCCGTGATACAGGAACCTCCCGCCGACGGACCACGTGCGCAGTGGTTAACAGAGGAATCCATTCGCCGCAAAATTTTATCGATGCTCTCCAACACCGGACCCGGCTCACAGGTCAACATAGCGATGTTCTACTGCTCTGATCCGCTCATCGTCCGCTCCATTGCCGATGCCGCTTACAGCGGAGCCGAAGTGCGGGTTGTTTTCGATGCCAACCGTGATGCGTTCGGACGCGAGAAAATCGGCATTCCCAACCGTCCCGCCGCCGCACGGATGCTGAAAAAAGCGGGGAAAAGCGGACGTCTACAGATACGCTGGGCCGCCACGCACGGGGAACAGTTCCATACAAAAAGCATCTCTATCGTCAACAAATACACTGGTCAGACGCAGTTCTTGTGCGGTTCTGCCAACTGGACCCGCAGAAATCTGAAAAATTTAAACATGGAGGCGTGTATTTATATTGAAAACGTACCCTCTATTGTGCAATTATACACCGATTTTTTTGATCGTATCTGGCAGAATGACGGAGGATTGGTGTACACGCTTGATTATGAAAGCGCAAAAGAAGATGGTTTCGCGCTTTTCTGGAAGAATATTGTGTACTTTCTGCAGGAATCGACCGGAGCGTCCACATTTTAGCGGGTTTTTAAAACGGTATGAAAAACAAAAAACGGAGACATACAAAGGCTTATCAGGGATTCACTTTCTCGTTTGAACTGTCGAATGAGACACTGGTATGGAAATTCTGCAGGCTGATACCACTTGCCCGGATCAAGCTGAATGATATCGATCATCTCCGTTCCAGCTTTTTCGATGAGGTTTTTCCCGGCATCAAAACGCTGCACCGCTTCATACAGAACAGGTATTGGTTCAGTAGTATTCCAAGAAACGATAGAAAATTCTCACCGCTCTATGTTATTGAAACGCATCACAGACACCGCAAGATATTTTTGAAGCTGGAGTCCTCTTTTCACTACCGCATACGCTCCGCTCTCGGTCGGATAAAATCTAGGGACTTTTAAATTGAATTTGTTTCTACCCGAATGTATTATCGTTGTTTTATTATTAAAAACTGGAGAATTGGATTATGGCTATAGTTACTCTTGAAGAACTGCACGGCAGTATGCGCAAATCGTTTGAGAAAGGTGCCTCTGCGCTTGAACGTGGCAATCTGGATTATGCCATCGACATATTTACAAATTTAATAGAGACAGAACCGAATTTTTTCCAGGGTCGCCAACTGTTGCGAGTAGCGGAAATCAAAAGGTTTCAGCAAAAAAGAGGCGGACAGATGACACACAGCATCTCATCAATAACCGGCATTGGCGGCGTTATGGCCGTGAACGGAGCGATGAAAAAGAACCCGCTGAAAGCCCTACTCAAAGCGGAAAAACTTTTACGTGCCGATCCGCTAAACAAACAGTTTCTCGATCTGCACGCCAAGGCGGCGTTGGCGGCGGAGATGCCGGAAGTCGCTGTCCATAGCATCTCAACAGCTCACGAGCATTATCCCACCGACAAAGCCATACTGAAACGCCTTGCCAGATTGTACGAAGAGGTTGACCAAACGGAAAAAGCCAAGGACTGCTTCGAGAAACTCATGATGGCAGACCCCGACAATCCTGAATACATCAAAGCGTATAAAGACGCGGCGGCACGCGACACACTCAGCACTGGTGGCTGGGAAGAAGCCAAAGACTACCGCGACCTCATCAGAGACAAAGATAAAGCTCAGGCACTCGAACAGGATGCCAAGGCCGTTAAGACGGAGAAGGATGTAAACCACCTGATCAAACTGACTGAGCTAAAAGCGAAACAGGAACCTGAGAACGTTAATTATAAACGTGCGCTGGCCGATCTCTACGCCAAAGATTATCGCTTTGAAGAGGCGATGAAGCTTCTGGACGAGGCTCAGAAACTGACGGGCGGAGGTGATCCTCAGATTGATCGATCCATAACAAGCACCAATATTGATTACTTCGATTATCAAATATCGGAACTCAAAAAATGCGGCAAGGAAGAAGAAGCCAAACAGAAAGAAGTGGAGAAAGAAGAGTTTATTTTCAACAATACACTAGACCGAATCAAACGTTATCCAAATGACCTCCTGTTCAAATACGAATATGGGATTCTCCTCTACAAGCGCGGCAATACAACAGAGGCCATTCAGCAGTTCCAGCAGGCTCAGCGCAATCCGCAGAAACGCATTCAGTCACTCTACTACATGGCTCGCTGTTTCAAGGCGAAAGAACAGTACGATATTGCGGCGGAACAGCTCGAAAAGGCCGCCAGTGAACTCCACGTTATGGACGACCAGAAAAAAGACATTATTTATGAGCTGGGCGAAATCTATGAGGCGACCGGCGACATACAAAAGGCTACTGAATACTATAAGGAGATATACTCTGTCGATATCAGTTACAGGGAAGTTGCCTCTAAAATTGAAAACATATACAAATCCAATAAGAGCAAGAAATAGTCGCAAGCCTGTTTCATTCTGCAAAGATTATTGTCTCGTCAAGGCTCAAACGTGATGAGTGTATCGCTCAGAGTTTTGCTGTGTGTTCTCATGCTTTTTTTGCAAGTGTTTTTGACCTGTTCGTGTCGCGTTCAGAAAGAGGAGAGTCTTCAACCTGCCCGTGGTGAATTTTCCGTAATGTCTTTCAACCTCCAGCACTACGGTCTCGAAGATCGCGACGGAGACGGACAGCGCAATGACCCAAAACCAGAAAAAGAACGCCGCGCGGTACTGAAGACCATAACTCATGTTAATCCCGACATTCTAGTGCTTCAGGAGATGGGGAACCCTGTAATTTATCGGAGTTTTAAAAGAGACTTGACTGCTGCCGGGCTTAAATATGACAATGAAGAGTTCATTCGCCGTGGTCAGCATGAAAACAATATAGCCGTTTTGACGCGATTCCCAATAGTCGCCCGGCAGTCACACACTAACGACACCTACTCAATCGGAAAAGCAAACCTCCATGTGGCACGCGGCATTATTGATGTTGACATAGAGATTGCGGAAAACTACATTCTCCGGCTAATGGGTGCGCACCTCAAATCCAAGGTGTATCACCCCTTGGGTCAAACCGAGATGCGCCGCAATGAATCCCGCATTATAGGACAACACGTCCGGAGCGCACTGAAAAAGGATCCTTCAGTCCGGCTACTGATTGTCGGAGACCTCAATGACTTACCCAATTCCGCCGTTTTGCGCGAAATCACAGGATCACACAAGCGCGTCTTAACAGACATAAGACCCACAGATGCTTCGGGAGACACATGGACCCACCGGCAAGCGGGAATTGATGTCTATCAGCGTTTAGATTACATGCTCGCGAGTCCGAATCTGAACAACGAACTGGTTCGGCAAAAAACGCACGTTATCGATATCCCCGCAACCAGAACTGCGTCCGACCATCGCCCCTTGCTGGTCGTGTTCAAGACCAATGCTGACTAACCAATCTGGAACCGCGCGTACCGCTTGATCACAATGGTATCGTCAACCTGTTTCCCGACTGATGCCACCAGATCAACAATTTTCTGATCGGGATCCTTGACGAACCCCTGATCCACGAAGCATATCTGGCTGTAAAACTTATTTATCTTGCCCTCAATTATTTTGTCGAGGATATTTGCCGGTTTGTCTTCCATCTGTTTTGCGTATATCGCACGTTCGGCATCAATAACATCCTGTGGCACCTCTGAGCTGTCAAGATACTGCGGGGCACTGGCGGCAATATGCAGTGTAAGGTCTTTAGCCAGCTCTTTAACCAATTCCTTGCCGGCAGTCTCCGCCTTTTCTAAGGAGAGTTCCACCAACACACCAACCTTACCTCCCAGATGAATATAGGACGCAACCAAACCTTCATTTTCCACTTCGAACCTGATATTCCTGCCAATGACAAGATTCTCACCTATCTCTGCCACCTTGGCAACCAGAGCATCCTTCTCCACTTCCGCCAACTCGTTGTCACCCGTGGTCTTCGCTTTTTCAAGCAAATATTTCACAAAATCCTTAAAAGTGTCATTGCGTGTCACAAAATCCGTTTCACAATTGACCTCAATCATCACACCAGCTTTACCTTCATCCAAAATCGCCGCATCAATCATTCCTTCGCTAGCCTTGCGCGACGCTTTCTTGCCGGCAATAACCACGCCGCGTTCACGCAACAGCTTAACTGCGGCCGCTTTGTCTCCACCCGATTCCTGAAGGGCCTTTTTGCACTCCATCATACCCACCTTCGTCTCTTCACGAAGCTCCTTAACCATACTTGCGGTTATCTGTGTCATAATATTAAATCCTTCTCTTAAATTAATTCCTCAATCGTCTTTTTATTTGTCGCCCACGGGTTTCGCAAGCTTCGCTGTCGCAGGTTTCGCCATTGCGGGCTTCGCTGTCGCAGGTTTCGCCATTGCGGGCTTCGCTGTCGCAGGTTTCGCCATTGCGGGCTTCGCTGTCGCAGGTTTCGCCAT
>CAYTQP010000107.1:0-7748 GCA_964440175.1 uncultured Verrucomicrobiota bacterium
TTTATGCTGTTCGCCTTCTTCTGCGGTGTTATAGCTTTCACTGTCGGCCCAGGCGATATCGATGTCTTTGATGCCGATGAAGCCGAAGGCACTGCGAATGTCGGCTGTGAGTGTGTCACGCGGATCGTCTTCCTTGTATGAGTATCCGGAGGAGACCAGAAGAACAATTTTTTTGATGTGATGCAGTGGCTCAACCCCGTCTGTTGTTAGATTGTAGGTTATGCCGGGAGCGATGACCTGATCCATCCATGCCTTTAGAATTGCGGGCGGTCCGAAATTCCACATCGGGGTGCTTATTACAAGGATGTCGGCATTATTGAGCTGTTCTGCGTGTTTTTTCGCATAGTGAAGAGCGGAGTTTTCTTTGGCTGTGACTTTGTATTCCGGGTCGTAGACGGGGTTCCAGAGTGCGCGGTATCCGGCGTAGTTGAGAAACGGTGGTTTTTCTTGGTAGAGATCGATCATCTCCATCTCGATGTCAGGATTTTTGTCCACGAGAGTGGAGAAAAATGTTGTCAGGAGCTGCTTGCTGACGGACTCCTCCGTCGGCTTCGGATTTGCGCATATTTGCAGTACGTTCATACTTTTTCCCTCAATTTATACTTTCTCTAAAATTAAAAACTCCCCCCAGTGTGTCATAAAAGAGAGGGGGAATCAAGCTAACATCTGTTGATGTTCGTCAATATTTGTTTTAGACGGGAAGAGTGCCGATATATAGCGTTCCATATCCCGGTCGTACTGGGAATCGGAGTGAACGAGCGTGAGTCTCTGGTGGAGTCGTGCGAGTCCGCCGTCCGCCAGCGATTCAGCCTTGTCGGCACTGCCGAAGCGTTTTAAGGGATCGGGGTCAAGGAATCTCATAAGCACCGCCATAAATTCCTCATCTTCTCGAACGTAACAGGGTGTTAGTTCGGGGAGTATTTCCGGTAGTTTCATCTTATACTCCAGTAGTTCATCCTCGGTCATGCTGGCGGGATCTACCAATGGTTTGCCGGTCAGCATTTCGAGTAGCACAAGTCCGAGGCTGTAGATATCGGACTGGATACCGCTTTGTTTGTTCATGTGTGTTTCCGGTGCCATGTAAAGGGGGGTTCCCAGAAGGAATGAGAGTTGTTCGTCAACCTGCACGGCGCGTCCGTAATCAACGAGTTTAATCAGACCCAGTTTATCCACCATCAGGTTGGCTGGTTTGATGTCGCTGTGCAGGTATCCCGCCTTATGGAGAACCTCCAGTCCACGCAGAGCGGAACGCACGATGTAGACAGCGACACCCGGCTGAATTCGCACTGAGTTGTCTTCGAATCGGAAGATTATGTCGGTGAACTTTGACCACTCCTCGACGCTGCATACAGCCTGAACCTTTTTAAAATGATTGCCGTGCATCAGTTGCTGAACGTCGAGCCCTTCGATGACATTCATCTGGACGTATCCAATTCCGTTGGCTTCCTCATAGATGTCGCGGCGTATCAAGTTGGGGCAGTCGAAGCTCTGGAGGTGTGATATCTGGGCTGCGACACGCCCCATATCGATCCAGTACTTTTCGCAACTGGGATAGATGGACGGGTCAAACAATTTGATAGCGTGGCGGGTCATGCAACCTCGTGCGCCGTGACGGTATGCTTTGAAGACTATTCCCTGATGTCCGCGTCCGAGTTCGGGCCCGAAGCGATAAGCGACCGGGTAGTATATTGACTTGGCCGATATCATCCGATTATAGCTGTTTATAAGGCGGTTCAGCTCGGATGTTCCCTTTGCGTCGTCATTTTGCGGGTTTGGGGTGTCTGCGGAGACTGTGACAGTGGTGTTCATGTTTTCAAATTCTGTTTTCATTTTTGCTCTATCTCAAGTTTGGTGTTTACATCAATAAAGAAATGTCATCTCATTTTTGCGGTCATTAGTATTGCGGTCAGGAAAAATATGATGTGGGGTGTCCAGCCGGCCAGAAGGGGGTGGATATATCCGCTTTTGCCCAGTCCGAGGCAGGCGTAAATCAGCGCATAGTAGGCGAAAAACAGGAGTAGAATAAGAGAGATGCCGGCCAGCGCGCCTTTTCTGCCGGTGTGTGAGCCGAACGGGATGCCGATCATTGTGACGATCAGACAGGTCCATGGTGCCGCGAGACGGTATTGTTTGTCCACGTTGAGGCGTGTGATGAACGATGGTTCAAGGTTATGGGTTTTGATGAAGCGACCTATCTCCGAGACGGAGAAATAGTCGTGACCTTTGATTTCGTCAAGAAAGAGTCCCGGTTGTTCGTTGAAGTTTGGCATTTCGCGGAACTCATAGACTTCGGGCGGTCCGTCGGGGTGACCGTTTGCTTTATAATTCTGCAACACAACGTCGTAGAACCACCAGTGTCCATCCTTCCACATCGCTCTTCCGGCCTCAATTTTAATGGCATCGGAGTTGTCTGGACGCCGTTGGGCGAGCTTAACGCCATGCATCTCATAGGTGCGCGTATCGAAGCGTTCAACCATCCAGACGCGTTTCTCTTTAACGTTCATATACGGCAGGTTTTTCTCGATGAAGACCTCTTCATTGCCGTGTTTGCGGTGCAGTTCGACAATCTGATCCGTTCTATACTTTGAATTGGGAGCCAGGGTTTCGTTGACTATCCCGACCGTGATGCTGGCTACAATCCCGACGAATAGAAATGGATACATCAGGCGATACAGGCTGATGCCGCTTGCACGCATGGCGGTGAGTTCATTATGGCGCGTCAACTGGGCGAGACTGTAGAGCACCCCCAGCAGGAGCGAAATGGGAACTATAAATATAATTGAGGACGGCAGGAGCAGACCGTAGAATTTGAGGACTTCCCAAAACGGCACTTGCGCACCCTGGAAATCGGAGAGATTGTCGAACAGGTCTATAACAATATATATCAGCTCCAGCGACATGATACAGTAAAAGAACGGCACAAAGAATGTTTTTAGTATATATCTGTTAATGATCTTCATAATAGATCGACAGTTTCCGTGAACATGTTAATAGCACTCAACAGATGATGCGTGAGTATGATTTCTCGATAACGGTGAAGGATCAGCGCGGATTGCGCACACGGTAGACCCCAAGCCCTTCACGTTTGAATGCATCAATTTTTGACAGCTTGTGAAGATAAAATCCAGGGTTCTTGCGTGTTGATTTGATAATATATTCATTTGCGATATCCGCAAGATCTTTATAGTGGAAGCGTTCCGCGTTTTTGGGTATAAATTCAAAGATGAAAGCCTCAATGCTTTTCAGCGAATGAATGACACGACCGTTACGGGTGATAAGCACGTTAGGAATAGAACTCAGCATCACCATCACGGCGTTGGGTTCCATGCCTTTCGCCAAGTCCGACAGCTTGACGGGCTTATTCATGGTGTCGAGCTTTTTTTTTATTTTGGTGTGGAGCGTGTCGATTCCGCTCTTTGTGAGCGTTGTGAACACTCCGTGCCTGAAGATGAATCCGCTACTTTCGGAATCCGAGAGCAGCAGGGTTGTGGCACAGGGGCTGAAGCTCTTAAAGATGTCGAGTTTAGCTTCGTGCAGTGTTGAGCAACTCATAATTTTCCCGGTGCTGTTGATGAGGTCGATGATCTGCTGATGGAATGGGATCAGGCTGGCGGCGACTATGTGAGATGAGAGGTTCTTAAGACTGTCGCCCTGTATCTGACGAACGCGTTCGCGTGTTAAATCTTTCTTATTCGCGATATACTGGAGGGTGTAGTAGTTACGTGAGACGCTACAGTCTTTACGGTTAAGACCGTAGCGATCGGTGAGGACATCGATTTCGTTCTTCGAGAAGAATTTATTTATTAAACCGCGCAGATCCTTGAACTGTGTCCGCCCCTTCTCCAGTTTGCGGCATGTTGATAAAAAGCTGCGGATATCTGCCAGAGTTCCTTCTCCGACACCACGCCATTGGAGCAACTCATTTTCAGTAATTTGCCTTAACTCTCCGACAGTCTTAATATTCTGCTCACTCGCGGCGTTCACCACTCGTTTGGGAAGTCCTGAGTTTTCAATAGTCCAAGAATCAATTTCAGATCTGCTCGGCATCTTTGTCATTATCGCGCTCCGTTGTATGTTAATCCAAAATAATAGTGGACAATTTACATAACGATTTTTGCAAATGCAAGTATTTATTATTATCCTTTTATTTGAACATAAATTGTGCGACATTGCCTTTGTGTGTAAGATTTTGGAGTGTTTCTTTGTAGTCGGCAGAAATGGGGATATATGACTTTATTGCGAATGATGATGGTGGTGACGTTTATTCTTGGACTGGGTCTGGCAGATAATGTGGACGCTGGCTGGTTGAAGAAGAGTGGTGGTGGAGAGGGGAGTATAGATCTTGTTATGGAACGGGTCTACCCTGCTTTGGTGCGGATATATGTGGTAACAATGAGCCCGCGGTCGGGGCGAATGCAGAAATTCCAGGCGGCTGGTAGCGGAGTTGTTGTCCGTAAGGACGGTTATCTGATTACAAATCATCACGTCGCGGGTCAGGGGATAAGGTTTATCTGTCGAATGTCGGATGGAGAAGAGATTCCAGCCACACTGACGGGAACCGACGCGCTTGCCGATATTGCCGTCCTGAAACTCGATCTGTCAAGTCGTGACGAAAAAGCCAAACCTCTGACGGTGGCCATGTTCGGTGACTCCGATGCCGTCAAGGTTGGGGATGTTGTCTATGCCATGGGTAGTCCCGCCGCCCTCTCGCAATCGGTTACACGCGGGATTGTGAGTAATACAGCCATGATTATGTCCGGGTTCACGGGTTCAATGCGGTTGGACGGTGAGCGGGTTGGTAGTCTTGTGCGCTGGATAGCTCACGATGCCTCGATTTTTGGAGGAAACAGTGGCGGTCCGCTCGTGGACAAAAACGGGAAAATAATCGGAATTAATGAGATCGGAGTGGCGGGTCTTTCCGGTGCCATCCCCTCTAATCTGGCGAAAAATATTACGGATCAATTAATAAAAAATGGTTCCGTGAAGCGCAGTTGGGTGGGGCTGAGCATTCAGCCGATCCTTAAAGAGATGCTTGCGAAGGGCGTGGAGGGTGGTCTTGTGGGAGGTGTGATCAAAGGCTCTCCGGCGGAGAAGGCAGGTCTGCTCCCCGGCGATATTGTTACAAAATACAATGGGGCCTCCGTTCATTGCCGGATTGGTGAGGATATACCGGCAATCAACGCAATGTTTATGGGAACTCCGATCGGCACTAAGATCAAGATCGAAGCCGTGCGGGACGGAAAAAAGATGAACTTCGAACTTTGCGCGACCGAACGAGGCAAGGCTCAGGGAGAAAATATGGAACTGAAGTCATGGGGAATGACCGTGCGTGATCTAACCCGGCTCTCTGCGCTCGTGAAGAGACGCCCCGACACCAAGGGGGTGCTTGTGATCACGATGAGTCAGGGTGGACCGGCATTGGATGCCAAGCCACCTCTGAAATACAACGATATCATTTTGAAGGTGGCGGGGGAAGATGTCCCCGATATAGAGACGCTGGCGAAGATCAGTAAACGTGAAATAGGTGATAGCGAGGAGCGGGTCCCCGTGCTGGTGGAGTTTATTCGTGGTGTCGAGAGCCTGATGACGGTTGTTGAGATTGGGAAACAACCCGAACGCGAGAAACCCGCGCTGGCACGCAAGGCGTGGCTTCCCATCGTGAGCCAGGTGCTCACGCGTGATTTGGCGAAAAAGCTGGGACTCAAAAATAAGGGTGGCGTTCGAATAACCCAGCTTTATCCAGATCGTACCGCAGAGGCGGCAGGATTGCTTTCAGGTGATATACTGCTGGCTCTGGACGGAACAGAGATAGAGGCGTTTGAGCCGGAGGACAGCGGGGTTCTGCATCACATGGTGCGTCAGTATAAGGTCGGGGCAGAGGTCGAACTGGATGTGATTAGAGACGGGAAGCCGATCAAAATTAAGGTCAAACTCGATGAGCCGGCAACGCCGACACAGAATCTGGACTCTTATAAGAATGACTACTTTGAGATAAAAGTGAGAGAGATATCCCTGGACGATCGACTCTTCAAACGGATTGACAGTGACATCAATGGGGTGCTTGTTGACAAAGTTGAGCGAGCGAGCTGGGCAGCACTGGGAAATCTTAGAGCAAATGATGTGTTGATATCGATCGATGGCAGACCAACGCCGGATGTTGATACCGTTGAGGAGATATTGGATATGGCAAGAATGCAGGAAAAGAAGAGATTAATCTTTTTTGTGTCGCGTGGAATTAATACACTCTATCTCGAACTAGAACCAGGCTGGGATGAACCCGGTAAAACAGAAACAGAAGAAGGAGAACAAGATGATGAGAAGTAAAGTTTTAGCTGTATTGGTGATTTTATGCTGTGCGGTTGCTGCTGTTTCCATGGCAACTGATGAATTGACGGCGATTGCCCGTGATATTCAGAAGAAGAATCAGGACGCTGTGGTTTGGGTTGAAGGTGTTTTGAACCTGCAGTTCTCGGGGATGCAGGGACAGTCACAGAATCAGGAGCAGAAAGTGGAGACTCTCGGAACCATCATTAATGAGTCGGGTCTGACAGTGGTTCCCAATTCAACGTTGAATCCAGTCAGCATGATGTCCAGCATGATGAAGTCTCAGGGTATGAGCGTGGATGGACAGCTGTCGGATGTTAAAATACGTCTGGCCGATGGCACAGAGCTTGCCGCTGAAGTGGTTATGAAAGACGAAGATTTGGATCTGGCCTTTTTGTTGCCAACCGCTGAAGAAGGTAAAAAGTTGCCCGAATTCACTTATGTAAACCTCAACGATACGACGGAAGTTAAGACACTGGATCAGATTATCACACTTGGCAGAATGCCGAAACTCATGAACCGCCAGGAGTCTGTGAATGTGTGCCGGATAAGTTGCGTTATTGAGAAGCCACGTAAATTCTATTGTGTAGATGTGATCGGCGGCATGGGTGTTCCCGCATTTGCGACGAACTCCAGGCTGGTAGGTGTCATAGTGCTGAAGAAATCCGTTAATATTGATATGTCCAGCGTTCAAAATGGCGGTATCACACCCGTAATTCTCCCCGCTGAAGATGTTCGCGATATAGCCGACCAGGCACTTGTTGCGATAAAGAAAGCGAGCGAAGAGAAAGCCGATAAGAAGAACGGGGAGAAGCCGGAAGATAAGAAAGCCGACGTGAAAACTGACAACTAAACGGTTGCAACGTGTATGAGTGAAATATCAGGAGTTCTGCCGTGGACAAAGTCATGCTTTGTCTGCGGCGAACAGAATCCAGATGGGTTGCGACTGCGCTCCCGCATTGAAGACGGACGGGTTTTCATCGACTATAGAACGCGGGAGAGAGATGTCGGATATCGGCATATCGTGCATGGCGGCATTGCGATGACCCTTCTGGACGAGGTGATGACCTGGGCAGCCATCGTAAAAATGGAGGGCATGTGTGTTGCCGCCGAACTGACAACGCGGCTTCGGCATCCCGTCGAGGTTGGCGTGTTGATTCGTGTTGAAGGCTGGGTTTTGCGTTCTTCAAAGCGTATTTGCTTTACGGAAGGTGTGATTCTGAATGAGTCGGGCGGGGTGCTTTTGAGTGCGTCTGGCAAATATATGCCAATGCCCGAAGAGGGTCTGGAACTTTGCGAGAAAGATTTTATCGTCAATTCCAAGGCCATTCACCCGTCCGATATAATTCGGCGGCATGCAAAGGATTAGCGGGTGTCGGCATAAAACGATGTGTGCTTCAGCTTAAAAATTGAGAGGTTTATCT
>CAYTQP010000108.1:0-7580 GCA_964440175.1 uncultured Verrucomicrobiota bacterium
ACCAACAGCACCTTGCCGGTCTTTCCGCTCATCGCCTCATTTCCAGCAATGGCAACAACCATATCGCCCTTTTTTATTCTCATCTTGCATCTCTTCGAACCCATCACAAAACCTCCGGTGCTAATGATAGTATTTTCATGTAATTCTTCTGTCTCAACTCCCTCGCAACCGGTCCGAAAATACGGGAACCACGCGGATTCTGTGAATCATCTATCAGCACTATCGCGTTGCTGTCAAAACGAATAACCGAGCCGTCCTCCCGTTTGATGGGATGCTTCGTGCGAACTATTACGCCACTGAGCACCTCACCCTTTTTAACCATTCCGCCGGGTTGCGCCTCTTTCACCGCCACCTTGATAATGTCGCCAACGTAGGCATAGCGTTTTCTCTGTCCCAAAACACGGATACAGAGCACACTCTTCGCCCCGGTGTTGTCGGCCACCTTCAATCTTGTCTCTTGTGTAATCATCTCTTCAGCTCACCTTGTCACTTAATGTTTAATTATCTCCACAAGACGCCAGCACTTTGTTTTGCTCATGGGGCGTGTCTCGATGAATCTCACCTTGTCGCCGACCTGTGCCTGGTTCTCCTCGTCGTGCACATGGAATTTTTTGACCTTTTTAATCTCTTTACCGTAAAGCGGATGACGTAAACGACGCTCTACCTCAACAACAATGGTCTTGTCCATGGCTATACTCCGCACACGACCGCTCCGCTCCTTGCGGTTACCACGTCTCTCTTTCAAATCAGCACTCATCCTGCATTCCTCTCACGCTCGTGTAAAATAGTTTTTATTCTCGCAATTTCACGACGTAGCTCTCTGATTAGCAACGGGTTCTCAATCTGCCCCGCACCCTGTTGCATTCGCAACTTAAAAAGCTCTTCATACCTGTCATCAGTACGCTGTTTCAACTCTTCGTCGGTCAATTCTCTTATATCTTTTGATTTCATTCTAAATTCCTCTTCTCAGCCGCGTTAATGGCGTTCGACAAATTGAACAGCTATCGGCAATTTTGTCGCCGCAAGCCTCATGGCCACCCGCGCATCGCGCCCCGAAACACCATCAACCTCAAAAAGCATCGTACCTGGTTTGACGACCGCTACCCAGTTCTCAACATTTCCTTTGCCCTTGCCCATTCGAACTTCAAGCGGCTTTTTACTAATAGGTTTGTCAGGAAATATCCGAATCCACACTTTGCCTTTTCTCTTTAAACTTCTGTTGATAGCAACACGGCAGGCCTCGATCTGGATATTGGTGATCCACGCCCTTTCCAACGACTGCAAACCGTACTCGCCAAAGGAAATTTTATTGCCCTTCATGGCCTTGCCACGCATTTTGCCACGCTGCTGCTTGCGATGTTTTACTCTATTTGGTAAAAGAGGCATAACTCTTCTCCTTCTTATCCGTCTCTCCTGGAACCTCTTGCTCGTTGCAAATCCAAACCTTCACACCAATCTTCCCTGCAAGTGTGTTGGCCTCAACAAAACCGTAATCGATGTTGGCTCGTAAAGTATGCAGAGGAACTTTCCCCTCCATATAACCAGCAGTCCGCGCCAATTCAGCACCGCCCAATCGACCAGCCATGCGGATTCTAACACCCAAAGCCCCATTTTCCATGGCCAGTTGCACCGCTCGCTTCATTGCACGGCGGAAAGATATGCGACGCTCCATCTGCAGTGCAATGTTCTCCGCCACCAGTTTGGCGTTACAGTCAGGATTGCTTATCTCTTTGATCTCTATGTATATCTCTTTGCCGGTGACATCCGCAATCTCCGCCCGCAGGGCATCGATCTCTTCACCCTTCCGCCCTATCACCGCGCCGGGACGCGCCGTCAAAACCGTCACTCTGGCCCGATTGGCATAACGCTCTATCAGAACTTCCGGCACAGCCGCATCCTTGAGACGCTCCAACACCATCTCTCTGATCTTTATGTCTTCATGCACCAAATCAGCATAGGAGCGCTTGTCAGCAAACCACTGGGAACGCCAGTTCTTGTTGACCGCTACTCTTAAACTTATAGGATTTACTTTCTGGCCCAAAATCAGGCTCCTTTCATATCGCCGCGGCAATCCGCAACCTAGTCATCACTTACTACAACCTTTATATGGCTGGTCTTCCGTTTGATCGGGCTCACCATACCGCGGGCACGTGGCCAATGACGCTTCATCACCGGCCCCTTATCAACAACAGCCACCTTAACTTTCAAATCGACCGCCGACAAATCAGCGTTGTTCTCCGCATTCGCAATCGCCGAGCGCAACGTCTTGCCTATCAACTTTGCAGCCTTGCATTTGTTAAAATCTGTCACCTTCAACGCCTCGTCAACTTTCTTGCCCATTATCGCACGAGCGATGTCACGGGCCTTCGTCGGCGAAAGCCTCACATATTTTGTTGTTGCAACTATATCCATAATATCAATTTCTTTTTTTCAGTGTTCTCCCCAGCACCGCTTTATCACCCGGCCCAGGAAAAACAACCTTCCCTTCTTCAAGCACCTTCGCCCCGGCAATACGCCGACGAACAATCGACACACGCACACGAGCCGTCACCCTTCCGTCCCGCACAATGCGATAAACCAGCCCCGGACGCACACCATCCACAGAACCGCCCCCCAGCACCACCATGCCAAGCTCCTTGTTAGCGTCCAGCACTGTCACCGTATATTGAGCATGCTCGCCTCCGCCATGCCTCAGCGAGCTGTTACTCATACTGTCCGGTGCTTCACTTTCACGCAAACGGGCGTTCCTGTTTCTCAACACAGACAAAGAGACGGACAATTTACGCATTTGATCCCTCAATACCAGAACTTCTTTACGTAAACTTTCGTTCTCACCCGCCAAACGGTCAGTCAGCTTACGCTCACTGCTCAGTTTGTCGACAACATTCGTCGACGACGACCAGTCGCGTGCTTCCCCGATGTCTATCTCCATCAGGCGCGTATCATCAAATTTTAAAGAACTCTCTTCGGGCGACTCTTTCTCCGCTGCCATCGCACCCAAACATATAAAAACAATCCAGTAACTCCACGACAACCTTGGAAAAAACCGAATTTTCATCCACTACATCCCTACTTCAACGCCACCGTCTTGTCTGTCATTGAACCATGACGACGGAAAGTGCGCGTCGGCGAAAATTCGCCAAGACGATGCCCTACCATATTTTCCGTAATAAATACCGGAATAAAATTTCTTCCATTATGAACTTCAAATGTCAGCCCGACAAAGTCTGGCATAACCATTGAGCGACGCGACCATGTCCTGATAGGACGCCTGTCGCCAGTCTTCTTAACACGCTCAACCTTGCGGTAGAGCTTCTCATCCACCATCGGTCCTTTTTTAATAGAGCGACCCATAAACTATCTCCTTCTCTTAACAATAAATTTATTAGATGCCTTACTCTTCTTGCGAGTTCGTTTGCCCTTCGCAAGTTGCCCCCACGGCGACACCGGATGTCCACCGCCCGAAGTGCGTCCTTCACCACCACCCATCGGATGATCCACAGGATTCATCGCCACACCACGCACAGTAGGACGTATTCCCAGCCAACGCGAACGCCCGGCCTTGCCACTCGATACCGTCTCATGGTCAGTGTTCCCAACCCGCCCGATCGTAGCACGACAATCGGATTTGAAGATTCTTATCTCGCCAGAGGGCAATTTAACCTGCACCCGATCCTCGTCACGAGAAAGCAGACGCGCCTGCTGCCCCGCAGAACGCACAAGCTGACCACCAATGCCGGGTCGCAACTCTATATTGTGAATGGGAACGCCAACAGGAATCGACGATAAAAGCAGGCAATTCCCGACAGTCGGCTCCGCATCCGGTCCGGATACAACCGTCTGCCCGACAACCAGTTCGGCAGGAGCCAGAATATACCGCTTCTCGCCATCGGCGTAGTGCAACAGCGCAATCCGCGACGAGCGGTTGGGATCATACTCAATCGATGCCACCTTGGCCGGTACACCGTCTTTATCACGCTTGAAATCGATAATACGATAGCGGCGCTTATGCCCTCCACCGCGATGCCGAACCGAAATTCTGCCTTGCGAATTACGCCCGGCATTCGATTTTTTCGGCTCCGTCAGCGAGCGCTCAGGTCTGTTTTTCTTGGTGACATCCGCAAAATCCGACAACTCCATAAAACGTCGACTTGCTGTAACCGGTTTATTCTTTTTTAAAGCCATTTGCTATACCTCTCCTAAACCATATCTATCGTTTCGCCGTCGCGAAGCGTAACCACCGCACGCTTCCAGTCGGATCTGCGCCCATACCCCTGCGCCCTGGAACGCTTCCGCTTACCCTTGCGGTTCATCGTGTTGACCTTTGTTACATGCACACCGAATAGCTTCTCAATGGCATTCTTAATGTCGGCCTTTTTCGATTCGGGATACACCTTGAACAGATACTTGCCCTGCTCTTCCGTCTTGCGGGTTCCCTTCTCCGTGTACATTATCGTCTTAATTGTTTTTTCGGGTCTTCTCATTTGTCACTCCCCACATTGCCACCAAGCCGCGACACAAGTGTCTGAAGCCCGTCTTTAACAATGATGATTTTCGAATACCGCAAAAGATCGTAGGTGTTCACATTGCTCACCATCTTAACATCAATCCCCGGTATATTGCGGGAAGCCATCTTGAGGTTGTCATCCAGTGCCTCAACCAGAATCAGCGTCAGCCGACCAGTTCCAACCTTCTCCATGATTTCCGCGAATAACTTGGTGCGCGGCTCGGGAAGTGTCAGCTCGTCTAGAACCTCAACATCACCAGCCGCCACTTTCTCGCTGAACGCACGACGAAACGCCAGCCTCGCAACCTTCTTTGTGAGTTTCTTGTTGTATTTCCGGGGCTTGGGACCGAAAGCGACACCGCCACCACGCCATATAGGGTTCTGCTTCGTCCCTACACGGGCACGCCCCAAACCTTTCTGCTTCCATGGCTTGCGACCGGAACCTCTAACCTCTGCACGCGTCTTCGTGGAGGCACTGCCCGCACGTAGACCCGCACGATAAGCAGTGACCGCATCCTTCACCGCCTGACCCCCTTTGTCGAACACCAGCAAATCTTCCGCGATGTCGTACTCGCCCTGCTGATTACCGTTTATATCTTTTACGAGTAGTTTGCTCATGATAAATTATGCCTTCTTAAGTGCCTTTTTCACTATCACAATACCGCCGGCCGGTCCCGGAACGGAACCCCCAACCAAAATGACATTGTCTTCCGGTCGTACTGCGATCACTTTTAAATTCTGCGTTGTAACCCGCGCAACACCCATCTGTCCGGGCATCTTCTTACCCTTGAAAACACGTGCGGGAAATTCACATTGCCCAATCGAACCAGGACGACGCTTTGAATGCGATCCGTGACTGGCACGCCCGCCCGCGAAATTATGGCGTTTCATCACACCCTGAAAACCGCGACCCTTCGTTGTGCCCGTTATATCAACATACGAAACACCCTCAAAAATCGACACGTCCACCCCCGCGCCCTGCTCAAGCTCTTCATCCTTCGCGACAACTATCTCCCGTAAAGTGCGCTTCGGTGTCGTCCCGCCCTTTCCGAAATGCCCGCAAAGTGGCTTGGTCACTCTCGACTCTTTCTTCTCCTCAAAACCAAGCTGAACCGCATCGTAACCGTCTCGCTCCACAGTCTTCCGTTGCACAACAGCACAAGGTCCAGCTTCAATAACCGTGACCGGCACCTGCCGTCCATCCTCGGTGAAAACTCGAGTCATCCCTATCTTTTTACCAATTAACGCGTTCATGTCTTCCTTCAGATTTTGATCGTAATATCCACGCCCGCAGGCAGATTCAACTTTTTCAGCTTGTCAACCGTGTCGGCCGTTGGATCAATAATGTCCAATACCCGCTTGTGCGTTCGTATCTCAAACTGTTCCATAGATTTTTTATTGACATGTGGTCCCTTATTGACGCTGTAACGCTCAATCCGGGTAGGCAACGGAATGGGTCCAACAACGCGTGCGCCAGTCCGCCTGCTCGTCTCCACAATGTCTTCGGCGGAACGATCCAGTACCCTGTGATCATAAGCCTTTAAACGAATTCTAATTTTTTGCCCGTTCATATTCTCACTTCCTCATCGATTTAAAATTGTTTCCTGAATCAAAATCGGCAACGCCGCAAACATCTTCGGTTCCATCGTATAACTCGCACGCCCCTTCGTGAGCGACCGCAAACTTGTCGCATAGCCAAACAACTCCGCCAGAGGCACCTCTGCCCTGACTATGCTGGCCGTATCCAGCGCCTTCATCTCTTCAATCCGACCACGCCTTCCGTTTATGTCGCTGAGCACCTCACCCATCGACTCTTCTGGCGTCGTAACTTCAACTTCCATTACAGGCTCAAGCAGAACAGCATCCGCCGCCCTGACAGCATCCTTCAATGCCATCACCGCCACCGACCGAAATGCCATCTCGGTCGAATCCACTGGATGCGCATCTCCGCCAACCACCCGCACCTCAACATCCACTATCGGATAGTTTCCAAGCACACCAGTCGCCAAGCCGTCGGCAACGCCGACCTCTATCGCAACCCTGAACTCGCCGGGTATAATCTCTTTAGAAACATCCACCGTGACAAGATTACCAGAACCCCTTTCACGGGGTAAAACGTTTAATATTATATGAGCGTACTGCCCATGTCCACTAATTTCTCTCTAAAATATTTTATCGCTGCTTCCGCACGACTTTATGGTCTCGCGGTAGGCAACCATCGGTGCGCCGGCACGCGCCTGAACTTTGAATTCCCGGAACATGCGATCTTTGATAATATCAAGATGTAACTCGCCCATGCCGCTTATCAGCGTCTGCCCGGTCTCCTTCGACTCCGTCACCCGGAAAGTTGGATCTTCGTCCGATAAAGCCGCAAGCGCCGCAATCAGTGAATCGCGGTCGGCGGAAGTCCTCGGCTCAATCGCCATGGCGATGACCGGCTCAGGAAACTCAATCCGCTCAAGAACAATCGGACTGCTTTCCAGGCAAAGAGTATCCCCGGTCGTCGCATGCTTCAGTCCGGGTATCGCGCCTATCTCGCCCGTGTAAAGATTGTCAACAGGCGTACGTTTGTCGGCGTGCATCTTTATGATGCGGTTTATTCTCTCACGCTTGCCTGTGCGCGGATTGTACGCATTCTTGCCCTCCTGCAACATACCCGAATAGACGCGAACATAGGCTAGTTTGCCAACATACGAATCCGTGGCTATCTTAAAAACCAACGCACTCAGCGACTCAAAGTCGCCCGGCTCACGCACCAGATTGCCACCACCCTTCGGATCCACACCCTGCACGGGCGGAACTTCCAGAGGCGACGGCAGAAAATCCACAACCGCATCCATCAATAGTTGCACGCCTTTATTCTTGAGTGCCGAGCCGCAAAGCACAGGAACCAATTGACCGGCTATTGTCGCTCGGCGAATACCATCTTTCAAAATCTCTTTATCCACGTCCGTATTCTCTACGTACGCCTCCATCACCGCATCACTCTTCTCGGCAACAGCCTCAATCATCGCCGCACGCGCTTTTTCAGCGGTTACGGAATATTCTCCGGGAATTTCGCCCCTCTTAAAGA
>CAYTQP010000109.1:0-7374 GCA_964440175.1 uncultured Verrucomicrobiota bacterium
GATGGGTTTTATCAAAACAGACTATCTCCCCGTCTCGCTCTAGAACGGCGATGTCATCAAAAATTTTTGTATTCACAAGGCTCATAATTCAATATCGAAAACAGGGAAACGACTGGCAAACAAACCAAGTCCGTGATCTGACGCACCACCCCCGTGGCGAAACTCCTGAACAGATCAGGTTAAAGGCGGTGTTTTTACAAAATTTTCTACGGGAAAACAATGGCTAAATTGTAATATTCACGGATGATGAGGAGACGGTTTTTATAAATAATTCGTCTCTTCAGCAGAATTTGCGGGTGGATTCTGGGCGAGGAAGTTTTTCCATGCTATGTAGTGTAATTCTAGGTGTTTCAGTGCTGTGGGAACCGAAAGCTTTTCTCGTTACGAGATTCAAAATGTGGCATATTTTTTATGAATAGGCGCAGATTAGTTCTTTGAGTGTGATCATTTCGGTGTCGCGTTGACAGACTTCGTCGAAGTGGTGCAAGAGGCTTTCTCTCACTGTCTCCATGGCGGGGCAGTTTTCTCCGAGTGTGGTTTGCAGTGAAGCTACCCGCTCGCCCGCCAGTCCGCACGGAACAATCAGTTCGAAGCCGATTGGAACGGTGCGGACGTTGAAGCTCATTCCGTGCAGTGTCACCCAGCGTTTAATGTGGAACCCGATTGCCGCGATCTTTCCTTTAGTTGTCCACGCTCCGTTCATGCCCTTGCGGCGGAAGGCATCCACGGAAAAATCGCTGGCGGTGCGAATGGCTATCTCTTCGAGCTGTTCCAGGTATCCGTGTGCGCTGGCTACGTTGCCGGTTAAGCGAATAACGGGGTACATAACCCATTGTCCGGGACCGTGAGAGGTTATGTCGCCGCCCCGCGATGACACGTGGAGTTCGATTCCGCGCTTTGCCAGTGTTTTGGTGGAGACGGTCAGGTGGTTATCGCGTCCACGGCGTCCAAGCGTCACCACGGGTGTGTGCCGCATGAAAAGGATGGTGTCGGGGATTTTGTCGTTCAGGCGTGCGGCATGAACGCGCATCTGCAACTTCACTGCCCGCCCATAAGCGACGGGTTTATCAAAAAAGACCGCTTGCGCCTTCATAATAAAAGGGAACAGTTTGAGTTTGAGGTGATTACTGTTTAGTCTCGTACTCTTTGCCGCTCATCAGTGATGCCAGTTCATCCTGGTCGGATATCTCTATTTTAAAAAGCCAGCCTTTAATGTACGGGTCAGAATTTACAAGCTCAGGGGTGCTATCGAGTTCTTTATTCACCTCGACAACCTTGCCAGACAGTGGGGAGTAAATGTCAGAAGCAGCTTTGACCGATTCCACAACGGCTATCTCGTCGTTTGGGGCGAATTCGTCGCCAACCTCCGGCAGTTCCACGAAAGTGATGTCGCCAAGTTGTTGTTGTGCGAAGTCCGAAATGCCGACAGTGGCGATATTGTCTTCAGCGTGGATCCATTCATGTGTCTCTGTGTACAGGAGGTTTTCGGGGATATTCATAATTTAGTACCTTTTTTTAAAGTTTAACATACAAGCTTTCAGTAAAAAGCGTTGAACTCACTAAAATGGAGGCGCGGACCGGATTCGAACCGGTGAATAGAGGTTTTGCAAACCACTGCCTTACCACTTGGCCACCGCGCCGCATCTTCTCTGTTTTGCAAAAAAAGATGTGTCGCAATATAATGAAACGAAAGCAATTTTCCAGATGAAAAAACCTCTTTTTTTCTGAAGCCGAAATTTATTAACCAATAACGGTTAAAATGAGTGTGCGTTTACGCGGTTTGATGTCGCATTCGAGGTGGAATATCTGTTGCCATGTGCCTAGCAGGAGGTGGCTGTTGTTGAACGGCACAGTGATGCCGGGCCCCATCATTGATGCCTGCAGGTGTGAGTGACCGTTACCGTCGTGCCAGGCCTGCTCGTGACCGTAAGTGCGGCTGGGAGGCGCAAGCTTGTCCAGCAGTTCGGGAAGGTCGTGCTCAAGACCGGCTTCGTATTCAATTGTGCCTATAATGGCGGTGCTGCCGATATTGAAGATGTTGACAATACCGCTTGTAATCCCGGAATTCTTCACGCATTCAGCGACAGCGGTGGTGATGTTGTGCATATCCTTGTGCCCGCTTGTCTGAATTTCTATTTCGTCCTGATACACCATGTTCTGCTCCGTTTTTAAATTGCAGTTCTCTTTTTCACAATCTTGCTGATGTCGCTAAATCTAACCTGAATTCGGTAGTTGAATCCAGCGTATATGCACAATAATTTTGCTCACAACGAGCTGTGTATGGGGCTCTATGCGTTAATAGGCACGTCTTCGTTGGCGTGTAACTCGTTGTGAACGAAAGAATAGCACATTTGTATCCACGTCAACTGCCGAATTCGGGGTTAAATAACCTCAATCACGGCGGCACCGAATGTGTAGCCGCCACCGAAGGCTGTCAGACCGACCTTGCCGCTCGGTTTTTGTGCGGGAATCACGGTTTGCAGGGCTATGGGAATGGTGTTCGACGAGGTGTTTCCAAAGTTTCGCATTTGGTTGAAGACGCGTTCCTCTTTGAACTTTATCATTTTGCGTGCGGCATCGATTATACGTTCATTGGCCTGATGTGTAACGATCATGTCGAGATCATCAATGGCGACATTTTCGGCGGTGCAGGCGTTTTGGAGCATAGCGACCATTTTGCGCACCGCGACACGGAATACCTGCATGCCTTTCATTCCCACAAACTCGCCGCTGTTCATAAACGGTACGCGCAGGACATCTTCCTCAACGCCCATCGCCGAGAGTACCGGGCGGTGCAGGCGAGCCTGAATATTGCTTTCCCTGTGTTCGCACGAAAGCAGGGTTGCGGTTGATGCGTCTCCAAAAATGAAAGCGGTTTCAGGGTCGGTTCTGTCCAGAATGGGAGAAAGTGTCTCGGTGGTGACCACCATTATTTTGCGACGGGCATCGTATTTGAGTGTGTCGTAGGCGGTCTGCAGGGCGTAGAGCCAGCCGGTGCAGGCGGCGTTTATGTCGTAGGCCTGCACAAGCGTCTCTCCGGTTTCGGGACTCAGCTCTTTCAGTATCCTGCACGCCAGTGAGGGGGTCATTGCCGACGGGGGCGTTCCTGTGGCGCAGATGATCATGTCCAGATTGGAGACATCGAGTTGTTGTTGTTTGAGTAGCTTTTTGCAGGCACTCACGGCGAGAGTCAGGGCGGATTCGCCCTCTCCGATCCAGTAGCGTTGTTCTATGCCTGTTCTCTTTTTAACGTCCTCTGAACTCCAGTCGGGGAAGTTGTCCAAAAATTCGTCGTTGTGCATTCTGCGGGAGCCGACGGTGGAGCAGATGGAGTTTATGAGCACTGGTTTTCCAGCGATACGAGTGGATGAGGCGACGAGCGTTTTGCTGATGTTCGGCTCGCGTTTTTCTATGACGGGAAGACCTGGATCGTGAATCCCCGATGACATTCGAATGGATGCGGATTCAGCGGCGATCTCGATGAGTGGGGCTCCGACGCGCAGGCTGTCGCCTTCCTGAGCGAATAGTTTTTCGACAGTTCCTGCGACTGGGGATGAGATGTCCATTGTGGCTTTATCGGCCTCGACAGATGCCAGCAGGTCGCCTTCGGCTATCGTGTCGCCTTCGTCAACGTGCAGTTCGATAATATGGATGGTTTCGTCCGATGGGCTTGAGCCGATGGCGTTAATGGTGACCATTCCGGCTTTGGCTTGCAGGCGCTCGCGCCAGGTTATCTTGAGTTTCAGCATCTGAGCGATCTTTTCGAGTAGCGATTTGAAGCTGGGCAGAACCTCCATCTGTGTGCCGAAATGGTATGGCACGTAGGTGTCGCTACGGGTCACCCGTGTCACATTCACGCGTGAACCGCAACGTTCGGCTATCGTCGCCAGAATCTCGCCGCCGATACCGCAGGTGCGGTTGTCTTCGTGAATAACAACAAGGTTGTCGGTCTTCTCTGCGGAGGCGATCACAGCGTCCGCATCCCAGGGAAAGAGTGAGCGCAAATCTATGACTTCTGCGGAGATGTCGGCATCTTCGAGGGCGGCGGCGGCTTTTTCGCAGAGCGGCATTGTTCCTCCCCAGCTAACCAGCGTTATGTCGTTGCCTGTTCGCACCGTACGGGCACGTCCGATGGGTACAAACTGCCGCGCCACATCAGGTGTCGTCATAATATCGCGATCATTGATAAGATTCTTAGGATAAAGGAAGACGGATGGGCGATCGGACTCGAACGCGGCGTTCAGCATCCCTGCGGCATCGGTGGCAGTCGAAGGCATAAAAAGGTCTATTCCCGGTATGTGGGCGATTGCGGAGTCGGGGGTTTGGGCGTGAAATGGTCCCAGTCCGGGGCGGTACGCGCCGCAGATGGCCATCACAATTACGGGTGCGTTCCATTCGCCTTTTGTACGCCAGAAGAGGCTGCCAAGTTCCGAGATAAGCTGGTTGTATGCCAGTGGCATGAAGTCCGCAAACTGCAGGAGGGCCACGGGGCGTTCACCGGTTAGCGCACGCCCTATGGCGGTGCCGACGATGGTGGATTCGGAGAGTGCTGAGTTTTTCACCTGCAGTGGAAATTTGGAACTCAGCCCTTGCGTGAGTCCGAACACATCCCCTTTGGGGTCTTCGATATCTTCGCCATACAGAGTAACTTTGTCGTTGCCGGCAAGCCGTAGTTCAAGTACAGCACGCATGGACTCCAGCATTGTCAAAGAGCCGCTACCGCTGCTGCGATACTCCGATTCGGGGTCGTTCAGACGTGCAGGCAGGGGTCTCTTTGCACCGTACTCCGGCGCGGGTTCAGTGCCTGCACGCGCCTTTTCCAGCGCGGCGTGTATTGCTCGCTCAGCATTATCTTCAATCTCAAGCAGTTCCGCTTCGGTGAAGCCGGACTCGAGAAGGGTTGCCCGCAGATTTTTCACCGGGTCGCACTTTTCGCGCAGGCGTTTAATCTCATCCGCGTTGCGATAAACAGATTCATCGTCCGCGTTTGTGTGACTGGATAGGCGTTCAACCTCGAAAAGCACAATTTGTGGTGTGCGTTTTGTGCGGATGTCCGCCACGATTCCGCCCAGAGTTTCGTAGGCGGTCATAGCGTCAAGTCCGTTTACGCGTTGGATTGGAAGCCCGAAAAATGTATCGACATCGCCGTCCGGTGTCGAGAAGAATGTGTTTCCCCGGGTTGGTGTCGAGAGGGCAAAATTGTTGTTTTCGATCAGGAACAGAACCGGAAGTTTTGAGCGCACCGTCTCGGCGATGGCCTCCATAAACTCGCCTTGTTGCGTTGTTCCGTCACCCACCGAGCAGAGAACCAGAGGGTTGTTCGCATGTTCTTTCACGGCGGCGGCAACTCCCGCAGACTGGAGGGCACTGTTACCAACAACTGTTGCGCCGCTCAGTATGTTGAGGTTCGGGTCGCTGACAAAGCCCGGCATACGCCGCCCGCCAGAGCTGGACTCATTCTTGCCGAGTGCGGTGTAAAGGAACGATTCGAGGGAAACCCCGCGTGCCAGCGCCAGCGCACGATCCCGGTAGTGGAGATGCAACCAGTCATCCGCCAGAAGGTGCGGTGCTAGAACGGCAGAGACCTCGTGTCCGGCTCCAGGCACGTAGAAGAATATCTCCGCCTGTTGTGCCAGTGCTTTCTCTAATTCCTCACTTTTGCGGGAACTTACCATTGCGCGATACAGGTTGCTCCACAACTTTTTATCAACTTTTTCAATCATATAATACTACCCGGATTACATCCATATTTCACATTCCACCTACTTTATACGAACGAGCATGGCAGGTCTAGAGGAAAAGCGAACAGACTGCATATTGTTGACATGCTCCGGAAAACTGATACATTGTCGCCAGTTTTGCATGTAAACTGGAGAGTTTTATGAAATCGACAATATTAAATTCTAATCACAGAAGACGCGGCGCACGCATGGTAGAGTTTGGAGGATGGGATATGCCTTTGCAGTATGAGGGAATCATTGCTGAGCATGAGCACACCAGAACGGTGGCATCCATTTTTGACACCTGCCACATGGGTGAGTTCGAATTGAGAGGGAAAACTGCGGAGTCCGATCTGGAGCGATTGCTCACGCAAAATATACCCTCGCTCGGTATAGGACAGTGCCGCTATGGCTATATGCTCAACGAGGAGGGAGGGGTTTTGGACGACCTGACCTGTTACCGGCTCGATGACGACCGTTACTGGCTGATAGTCAATGCAGGTACGCTTGCAAAGGATAGAGCCTGGATACAAAAGCATCTCTCCATCGGCACATTATTCACGGACCGCACTGAGCAGATCGGAAAGTTCGATGTTCAGGGACCCAAATCGCGAGAGTTACTGGAGCTGACTTTCGGGATTGATGTTCCCGAACTGGGGTTTTTCCGTGCCGTAAATATTGAGATTGACGGGATTGACGTATTCCTGAGTCGCACCGGTTACACTGGTGAGTGGGGGTATGAGTTGTATCTGCCGGTTGAGAAGACCGAGGTTCTCTGGGATCGTTTGCTCGAAACAGGCGGCATCAAGCCGGCGGGGCTGGGAGCCCGTGACACGCTCCGGTTTGAGATGGGCTATCCGCTTTACGGTAGCGACCTCTCGGAAGAACGGACACCAGTTGCTTGCGCTCGCGGCATGTTTATTGGCAAAAAGAAGGATTTTATCGGTCGAGCTGCCGTTGACCGCGATTTGAACGACGGTTGCACGCAATATCTCACGGCGTTGCGACTCAGCACCCGCCGGGCGGCACGCCCGCACGACAAGGTTTTCTTTGCCGGTGAAGAGGTGGGTGAAGTGACAAGCGGCTCGTTGGCACCGAGTCTTGGTGTGGCTGTGGCACTCGCTTATGTTGACGCGCCGGCTATAGAAACTGGACGCGAGTTCGAGATCGGAACTGGCAGACGTGACTTGACAGCGAAAGTTGTGGATCTGCCATTCTACCAGAACGGTACCGTTCGATAGTGCCGGACATGTGGGGATGAAGGAGCACGACCCTTGCCCCTCAAAACAATTCGAATTTGAGGGGCTGACATCATGACTTTTTCTCCCTCGCGGAACCTGATCAATAGAGCGATTATCCAAGGTTCGGACAATTGGTTCAAAAGATTGTTCACGTATTGGACAATTCTGCTTATATGTTGGAATTTTGGCAACTAACAACGTTGTCGGCACTAAAAGAACAGAGCTGGATGGAGGGTGGGTATATCACGAAAAACTTTTTGCGGATACTGGTGGCGTACGAACTGCGCAGGGACAGGTGAATAACAGGATTCCGGATTAATACTGGCATTCCCGTGAACTCTGGTTTGCGATTTCGCGAGGATTGAGGGCAAAGTGGGATGAGTTTTATAACGCGCGGGGTCTTTGGGGTGAAA
>CAYTQP010000110.1:0-7150 GCA_964440175.1 uncultured Verrucomicrobiota bacterium
GGCTTCCGGGCTTGTTCTCCATCAAGTTAACGGTGAGCAGGGCAGAAGTGTTTGTTCGTGCCGTAGGTGAGGGACGAACATGCGGTGGGTCGGGGTTTCTGAACGTGGACGTTTCTGGTTCCGGGCTGTAGTGTTGTGCGTTCAGCCCAATGTTTCTCCAATCGGGCTTGTAAGCGTGAATTGGCAGGGGTTGGTCAACGCTACCGCCGTTCTCTTCGTTATCTTCATGCCTCACCATTCATTGGAATAGTTTAGGTTGACTCTGGACTTCTGATGGAAATAAAACTAAAGTGACTGCCATTTTTTTGAGATTTTGAAGACAGGGGCTATCCAATGTTTGAAGCGGTTTCTAATAGAGTAAATTTTGTCGAGCAAGAGGAGCGGATGCTCGCGTTTTGGGCGAAAGAAGGGATTTTTGAAAGGTCTTTGGCGCAACGTGCGGATGGGGAGTGCTATGTTTTCTACGATGGTCCGCCGTTCGCGACAGGCTTGCCGCACTATGGGCATCTTTTGGCGGGGACGATCAAAGATATAATCCCGCGCTATCAGACAATGCGCGGTGCTTATGTTGAACGTCGTTTCGGTTGGGATTGTCATGGACTGCCGATCGAGGCACTTGCACAGGATGCTCTGAAGCTCTCCGGCACAGCCGCCATAAAGGAGGCGGGGGTTGATGTCTTCAATGAGAAATGTCGTTCAATGGTTCAAACCTATGTGGAGGAGTGGCGGCGCACCGTGACCCGCATGGGGCGCTGGGTGGATTTTGACAACGACTACAAGACGATGGATACACCCTTTATGGAGACGATCTGGTGGTTGTTCAAACAGCTCTGGGATCAGGGGCGTATATATAAATCTTATCGCATCATGCCGTACAGTTGGAAGCTGACGACGCCACTTTCCAATTTTGAAGCGGGTAGCAACTATAAGGATGTTCAGGATCCGGCAGTTACCGTACGGGTTAAGCTGACATCGGCATCTGACGGGATAATGGAGATGGGCGACTGTTATGCGCTGATATGGACCACAACCCCGTGGACGTTGCCCGGCAATTTGGCACTCTGCGTGGGGCCGGATATCGATTATCTCTGCGTGAAGGATAAGAAGGACGATGCCGTTTATGTTCTTACCGCAGGGCGGATGTCTGAATACTGCGGGGATGATGAACGGTATGAGGTTGTTGCCGCCATGAAGGGCGAGGAGTTGAGGGACTGGACATATGAGCCGATCTTTCCGTATTTTAAAGATCGCGACAATGCGTTCAGGGTGCTTGTGGACGACTTTGTCACAACCGATGAAGGCACCGGCATTGTGCATATGGCTCCGGCGTATGGAGAGGACGACTTCCGCGTTTGCACAGCGGCGGGGATTGAGATTGCCGACCTGCTGGATGACAACTGTGCGTTCACCTCTGATGCGCCGGAGTACGCCGGAGTGTTCTGCAAGGATGCCGACAAGTCCATCATCAGGCGTTTAAAAGATGATGGCAAGATTATTCGTCATACGACGATAGTTCACAGCTATCCTTTTTGCGAGCGCACCGAAACGCCGCTCATCTATCGCGCTATCGATGCGTGGTATGTTCGGGTTGAGGATATGCGCGAAGAACTGGTCACAAACAATGATAAGATATACTGGATGCCGGACTATGTTGGAGAGAAGCGCTTTGGGAACTGGATCAAGGATGCCAAAGACTGGAATATCAGCAGAAACAGATACTGGGGTTCCTGTATTCCTGTCTGGATATCCGAGGATGGAGCCGATCAGATATGCGTTGGTTCAATTGATGAGTTGTATCGTCTCTCCGGTCAGCGCGTCACCGATCTGCACAAGCATATTGTCGATGAGATAAGCTTTGAAAAGGATGGCAAGACCTATCGGCGTACACCCGAGGTGCTCGACTGCTGGTTTGAATCTGGAGCGATGCCGTATGCCCAGCAACACTATCCGTTTGAGCGTAAGGATGAGCTGGAGGAGTTCTTTCCCGCTGACTTTATCGCGGAGGGGCTTGATCAGACCCGTGGCTGGTTTTACACGATGTTGATCCTCTCAACAGCCGTGTTCGGCAAGAGTTGCTACAAAAATGTGATTGTAAACGGGCTTATACTGGCCTCTGACGGTTGCAAGATGAGTAAACGGCTGAAGAATTATCCCGACCCGATGAAGGTGCTAAACAGCTATGGTGCCGACGCATTACGACTGTATCTGATCAATTCTCCGGTTGTTCGCGCCGAGGATCTATGTTTCAGTGAGGAGGGCGTTAAGCATGCGCTTCGGCATCTTCTGATACCGTGGTGGAACGCCTATGTGTTCTTTGTCACCTATGCGCGAGTCGATGGTTGGATGCCTGGCGCGACAGCGGCGGATGCCAGTGACGACAATTTGCTGGATCGCTGGATAATGAGTTCCCTCGACCGCCTGACGCAAGACGTTGTGGATGGGATGGATGCGTACAACCTGCAGAAGGCAGTGCGTCCGCTGGTGCGCTTTCTGGAGGATCTCACCAATTGGTACATTCGCCGTAGTCGCCGCCGTTTCTGGAAATCCAGTGACGACATAGACAAGCAGCGTGCTTATGAGACACTTTATTCCGTTCTTATGCGACTTTGCAAGATAGCCGCGCCGTTTATGCCGTTCATAAGTGAGGCGATTTATCGCAATCTGCGCAGTGGTGATATGCCAGAGTCGGTGCATCTCTGCGACTATCCCGTGAGCGATGGTTCCCGACGTAATACAAAGCTGGAGCGACAGATGCGTGATGTTATGACGGTGGTGGGGATGGGCCGCCGTTTGCGCTCAGAGTATAACCTCAAGGTACGTCAGCCACTCAGAGGATTGCACGTTGTCTGCAAGGATGTCGTATGTCTCAGTGGAGTTTCTGAACTGACCGATCTGATTAAGGATGAGCTGAACATAAAAGAGGTCTGGTTCAGCGGGAAGGAGACAGCCCTGGCTAACCTCTCTGCAAAACCGAACTTCCGCGTCCTCGGACCAAGGCTGGGTTCGAAAGTGAAACTGGCATCGGGTGCGGTTCAGTCGCTTGGAACAGAGGAGTTGGATGCGTTGCAGGACGGAGGGAGCGTGAATCTTGATATTGATGGCGTGAGCTTTGATATTGCCGCCGCCGATCTGGTGATTGAGCGTGTGCCGAAAGATGGACTTGCGGTCATGTCGGAGGACGCGCTCATCGTCGCTCTGGAGGTGGAGCTGAATGAGGAGCTGGCGAGTGAGGGCTTGGCACGCGAGCTGGTGAACAAGATACAAAGTATGCGCAAGGCGGCTGACTTTGAGGTCACTCAGCGCATAGTTGTGAGATATTCAGGAACAGACGCTGTGCGTCTAGCGGTCGATGCTCACAGCGAATATATCGAAGAGGAGACACTTTGCGTTGAACTGTGTTTGAAGGATGAGCCGGAACAAAATATGGAGCAGTGGGATTTAAACGGAGAAGTGTGTTCTATCTCCCTTGAGAAAAGCTAAACGACATTGTTGACAGTAGACCTGAGTTTATGGTAAACCCCTCGGTTCAATTTAAAGAAACTAAAAGTTAATACAGCGTAAACGCATAAATGTTAGAGGATTTAAATAATGGCGGCAGTGAAAAAAGAGTCTAAGGTCAGCGCGGATGTGGATGGCGACACAAAGAAGAAAAGTCTCACAAAAGCGGAACTAAAGAAGTATAAGAACCTTTTGTGGGAATTGCGTGACAGGATTGTGGAAGAGATAGCTTTTTTGTCTGGTGACAACGTGAACAGCGCATCATCATCTCATCGCGATATTGAGCGCAATGGCGGTGACGCGGCTGATCAGGGGGCGGTGAACTTTGATCGTGAGTTTGCGTTGAGTCTTATGAGTACTGAGCAGGATGTTGTTTACGAGATTGATGAGGCACTGCAACGGGTAGAGGACGGGACGTATGGTGTTTGCGAGATGAGCGGGAATTTTATTGAAAAAGAGCGCTTGCAGGTAATTCCATATGCCCGTTATTCCGTGGCTGCCAAGATGGAGATGGAGCAGCAGGGCATGACTGGTCGCGGCAGGCGAAGATAGCAGATGTGCCGTTCCCCGTTGGTGGCGTGATGCCGCAATATTCAAAATTCGTAAGTGTTCGGACATAACCTGAAACTTGAGGCGTTATATGCTTGTATTGATTCTCGCTGTTTTTATTACTGCATCGGATCAAATAACAAAATACATGATTCGCCTCTCTTTCGGTCTCTCGGAGTCGCGAGTGATGATTGACGGCTTCTTCAATCTCACATATCTTCGCAATACCGGTGCTGCCTGGGGGTTACTGAGTGGGCATAACATCTGGCTCGGATTGCTCTCCATCGTTGTTCTGATTTTGATGATAGTATTTCGGCGCAGTTTCCTGTCGAATGTGAATGAGCATAAGGTGGCGTTTGCCTGCCTGATTGGCGGGATTACCGGCAATCTTATTGATCGCCTGCGCCTCGGCTATGTCACCGACTTCCTCGATTTTCATGTAAACGGACACTCTTGGCCGTCCTTTAACATTGCCGACGCGGCGATATGCATCGGGGTTGGCATATACATACTCTCATCATTTTGGCTCACCAGTCACCCACTGCGTGAAAATGGAAAAGAGAAAAAGGAGGAATCTCCGGAGCTTTGAGCGTCTGCTGTTCAGCCTGTTTTCTGGTAGGTCCTACTGCGGCGGGGAAGACGGTGGTGGCGCACGCCCTGGCAGGAAAAGAGGCATCATCCATACTGTCCGCTGACTCTATGCTGGTCTATAGAGGAATGGATGTGGGTACGGCAAAACCCACCCCCGCAGAGCTTAAGCATTTTCGTTATAGTGGCGTTAATCTTGTCGATTCAAATGAAGATTTCAACCTTGCGCTCTACATCAAACACGCACGACGAAGTGTGGAGGCACTAAATGGCATGCCATTGATAGTTGTTGGTGGCACCGGTCTTTACGTGAAGACCCTCACCCGTGGGTTCGATGATGCCGGCATGCCGAATCCCGCCCTGCGGCGGAAGGCGGAAGAGGTTTTGCAGAAGCAGGGGATTGAGGCATTGCGTGAATTTGTGCGCGTTCGCGCCCCCTGTGCTTATGAAGATGTGAAGGACAAAGGAAACTCGCGCCGCCTTGTGCGTGCGCTTGAGAGCACTGGCGCGTCGAGACGTAGCTGGGGAGATCATCTGTCTCCACGCCTTGTCGGATTGCGTCTTTCGCGTGAACTGCTGATAAAGCGAATTGAGGAGCGAGTCGATAAGATGTACGAGTCAGGACTGCTGGATGAAACCCGCCAATTGATGACCCTATCCCCGCTATCGCGTACTGCGCGTCAGGCGATCGGTTACAAAGAGGCGATTGCAGTTCTGGACGGTGAGATGGACTGGGTGACAGCTCGTGAACGAATATGTGTTCGTACGCGACGTTTAGCAAAGAGCCAGATGACCTGGTTTCGGAATCAGGAGCAGGTCGATTGGGTCGATGTTGAGGACGGTATGGACGTCGATACGATTGCGGAACAGGTCGAAAAACTATGGAGAGAGAATGGGCGAACCCGACTTAGATTTTAGTCGTGCACCGGAAAAAGTCTTCCTCGTTGGACTCTATCAGCGCGGAGATCGTCTCTGGGAGGTTAAGGAACACCTTAGCGAACTCTCGCGGCTGGCATGGACTGCCGGTGCGGAGGTTGCTGGACAAGTGGTGTTACGTCGCGACAAGCCCCATCCAGGCTATTTCATAGGCGAAGGGCAGGCCTCGATTATTGGCGAGCAGGTGGAGGAGGAAGAGATCGATACCGTCATATTTGACGATGACCTCTCGCCCGCGCAGGGTCGCAATCTCGAAAAAAAAATCGGCGTGAAAGTGCTCGATCGCACCCAGCTGATTCTCGATATTTTCGCCCGCCACGCTGCTACCCGTGCCGGACGACTTCAGATAGAGTTGGCACAGATGAAATACACGCTTCCGCGCTTGCGCAGAATGTGGACCCACCTCGAACGTCAGAAAGGTGGCATAGGATTGCGGGGACCTGGAGAGCAACAGATCGAGGTTGACCGCCGTCGCATTGAGGAACGTATCGACCGATTGCGCACCGAGCTGGAGCAGGTGCGCAGACGCAGGGCGGAGCAACGCAAGGGTCGCCGCAGGCACGGCTGGGCGCTGGTCTCGCTGGTCGGCTACACAAACGCGGGCAAATCCACGCTTCTCAACCAGATAGCCGGCGCGGATGTTGAGGCGTATGACAAACTCTTCGCGACACTCGACCCCACCACGCGCCGAGTTAAACTCCCCAACAACCAATACGCGCTCATAACCGACACGGTGGGTTTCATACGCAAGCTTCCTCACGGTCTGATTGAATCGTTCAAGGCCACGCTCGAAGAGGTCTCCGAGGCCGATTTGCTTGTGCATGTTGTCGATGCCGCTCATCCCGAGGTTGATTCACAGATAGATGCAGTGAATGACGTCTTGCGCGAGATAAGTGCCGACGAGAAGCCGGTGCTTGTGGTTTTGAACAAGATTGACAACGCGAAGGCAATGGCGCACTGCAAGGTGCTTGAGAAGCGTTTCGGACGTTGCGTATGGATGTCGGCGCGACGCGGAGACGGAGTGGAGGAGTTTTTCCACGCGCTGGCGGACGCTCTAAAACACCGCAACACGGAACTTAAGTTGCGTATTCCGCTGTCTGAAGGTGCCTTGATCGCACGTTTGCATGCAAGTGCCAACATCCTCCATGCCGACTATCAGGATGGGCATGTTGATATGAGAGCGCGGGTGCCCAAAAGACTCCTCGGTGAGGTCAGCCCGTTTCACGGAAAAGATACAGACAGTGAAGATGTATGAGCTTGACAATCTGCGCCCATCAGCAGGGCAAACCCGTCGGGGTCTTGAGCCAGGCTACTGAACTGCGACCGGGGTAAACGGTTGTCCAACGTCAGGACAAACGCCTGTCCAATGTCCGAAACGGGTGTATCCCGTTTTTTGTTAAAACTCAATGTGATCTCTCTCTTATCCCGTCTTTCTCAAAAAAACAATTTTTAACACTAAAAAGCATCTTTTTTCGGCAATATTCGAGGAGTCAATAGTTGCAAGTCGTGATTACCAATAACTTCTTTTTGGGAGAGTCCAAATGTAGTGCCTAATGGCATTTTAGAGGCTTGGCGGGAA
>CAYTQP010000111.1:0-6839 GCA_964440175.1 uncultured Verrucomicrobiota bacterium
TTGATGGAGTGGATTACAAATGTGAGAACGAAGATTTTTTCGGCTCCACTCTAGTATCAGGGAATTTTGACGGTGACGGTTGTGACGATCTGATTGTTGGAATACCCTACAAGGATGTGGGAACAACTTCCAACGCTGGCATGATATATGAGATACACGGTTTCACGGGACCCGGACTAACCGCTTCCGATGATGATCAGCACTGGGATCAATCCATGTCCAGTGTTGCCGGATCGCCCTCAGCCAATGATTACTTCGGTCAAGCTCTGGCGGCTGGGGATTTCAATAACGACGGTGCCGATGACCTCGCCATCGGTGTTCCCGGCGATGAGATTGACAATAAGAAGAGCGGTTCGGTGCAAATTTTATACGGCGTTCCAAGTTCCTGGGATGCCGGTTACACAGATGTCGGCAGCGGATGGAGACAGCTCCCCTGGATCGACTATTACGCCCCTCTCCATAATGACTGGTACAACCATAACGAACACGGATTCATTTATGTCGCTCCCGTCAGCAACCCGGGTAGCGTGTATATCTACACATTGGATATGGGGTGGCTCTGGACCACTAGAACACAGTATCCATATCTCTACCGCTTCTCCGATAATTCGTGGCTGTGGTATCTGAAGGGAAGCGATAATCCCCGCTGGTTCAAAAATCTCACCTCAGATAAATGGGAACGCATTATAGATTAAGCCAACATCTCTAAAACAGAACTATTCCTCAGTCCGAACTGACGGATCGGATCTTTTCCGTAATTCGTTCAAAAAATTAGACGCGACCCAAAAAAGGCGACTGTCAAGGGTTGACAGTTTGGACGTTGTGCGGTAATGTGCGCCGACTTTTTAGAAAGCAAAAGTAGTTTATACAAAAACCGAGAGATAGAGTTATGGAAGCATACGCAATATTTGAAACTGGTGGAAAACAGTATAAGGTCGAAACCGGAAATGAATTTGATGTTGAACGCCTGAAAGCAGAAGAGGGTTCCATTGTTAAATTTGACAACGTCTTGGCCGTGTCAGACGGCAAAGAGCTGACTGTGGGCACACCGACTGTTGAAACAGCCATTGTTGAGGCGGAAGTGATCACCCACAAGCGCGGTCAAAAGGTTGTGGCATTCAAAAAGAAACGCCGCAAGGGATATCGCCGCAAAGTCGGACACCGTCAGGAGTTAACCCGTCTTAAAATAACAAACATCAGCGCGTAGCTGTTACTGGAGGAATTATTATGTCACATAAAAAGGGACAAGGAACAAGCCGAAACGGACGCGACAGCAAGGCTCAGAATTTTGGCGTTAAGAAATTTGCCGGTCAGACCGTAGTATCCGGCAACATCCTGATACGTCAGCGGGGAACGAAATTCCGTGCTGGTGAAAACGTTAAAATGGGTCGAGATTTCACACTTTTTGCGGTGAAAGACGGAATCGTCGAGTGGGACAAGCGCAATCGCCGCGTCAGAGTTTTGGAAACAGCGACTGGATAACCGCCAGCATCTGATGATCATAAAAAGGTGAGCCGACACGGTTCACCTTTTTTGCCACCGCCGACGAAACGCGCTGTCATTAGAAACCGGATAACCGCGCCAACACGGGAAAGCACCGCAATGAGATCATCAAAATTTATAGATCGCGTCAGACTGCACGCCAAGGCTGGCGACGGCGGTAACGGCTGTGTCTCTTTCAGGCGTGAAAAATATGTGCCGCGTGGTGGCCCAGACGGCGGCGACGGTGCTCGGGGCGGACACGTCATAATAAAAGCCGCACCCAATGTAGACTCGCTGATATCCCTCTATTACAGACCCATGCAAAAGGCGGAACACGGCGGAGCGGGACGCGGGGCGCAATGCCACGGACGCAACGGACAAGACAACGTTTTATCAGTACCTCCGGGAACAGAGATTCACTCCGAAAGCGGAGAGTTTATCGGAGAAGTGCTTGAAGAGGGTGAGGAGCTGATTATCGCCAAAGGAGGCAAAGGCGGGATCGGAAATGTTCACTTCAAAACCGCTTCGCACCAAACCCCGCGCGAGTTCACTCCCGGCACAGATGGCGAGGAGATTGTGGTCTGGCTGATACTGAAGACCATCTCCGATGTCGGGCTGGTTGGTTATCCGAACGCTGGAAAATCAACACTCCTCGCCGGGCTTAGTCATGCCCATCCGAAAATTGCGCCATATCCTTTCACCACACTGAACCCGATTATGGGGACACTCAACTTCAATGATTATGAGTCCCTGCGCATAGCCGATATACCGGGTCTAATAGATGGGGCGCACAAGGGGATCGGTCTGGGACACAACTTTCTGCGTCATATCGAACGCACCCGCTTCTTACTATTCGTCATCGATATGGCCGGCACCGACTGCCGCGATCCCGCTGGTGACTACCTGCATCTGCGCGAAGAATTGCATCTCTACCGCAAGGATCTTCCCTCCCGCGACTATCTTATCGTCGCCAATAAGATGGACCTGCCGGAAGCTGGCGACAATCTTGAAGAGTTTAAAGAACGCACTGGCGAAATACCCCTGCTCATCTCCGCAAAATACAAAGACGGTCTCGACGTAGTCAAAAACCACCTTCACCAACAGTTTTTTGATAAAAATAAAGATGAACGGAGAAACCAAACCCCAACCCCGGCAGAGTAGCAACCGGTTCGACAACCGGACGATTGCGAAATAGTTTAATTCTAATTTTTTCGCTTTTGCGCAGAACAGTATGGTTTAGATCCCTTGTAGTGAGTAGTTGCCATACTAAACGAACAGAGAAAGGGCCCTATCATGACGGCAGGCACATCAAAACCAATGGATAAAATTTCGATTGATAAATTGCTGAAAGATGTCTTTGGGTTTGATGACTTTTTGAAGGGACAGCGCAAGATTGTAGAACAGCTTCTGGCGGGAAACTCGGCACTGGCCGTATTTCCCACTGGCGGAGGAAAGAGTCTCTGCTTCCAGCTTCCAGCATTGATACTGGATGGAATGACTTTGGTGGTCTCCCCGCTGATCGCGCTTATGAAAGATCAAATCGACTTTCTTGCAAACAAAGGTATTCACGCAGCGCGACTGGACTCCAGCCTCTCCTCTGCGGAGGCGTGCAGAGTCCTGAATGATCTCTGGAACGATCGTCTGAAAATTCTCTACGTTTCCCCGGAACGGTTTGCCAGTGAACGCTTTGTTCAACGCCTGCAACGCTCAAAAATCAGCCTGATGGTGATTGATGAAGCGCACTGTATTTCGGAATGGGGGCACAACTTCCGACCCGACTATCTAAAACTGGCATCACTGGCACGCGATCTGCGCGTAGAACGGGTTCTGGCTCTAACTGCCACCGCCACCGCCACCGTCGCGGACAACATCTGCCGCAGTTTTTCAATTACTCCCGAAGCCCATGTCAACACCGGTTTTCACCGTCCAAATCTTGTGATGCGCTCTCTGGCATGCAGTTCCGCACACAGAGACTCCCACCTGCTTGAGTGTTTGCGAACACGCCCACGCGGTGCAACAATCGTCTATGTCACACGCCAGAAAACAGCTGAGCAGGTGGCGGAGTTTCTCTCTGAAAACCACCTGCCCGCCAAGGCGTACCACGCCGGAATGAAACGCGACACGAGAAATACGGTTCAGGATTGGTTTATGGCATCATCGGATGCCATCGTGGTGGCCACTATTGCGTTCGGCATGGGAATCGACAAAGCGGATGTCCGTTATGTTTATCACTATAACATGCCGAAATCACCGGAAAACTATATGCAGGAGTCAGGACGCGCCGGGCGCGACGGTAAAAAATCATACTGCGACCTGCTGATTTGTCCCGATGACATTTCCACGCTCGAAAATTTCTCTTACGGTAATACCCCTGATATAGAGGCCGTGCGGGAAATTATCGAATATGTTCTCAATCAAAAAGATACATTTACCCTGTCTGTCTACACACTGTCCGCCGATTACGATATTCGGAAGATCGTCGTCTCCACGCTGTTGACTTATCTGGAACTGGAGGGGATGATAAGATCGACGGGTATGCTTTATAATGAGTACAAATTTCAACCACACCGCACATCTGCAGAAATGATGAAAGACCTTGATCCCACATACACGCGATTCCTTAAATCAATGTTTTCAATGGCGACAAAGGCGAAAATATGGTTTTCAATCGACATCGCCGCCACGGCCGCCGCCATGGGTGAGCCACGCGGACGGCTGGTAGCTGCATTGAACTATTTTGAAGATCAGGGAGATATAACATTAAAGGTCGCGGGGCTGCAACATGCCTACTGTTTTGTAAAACGTCCCGCCAATCCCCAGTCACTCGTTAAACGGATCTATGAGCGTTTTCAGGAATCGGAAGCACGTGATATTAAGCGTATCCAACAGGTGGTGCGCCTGGCATCCGTAACCACCTGCACCGTGAGGGGAATACTCAACTATTTCGGCGAATCGCTGGGAAACGATTGCGGTCATTGTGACCGCTGTCTAGGTGAATCCATCCCTCTGTTGCCACCGCCACCCAACTCCAAAATCACAGAAGAAGATAAAATCCTGATCACCACGTTAGCAAATGAAAAACATCCCGCCCTCAACTCACCGAGAAAAATGACATGCTTCCTTTGTGGTCTGCCATCCCCTGCCGCCACATGCGCCGGACTGCGTCAGGATCGACGCTTTGGGCTCCTCTCCCACATGCACTTCTCCACCGTACTCAGTGCCTGCGGCGCGTAAAACTGCACGCTTCATAAAAAATCCGCTTGTCTGTTAGATTAATTTTAACTAAACTTGATCAGCGTAAAGTAATATATAAACCGATGACTGTAGACTGTGTGAATAGAAGGTAACACGATGGACTCCCCTGAATATGGAGAGAATAACGACAAGACTGTGAGAAAAGAACAACCTAAACGTGAAGAAGAACAGAAAGAGCCAAGGCAAAAGACTGTGGACGACTTCGTGCTGGAATTCGAAAAAATTAGAGAAGAGGCGAAGAGGCGGGATCAAGAGCTGTTCCGTGTCTCTAAGTTTAATTTTATCAATAAGATAATAAATAGATTGGTGGATCATTTTTAAATTGAAGGTTTTATTGATTACACCCCCGCTACTGCAGCCGAACACCCCTTATTCTGCAACCCCTCTTCTGACTGCTTGGCTACGTGCAAACAATATCACCGCCATACAGACAGATTTGTCGCTGGAATTGCTGTCACGCCTTTTCTCCACAGACGGAATAGATATCTTGCACCGGGAACTGCTGTCGCTGGATACCGGGAATGCTCCATATTTTCTGACACAGGCTCCGCGTTACCGGGCGGCTGTCAACGGTGTTATGCGGCTGTTGCGCGGACTCGACAGCGATGATGCGCTGCGTTTGTGTCGCCGTGGCACACTGCCGGAAGGTCCACAATTGGAAAACGCTTGGCGTGCCGCCGATCAGCTATACGCCACCTTCGGGCAACCGGGGCGAGAGATGGCGCGTCATCTTGCAAGCCGTTTTCTCGATGATATTGCCGACGCAGCTACGGTCGCAGACCCTCATTTCGCATTCTCGCGCTACGCCGAAAAACCAGCCGTTTATCTGCCACAGTTCGCGCCAATGAAACAGACCGTCGAGGAGAGTGACACCATCTTTACACGCTGGCTTGATGAATTGACGGATGAAGAGATGCGGAGGCACAGTCCAGACATAACCGCCATCACCGTGCCTTTTCCCGGATGCCTGTTCGGCGCACTCCGAATTGCGCGACGAATTAAGCGGCAATATCCAAACATCCACGTGACACTCGGTGGCGGCTACATCAACACCGAACTGCGAAATCTTCGGGATCCCGCGATCTTCGACTTCATCGACAGCATCACCTTTGACAGCGGCATGCGACCCCTGCAACGCCTCATTGAATATACTGAGAACGGGGGAAATAGAGACAGGCTGGTGCGTACTATGATGAATGTGAACGGCAAACTTGAATATTTTGACAGCGGCGAAAGCCCCACACCGCACAATTCACTGCCTGCACCGATTTACGACGGACTTCATATCGACCGCTATTTCGGATTGATGGAGACGCTAAACCCTGTCACCCGCCTCTGGTCGGACGGTAAATGGAACCGTCTGTTGCTGGCGCACGGATGTTGCTGGTCACGTTGCGCTTTCTGCGACACATCTCTCGACTATATCCGCCGCTACGATCCGGCTGAACCCAAAACCATATGTGACTGGATGGAGTCGATGGTGGCGCATAGCGGGCACAGCGGTTTCCATTTTGTCGATGAATCACTGCCGCCTGATCTGATTTCCAATGTGTGTGACGAAATTCTGGAGCGCAATATGCAGGTAAGCTGGTGGGGTAACATCCGTTTCGAAAAACGCTTCTCTTCCGAACTGATAGGTAAAATGGCCGCAGCTGGCTGTATCGCTGTAACCGGCGGACTCGAAACCGTCTGTGACCGCACCCTAAAGCTTATGCACAAGGGAATCAGCGTTAAGGGCGCAACCTATGTTATGGAGAATCTGGCTAATGCAGGAATACTCGTGCATGCCTACCTGATGTATGGATTCCCCACTCAGACAAAAACGGAAACTTACGCCGCCATCGAAACGGTTGATAAGCTTTTTGAATCTGGCATTCTGCACTCCGCTTACTGGCATCGGTTCGCGTTAACCGCCCACAGTGAGATTGCCTCCCATCCCGACCGTTTCTCAATCATTCTACTCGATGAGCTACCCGCAACTTTCGCCCGAAATGAAATCCCGTTCGACGGTCATTTCGAGTACGATCTCGATTCGCTTCCCTGCAGTTAACCCAAGTTTCTCATTTGCGTGCGTAAGTCATTGGTAATCAACGACGGCATCT
>CAYTQP010000112.1:0-6768 GCA_964440175.1 uncultured Verrucomicrobiota bacterium
AGATGCCATCGTTGATTACCAATGACTTACGCATGCAAATGAGAAACTTGGGCTAAGGATTTCAGTGCTGCGAAAACCGAAAGATTTTCTCGTCAGCGAAGGGGGCAGAGTATCAGCTTGATGTCAACCCCTCTGATGTGGATTAATTTCGGGCACACCACACCTGTTTCGGTGGGATCTGTTTTTTCATGTTGAAGTAAGCGAATGTCTGGCTTTTCGATATAAGTTCATGCGGGAAAAGATGAATATGCAGTTCATATCGATCTGCAATTGAAAAGCCGGGGTATATCGGGGTTAGCTGGTGAGATTATCCAGTGCTGTGCGGGCGGCTATTTTTTCGGCTGAGCGTTTACTGGAGCCGGTTCCCCGACCTTTTGTCACGCCGTTGATGCTCACTTCGACAATAAAGCGTTTTGCATGGGCAGGACCTTTCTCCATGACGAGATGATAGATGGGGGTGATGTTTTCCGATTCTTGGCATAACTCTTGAAGTGCCCCCTTGGGGTTGTGTTCATATTGGGAATTACTGGTCTCCAACGCAGGCAGGAAGAGTTTGGTAAAGATTTTTTTGACGGCCTTGTGTCCGCCATCCACAAAGGCGGCTCCCGCGATGGACTCCAGTGCATCGGCGAGATTGGAGTCACGGTCGGCTCCGCTGGATTTCGCCTCGCCTTTGCCGAGAATCAAATATTGACCAAGTTCAATGGATCGCGCTAGATCGGCCAGGGCGGTTGTGCATGTTATTTTGCTGCGCATCTCGGTCATTACGCCTTCATCCAGATCGAAATTTTTAAAAAGGTGTTCAGCAACCACGATCTCCAGCGCGGCATCACCGAGAAATTCGAGGCGTTGATTATCTTCCTCGACACTTTTGTTTTCGTGTCGGTATGAAGGGTGAATCAGTGCAGTTTCAAGGATGCGTTTGCATTTGAATCTGTAGCCGAGCGATCGTTCCAGTTGACGGTGGATGTTTTTCATGATCTTGGATGGAATGACTGATGGATTGACATTAGACGGGACTTATCGACATGGGTGTAGATTTGGGTGGTTGCTATATCGGCGTGTCCGAGCATTTCCTGAATTACTCGCAGTGGGGCACCGTTGGCGAGCAGATGGGTTGCGAATGAATGTCGCAGGGTGTGAGGGCTGACTTTTTTGTTTATGCCGGCCTGACGGGCATATTTCCTGATGAGTACCCAGAGTGTTTTACGGCTAAATTGATCCTTGCGGTTTGTGAGGAACAGTATCCTGTTATCATCATCTGTCATTTTTGCGCGAAGTTCGGTGGTGTAGCGGTGGATATATGAGAGGGCGTGTTCGCCGATGGGAACCACTCGTTCTTTGCGGCCTTTCCCTATACAACGCAGATAGCCTTCGTCGGCGTGGATGCTGTCGATTTTGAGGGCGGCCAGTTCGGAGACGCGCAAACCGGTTGCGTAGAATGTTTCGAGGATAGCCTTGTCTCTGATTCCGAAACGTTTCTTCATATCCGGTGCGGCGAGGAGGCGGTTGACCTCTTTGAATGTGAGTGTCTCCGGCAGCACTTTCCAAAGTTTCGGGCCTTCCATACTATCGGTGATATTCTCGCTGACAAGTGATTCCTGTTCCAGATAGCGGAAAAAAACTTTTATGGCTACAAGCCTCCGCGAAAGGGTACTGGTTTTTAATCCACTCTTTTTCCCCGTCATCAGGAAGGCGATAATGTGGTCGCGGGTGAGGGCATTGACGGAGTCTATTTTTTTTGAGCACAGGTGGGCAAGAAAGGCGTGCAGGTCGGCTGCGTATGCCTCTCTGGTGTTGGCGCTTAGCCCGCGTTCAAGGGTTAAGTAGTCCAAAAAATGGTCAACAAGCACCTGCATTTCGATGTTTCAATTAGGGGTTTTGGCTCAATCCAGAATTTTCCCGGTTATCAAACGGTAAGCTTCGCGGTATTTTTCGGTTGTTTTGCGGACAATCTCCGCTGGAAGCTCCGGGGCGGGTGGGGTTTTGTCCCAGTCGAGTGTTTCAAGATAGTCGCGAACGTACTGTTTGTCGAACGAGAGAGGGGATGAACCGGGCTTGTATTCGTTTGCCGGCCAGAAGCGTGAGCTGTCCGGTGTGAGGACTTCATCGATGAGAAACAGTTCTCCGTCCTGAACGCCGAATTCAAACTTGGTGTCGGCGATTATGATTCCTTTTCCCAGCGCGAATGTTGCGGCTTCGTTGTAGATGGCCAGGGTCTTCTCCTTAAGCTTCGCCGCCATCTCGCTACCTACGATATCGCGCATTTTTTCGTAGGAGATATTCTCATCGTGGAGTCCCTGCTCGGCTTTAGTGGACGGGGTGAAGATGGGTTCATCGAGTTTGTCTGCCATTGTATAGCCGTCGCGGAGGGGGAGTCCGCCGATTGTACCGGAGGACTGATACTCTTTCCAGCCGGAGCCGATGAGGTATCCGCGTGCGATGCATTCGACAGGAATTACGTTCATTTTGCGAACCAGCATTGAGCGATTTGCGAGCAGTTCTTTATATGGTTGCAGTTTTTCGGGATAGTCGGCGGTGTCTGCGGTGATCATGTGACTGGGGAGCAGGGATGCCATTTTATTGAACCACCAGACGGATATTTGATTTAGAACCTGTCCTTTTTGCGGTATACCGGTTGGTAAAACACAGTCGAATGCCGAGAGTCGGTCGCTGGCAACGAAGAGAAATTTGTCACCCAGATCAAAGATTTCGCGTACTTTTCCACTCTTTACTTTCTCTATTCCCGGAAGGTCGATTTTTGTGACGGCTTTATTTGTCATTTTGGGGGTTCTCTCTTTTTGATTCCTTTAATTTGGCGGGCAGTTTGCTGCGACTTAACGGGTTTGCGAGAATACTATTGGCATCGAACCCGGACTTAGAGATGACTGTTTCAATGTTTTTACTGGAGATGAAGAGGCTGTCGTAAGTTACAACGACTGTTTTTGTGTCGAGATCGAAATCCACGTTTGAAATGCCTTTTATTCGCAGGGCGTTTGTGATTATGGTCGCGCACTCGCTGTTCTCCATTTGTGGCGTGGAGACCGTTAATTTCCGCACATCCTGCTTGAAACAACCTGTGTTCAGGAATAAAATCAGCGTTAAAAATGTGAAAATAAATCTCTTCATAATGTCTTAAAACCTCTAAAATCAGTGTGTTTAAAAATAATTTCCAGAAAGTAGCAATTAGCGAGTTGCAAAACAAGATTTCTTGTGTATATTGTGACGTGAATTTTTTGGGGGATGGCAGGGCAACGTTTTCCTATAGGGTTCCTCACCCTGACCTCCTTGACGTGTCCTGTCTCCCCCTCTTTTTTACTCCGTGTTCCTTTATCAGCTTTATGGCCAGGGTTGCGTGTTTTGATTCTTCCGGGAAATTGGGTCCATAGGTGTTTATGAACTCCGTATAGAGAGCGATGGCCTCTTTTAGTCGTCCTTGCCGGTAAACAACGAGAGCCAGATTGAGTTCACTTGAGAGAGTGGCTCCATTTTTATCGAGTAGCGCACGATAAAGTTTTTCAGCCTGCGCGTACTCTTCCAGATGAGCGAGAATGTTGGCCTTCATAATGAGGGGTGCTGTTGTGTAGGTAGTGTTTTCAGTGTAGCACTGGCAGATGTTTAAAGCCTTTTCGTAGTCGCCACGGTGATAGTATTGAGATGCCAGGGCGAGACCTGCTTCAAGATCGCTGGCGACTGGTGTTTTGCGCTTGGCACATATTCCTGCCAGGATTAAAATCGTGACACCAGCCAGTGCCAGAGGGGTGAGCGTTGCCAGCAAGGGGTGCAGGTTCAGTCTGCGCATTGTTCGCAGACTGAGTGACGGAGTGGGTTCGGAAGTGAGAATGATGTTGCCAATATAGCTGATGAGAGCCGCAGTTGTCAGTGTTTCGGAAGAACTCTTTGCGATATTCGGTTCTTCCTCGGCATTGGGTGCGAATAAAAGTTGTTTCGGCAAGCTCTGATTCTTCTTAAAGTGATGACCGATGAGTTTCCAGAGCTGGTGGAGGAATCTTCTGTGCGCGAATTGCATTCCACCATTTGTGACGGCGGCAATCAGAAGGAACGCATATATGCTGTTAAGATCGCGCCGTCCGCCTGCGGCGAGGATCTCGAACTTGCCAAGATTATTCAGGGTGTCATCGAGAAGGGGCTTGGCTTGAATTGTCAGTTCGGAAGAGATTGACGTGCCCATCGGTAGCAGGAGTGTGTAGAACAGGGAGGTCTCAATCCGCACGTCGTTCACGGTGTCTCTGATGCTGACACCGCTTTTATTTGTATCCCAGAAATAAAGTTCAAGCGCGTCGTGGTTAAGCCTGTTAAGCTCTGGTCCCAGATCAAGCGTGTTTGTCAGTATTTCGGGGCATTCATTTTCAAGAAATTTAAGAGCTTCAATTTCGCAGATCAGCAGGATCGTGAGATCCGGTGTTGCCCATCGCGAGCTGTAGCTGTTGGGTAAGAGTGATTCCCCGGCAGACTGCCATTTAGGAATCCCTTTGCGTTGAGGGTCAAAATAATAGAATATCCACTCGATATAACGGTAGAGACGTGGAAGAATAGCCTTGATGAAGTCGCGGTTCTTCCCCGCCTCCCAAACCGTTTTCACCGCTTGTGCCAGGAGCGGACGGGGTGCTTCCGTCGTTAGAGGTGTGCCATCGGGCAGATAATGGGTCGCCAGTGTTCCGTCTTTATCTTGCAGGAAAAATGTGCTTTTCAGCAGGGATTCTGCGACAGTGACATCCAGCTGACACCAGGCTTGCACTAACGGGTAGATTATATTGATGTCGATAATTTCGCGGTCGCCGAAGACGGAGTAACTCCATCTGAACGGAATAGTTTTTGTTGGTTCGCGCAGATGGCTGCGCAGTATCTGGTTGGCCGATTGCAGAATGGGGTGTTTCTCGGCATAGGTTTCAGCAATATCTGCGTTCTCCCCATTATTCTGTATTTTAAAGTTGTCCGGGTTTGAGTTCATTCGGATTATTTAGCCAGTGATCTTTAATATCAGTAGTTCCAGTTGAGTGTCGCGTGGAATAGAGCATGAAACCATCGCTTCATGGGTCTCAAGAATGGCGTGAAGTCCGTTCCTTAGTTCGGAACGTGTATATTTCATTGCCTGTTCCGCCATCTTTGCCAGGCGGAAGGGGTGCATCTTGCGCGGATTTTTACGGGCATCGGGAAAAAGAGTTTTCAAAAGTGCCTCATGTTCCGGATTTTTGCTCCAGGTGACACCGTTGCGGGATTGGTTTAGTGTGAATATTTTGCCACGCATACACTCTCGCAGAATCATCAACTGATGGAACTGCCTCTCAATACCGATAATCATGCCTATAAAGCCACCGCCTTTTTCGGCCTCTTGCCGCACAAGACGAATGGCCTCTTTTGCGTTGCGGTTGGCAATGGCATTGCCGATGTCCCAGAATGCGGCTTCAGCGGCGGGGGTGACAATAGTGGTTATGTCGGCGGAGGTGACCTGTTGGCGGTCGGTCAGATAGAGTGAGAGTTTCTCTACCTCCTGCAACATCTGACGCGGATCCGTTCCGCAACGATTGAGGAATGTGTCGATAACCTCCTGTCTGGCATTCAGTCCAGCATCGGCGAAATATCTGATGGCTGTATTCCTGGCATTTTTGGTGATTTGGTTAAGTTTTTCTGCCAGTTTATGTTCGTGTATGCTCCCGTTTGCCTTGCAGGCCTTGTAGAATGCAGAGTTTTTGTAAACTTTCGGACTACTCGTCACCAGATTGCAGTTAGCGGGAAGACCATGTTTAACGATATTGGTTAAGGCACTCATCATCTCTTTCACAACGGCGGCCTGCGCCACAGGACTGATGTCCAGAAACTCGGCATCTCGCAACCAGACGGTTTTACCTCCTCCGAAAAACCCTACTGTTCGCAGTGATTCTATACAGTTTTTTATCGCGCCCACAGCTTGTTCAGAATTTTTGCCGTATCCGATTATAGTCTCCAGTCCCAGAGACTGTTTGTCTGGCGGGCAGAGCTGATCCACAAGTTTGCGAGCGGTTTGGGAGACCTCAAGTTCGTTATTGCCGTAGACCAGATGAATCTGTCCTGCACTCTTCTCGTTGCTTCCTTCTGTGTTCATTGTATCGTAAAACCTCGAAATATTTCCCCGTGCAATGTTAAAAATTCTTTGGACATACATTAAACTTTACGCTTATATAGAAAAGAAATGAAAGAATCAACAATGAAGGCGAGATCATGAAAAAAATATGGGCACCCTGGCGATTGGAATATGTGAAAAGTACGAATGACGGCGGCTGTTTTCTATGCGGGATAACGGAGAGTGACGAGGATCGCGAGAATCTGCTTCTGAAGCGAGGTCATGCCTGCGGTGTTGTTATGAATCGCTATCCATATAACAACGGGCATCTTATGGTTTATCCCTATCGTCACAAAGGCGAACTGAGCGAGCTTACCGAGGGAGAGAGGCTTGAGCTGATGAATTTGACGGGGGAGTGTGTGACTGCCCTGCGAACCGCCATTGCCCCGGACGGATTCAATGTTGGGATAAATTTGGGGCGCGTCGCCGGGGCGGGATTGGAGCAGCATATCCATATTCACATCGTGCCGCGTTGGAACGGGGACACGAATTTTATGCCGGTTTTCGCTGAGGTTAAGGTCATTCCGCAGGCCCTTCTGGATCTATACGATCAGTTGCGTCCAATATTTGACGAGTTAGGATGAGGCTTGCCCCGTGGATTGTAAAATAAAATGTCGCAAAACAAGAGATATTTTCATGTAGCCATC
>CAYTQP010000113.1:0-6736 GCA_964440175.1 uncultured Verrucomicrobiota bacterium
ACTGACATCGCGTAAGATATTTTCCAGTTCCTGTGACGGAGCACTGTCCAACCCCTTCAGGACAGAAACAACCTCCGCCTCCTGCGCCACCAGCGGGACAATCTCAAGCCCGGTCATTGTGGAGAGCGTCTCAATAGCCGTGATATTGAACGGATCGCCCAAGGCAACGGTCAGGATATTGCCGACACGCGCCAACGGCACAGCCTGCAGTTTATCGAGCCAACGAGCAGGAACCATCTCCATCATCTCGCTACTGGCATTAAAGTTGGCAAGGGACACTGGCATCATGTTGAGGTATTCAGCCATGGCCAGCACCATATCGGAAGAGGAGACCACCCCTTCTTCCACAAGCAGTTTCTCAATGCGCAGATTTCCGGTCGTAACCTTGGCTCCGACGACCTGCATATCCTCACTGGACACCGCGCCGCGTGCAACCAAAACATCCGCTAAACTATTGCTTTCACCAGGCATCTCACCTCATCCCACCAGCATCACCAAAAGACACCGCTTGTTAACTTCAAAAGCAAACCGTTTTCTAAACCGCTTTAAAGACCGCCTCGTCCGTTTTCAGAACAAATGTTTTCTCTTCATGATGGACCTGCTCCCCATCCTCCTCAATTGTCTCAAACATCGCGTCAATTCTCTCCGCAGCTGGTCCGGAATACAGTTTCACAAGACCCGCACTATCCTGTTTTGAGAAAGTGACAACCAGCAGAATCTCGCTGTTCACAGCGCGAATAAAAATGCTCTTGTGTTCACCTTGATGGAAAACAACACTGAAGTCTTCCTCCCCCAGCATTTGAGCCAGCTCTCTACTCCCACCGAAAACACCTGCACCCAGTGCCGCAAGCAACAACGGGTTGCTAATTCCAGCACCACTCTGGAGCAATACATGCCCCCCCCCGTCACAAATGATGCAACCATCACACTCTGCCCGCGCCATAAAATGACCTACGATACTTTTCAACGCACGTACGTGTTCTTTCTGAACCACCGCGCTCATCTTGCCTTTTCTTTTTTCCATTTTACTTATCATCCCTATAATTAGACCAGCACCAACTCTTCTTTTTCAACTTCTTTTTTCGTTTTGCCGCCCGCCGAATGTTTTTCAATAAAATCATGCAACACCATTCGGGCAATCATATTCAACCCCGGAAACACGCCATCTCCATCAGTCGCAACCGTCTCAAAATGCACAGTCCGTTTTGAACGGTTATTTAGCAAAAACTCCATATACCGAACCGGCGCTATATTGTTTAAATCTCTCTTATTGTAATGAAGGACATACGGCATCGTCTCAATAGAATCGCCCTGCTCTTCGAGATTTACTATCAGATTTTTAAAGCTCTCCACATTCTCCGGCATCTTCTCCCACTGGGAATCCGCGACAAAAACAACTCCGTCAACCCCGCGAAGCACCAGTTTGCGGGTTGTGTTATACATCACCTGTCCGGGAACAGTGTACATCTGAAAACGCGTTGTGAAACCCTCAATAGCATTCGCCACCAGCGGCATAAAATCGAAAAAGAGGGTGCGGTCTTTACTCGTCGCCACCGATGTCAACTCCCCGCGGTCATCCTCGGAAATGGCCTCATGGACATGCTGAAGACAAGTCGTCTTGCCCCCCAGCCCCGGTCCGTAATACACAATCTTCAACTGCACTTCATTATCCGCGAAATTTACAAACGACATCTTCTCTCTCTATTTCGTGTTTAAACTAAAAATGTCACCCCACCACAGGAAACTAACCACTCTACCCTGAAAAACAAGCATCAATTGTGCCAATTCAGACATTTTATCATCATTCGTTGTCTTCACTAAAACTTTTTTAGCGCAACTCAAAACTTAAATTACGCTTTGGCATTCACTCCCACCGATGAATTCCCTCCATCATCATCCCCGTCACTCTCGTCATTCTCATCCATCACCCGCGAAGCCTCAAGCAGAATACCCGTAGTACTCTCGTTGATAGCAATACCGGTCTGTTTCGGAGTACCGCTCTTGAATTCGAACTCCTCTCCGCCCGCACGCAACAGATTGATAACGGCATCACGACCGCTCACCTCACCCATATGCGCAGACAAAATCCTGCCGGCAATGAAAGAGACCTCACCCACAACCGCCCCGTCAACGTCCATAACGCTGAAAGTGCCGCTTTTGCCAGCCGAATCTATCAATTGGAAAATATCGGGAATTGTTATGAAATTCAGCATTCCGGAGAAATCCTCTTTCTTTTTCGCTTTCTCCATCTGCCCCTTAATCTCTTTGCGAATAGACTCTTCCACCTTGTAGTGTTCCGAAATATCCACAAACGACAGAACTATTCCGACAACCTGCCCGCTCTCATCGCGATTCGGGGCCGATGTCGCCTGCACCCAAAACGGTGTGCCATCCTCTTTCAGAGCTAGCAACTCCCCATCCCAAACCTTGTTGGACTTTGGAACATTCTGCAAATCTTCCGCCGCCGCTGTGTCCATCCAGAGCTTGCTTACGCCCATCTTCGCCACGGCATCCTCATCCTTAAAGCCCCACATTTGCAAAAATGATTTATTCACCGACTGGATACTTCCGTTGCTACCGGCAATCACAATCGCCCTGGACGCATGCTGCAATGCGTTCTGCTCCTTGAGTAACTGTTCACGCACACTCTGTCGCCGCGAAACATTGCGAATGGAAAAGACCAGCCCCGGATCACCGTCTATCTTAATTCTGCTCAGCGCGATTTCCGCAGCAAACGAATCCTTATTCTTGCGGACACAATTGGCATTCAAAACGGTGTAACGACCACTCGCGATGTTATGCCGCACCTTTGCGAGAACCTGCGAGTTCATTCCAACAACAACCTCGTTAACGCCCATTCCAGCCAACTCAGCCCTGTCATACATAAAAAATTGCTCAGCGCGAATATTCGCATCAATGATAACGCCGCTGGCATCTATGATCAAAGTGGCATCATACAAATCCATAAACAGACTGGCATATATCTCCTCAAGCCTTCCGCTGACGGGAAGTGCCGCCGCAGAACCAGATTCCACGCTCTCACCCTTGCTATCCGTGACTATTTGCTCGTCGCTCATCTCTTCAACCGCACCCATTTTTCACCTTATTTAGACAGAAAACAGCACCGTAACCGATCACCTGTTAAAAAACAATACTTATTTTCTGTACGATTGCCATAATATTTGGCACATTTCGTGCTTCATTTTTTATGTAACTTATATTTGGATACAGCAGGCGATGAACAGGGAGACGAGTCAGTGAGCAAAAAAATGAAGAAAAAAGAGATCGTGGAAGAACTTTCCGAAAGGGCGTTCACAACGAGAAAACAGACTGAAGCCATTATCGAATCGTTAATTCAAATCATCGGTCGCGAGGCCGTAAACGGGTTTACAATTCCTGGATTTTGCGCTTTCAGCGTTATCGACCGCAAGGCCCGCAAGGGACGAAATCCGCATACAGGGAAAACCATTGACATACCGGCAAAGAAGGTTCTCAAGGTGAGACCGCTGTCGAGAATCAAGCACTCCGCCACAGCCTGGCTCCCCAGTGTGCCCGAAACACCTGCGGAAGATCGTGACACAATTCCGGTCGAGGACGAGCGCTCCGAAAAGGAGACATTCCTCATATCCTGCCCGCATTGCGACAAAAAACTCGAATGCAATGCCGACATGTGCGGACAGGTGGCAGAATGCCCCTTCTGCATGCAGACCATGACCGTGCCGTCACTCGATGATATTTCGGTCGAACCCGAACCTTCCGACGTTGCCAGTAGCTACGTCCTCTTCTCGTGCCCGACATGCAAACAGGCAATTGAAGAACCGAATAAAAATATCGGCACCAGAATGAAATGCCCCGTTTGTGGCACTTCCGTTATCGTGCCAGAAACAACCGAGCTGACAAGTGCCACCGACACAAATGTCGGTGCGCAGGAGGATGTTCTGGGTTCGACAATAAGAATTGACCTGCCAACAGGAAACGATTTTTAAGTTTATTGATATGCAAAATTTAGCAACAAATAATTACTTGATAAGAAGGAGCTGATATGCGCTTTTCGAATATATTCGGGAAAAAGAAAGAGAAACACCCTTCATCCATAGAGGAAAAGACGGTGTCAATGCCGGATGACACTCTTGTGGACGAGAAAGAGGAGGTTAGCCCCTCATCACAGCCCGAACAGGAAACTGTAGATAAACCGGAAGTCCAGGACGAACCGGAAGCTCCGGTCAGCGAGGAAACCCCTCCAGAAGAAGGAGATCTCGATGAATCCATCAAACTTTTCGAGTCAATTCAAGACGCTATAAGCAATGATGACGACACCAAGGTGCCCCTCAAGGCACTTCTTTGCAATCTGCCTGAAAGACTGCGCGGATCGAACTGGAACTCATCCGCGTTCCCCGAAGGCGATATCACCCTAGAGACAAACTCGCTTATCGAAAAGCTCCAGAGCGGACAAGTTGTCTACCCGATGGCGATGATCAACGCGAAACTGCCTGACGGCTGGATCAACGCAACTCCACAGGACGAGGTGGAACTCGACCTCTCCATAGTCTGCGAATCCATTCCCCCTGAAAAACTTGCGATCTCATCCAAAATCTCCAAGAGTATGGAGAAAATTATCGATATGCCCGATTACTTCACAACCGCCGACAAGACAAAGGGAGAAGAGCCTCCTGCTGAAGATAAATCCTCTGCGGTCGATGAGCAACCCATAACCGAAGAAACGTCGGAACCCGCCCCGGAAACTCCAATCGAAAAAGAACTCGAAGAGGAAGTCTCCACCGAACTGAAGGAAGAACCCGAAGAAGAGGTTCCCACCGAACCGGAAGAAAAACCCGAAGAGATAGAACCCGAAGAAGAGGTTCCCTCCGAACTGGAAGAAAAACCTGAAGAGATAGAACCCGAAGAAGAGGTTCCCACCGAACTGGAAGAAAAACCCGAAGAGATAGAACCCGAAGAAGAGGTTCCCTCCGAACTGGAGGAAGAACCCGAAGAAGAGGTCTCAGGTATCGATACATCGGCAACTTCATCCGTGCTAAAACCCGCAACATATGTGTCGACAACTGGAGATAAATGGGACGGCAGTGAGAAAATCTCCAGCGCGGCGGTCGCGGCAATAAATCTTAACGATGCGTCTCTGGCAGAACTTCTAACCCTTCCCGGAGTCGGAAAAACACGCGCCGACGCAATCCTTCACTACAGAAACATACATGGCAATATCGAAAGTATCTATGATCTTCTGTGTATACCTGGCATAGGGAGAAATCATTTTGAGACTATGACCGGGCTGGATCCGGATAAACGCGAGAACAGACATATCACTCTGAACAGAGTTCTCGGCCTCTCCGATTCCGCACGCCCCAGCCTTTCAAGGGTCGCCAACGAATCGGTAAAGGCTCTGAATGTCGCAGCCTGTGTGCTGGTGGCAACCGACGGAACCGTAATTGCCAGAAGCAATTCGATTCTTATGAATTCAGCCGAACAACTCGCCGCTCTGGCACCAAAAATATTTAGAGGGACGAAAAAATACCTCCCCAGACTTAGCGGTAAACATCCGAACATGTTTGCCCTGCCAGGTTCAACTCCACCCGTGCTGTTCGTGGGAACCAAACACCTGTTCCTGGTACTTGCTCTTTCGCAAGACGAAACATTCAAATCCGTCATCGATAAGTCCGCCGCTCTTTCAACCGAGCTGGATTGGATATTCAGCCCGCGTGCTATCATTCGCGGCAATTAACCCGGAACTATTCACATTGAACGGGTTTAACAGATAACGGGATTGCTATGCCTATGCCAGCCGAGAAGAGTAAAAACGGAGATAACAAAGTGGTCACGCTAAAGCCGGCAGGTTCTAGTAAAAATGAACACGATCAGGCAATTGTGATGTTTGAGAATATCCTGAAATCCAGCCCGAACGATCCTTTCGCGCTGGAGGCTCTATATGATGCCCATCTGGATAAAGGGGACACCAAATCCGCCTATAAATATCTCGAAAAGGTCGCCGATCTCGTGCTTAACGGCAATGATGCAGATGCCATGGGACGTGTGGCAGATAAGCTGCTGTTCATCGGACACGACCACCCCGACGCAATCACTAAAGCACTGGAACTACAGGAAAAAATCAGCTCCCTGACATCAAAGAGCAACAACGAAACTGTTCCGAAAGAACCAAAAAGAGGACTTTTCGCAGATGTTAAGCGCGAAATATCCCTGGCATGGGGTCTGATGGAGGACAAGCAGATATCGAAAGCGGAGTATACCACCATCACAAACGAACTGACAGAGATGTCCTCTGATAAAACGGATATTCCAGTCAGCGTTATGCAAGTTCTTTACGATAGAGGCATTGGAGATATCGATGAGATACTTGCGCATATCTCCAAAAAGAGCAATGTCCCCGTCGTCTCTTTGAGCAACTTCGAATTACAGATGTCCACTATCAAACTTCTGCCTCCAAAGTTCATGAAGGAACTGGGCGCAATTCCGTTCGGCAATATCGGGAAAGATCTCATGGTGGCAATACTGAACCCATTCGATAAAAAATTAAAAGAGATGACCGCCGAATACAGCGAACGCGCCTGCCATTTTTATCTTACATCTCCACTGGAGTATAATAACGCGCTCACCGCCATTCTGCGCATTATGCGCGATGCGGAGTGAACTGCGCCCTGTTTAACTCATAGATGAGACCAAGTCCCAACAGCGTGAGATCGGGCATAATTTTTATCTGCTCCGCACC
>CAYTQP010000114.1:0-6686 GCA_964440175.1 uncultured Verrucomicrobiota bacterium
GCGACTGAATATCATCGCCGGTCGTCACGGTGTTGGACGTCTGGACATTGTCGAGAACCGCTTTGTTGGCATGAAGAGCCGAGGCGTGTATGAGACTCCGGCGGGGACAATCCTTTTCAATGCCCGCGAGGCGGTCGAGCAACTGACCATGGACCGCGAAGTTCTTTTTCAGCGCGATAGCCTGATGCCTCAATACGCTCGCCTGGTCTACAACGGATTCTGGTTCGCCCCCGAACGGGAGATGCTTCAAAAGGCGATTGACGAAGCAGCATCCTGCGTAACGGGAACCGCACGGCTTAAACTTTACAAAGGACAGTGCACAATTGTCGGACGAAAATCACCAGTCTCACTGTACAATTCCGAGCTGGCAACGTTTGAAGAGGACACTGTCTACGACCAGACGGACGCTACCGGATTCATCAAGCTGAACGCTCTGCGGCTGAGGATGAGGAATCAGAATGCTTAAAGAGTTCCATTACGAAAATGGAGATATGTATGCGGAGGGCGTGGCTGTTGCTGAACTGGCACGCGAATATGGAACTCCGCTCTTCATCTACAGCAAGACCCATCTACAATCGCAATATCGACTTCTTTCGGATACGCTTGCGGTTTTGAAGCCCCATATCTATTACTCCGTAAAGGGCAATAGCAACCATGCGGTTTTGAAGACGCTGGCTCAAATGGGTGCTGGTGCCGATGTTGTTTCCGGCGGGGAGCTTTACCGTGCGCTGAGGGCTGGATTTCCCGCCGGGAAAATCGCCTATGCCGGTGTGGGGAAAACGGCTGACGAAATCAACTACGCAATCCGTGAGGATATTCTTTATTTCACTGTTGAATCGGAACCGGAAATCACCCGTATCGCCGACTGCGCGAACGCGCTCGGGAAAAAGGCGCGGATAGCCATTCGGGTAAACCCCGATGTCGACCCCAAAACGCACAAATATACAAGCACAGGAAAGAGGGAGAACAAGTTCGGAATTGATCTGGAAAGAGCTGAAAAAGCCTATAGCGATGCCTCAACAATGCCCGGTATCGAGATTGCAGGCATTCACATGCATCTTGGCTCCCCTATATCTTCTATCGAACCGTATGCGCGGGCACTGGATAAAATCATCCCGCTCTGCGCCCGCCTCAGTGAACGCCACCCCACTTTTCGGCATCTGGATATTGGCGGAGGACTTAGCATTCCTTACAGACCGGATGATAAACTTTTTGACATTTCCGCCTTTTCCAAAATGCTGGAGGAGAAAATCCCGGTTATGAATTTGCAACTGGCATTGGAGCCGGGGAGATTCATCAGCGGCAATGCCGGTATTCTCGTGTCGGAGGTTCAATACATCAAGGATAATCCGCTCAAGAAATTTATCATCATCGATGCCGCTATGAACGACTTAATCCGTCCACCGCTTTATGAAGCTCACCACGAAATTATTTCAGTAAAAGAGACCAGCGAAACCCTCTTTGGCGACGTTGTCGGCCCCATCTGTGAATCGGGTGATTTTATGGCACAAAACCGCGACTTGCCGGTTGTCGAACAAGGCGACTTGATAGCCGTGCTCTCTTCCGGAGCGTACGGCTTTGTTATGGGGTCAAATTACAACAGTCGCGGACGCGCACCCGAAGTCATGGTGGACGGCATCCATCACGCACTTATACGCCGTCGCGAAACATGGGAAGACCTTGTCGCTTGCGAATGTTGACGCTCTAACAAGAAGTCGTCTTCCCATATTCGCTCATCATGTCTCGTTTATTTTTACGGAGCGAACAATCATCCCTATTATTCAAACCTCTTACTTCGCATTCTGGGTTTCTGGTTTATAAAAGGAGGGGTTCATGGCATCTGCTGAAAAACGTTTCCATATCTCACGGGAAACCTCAATTGAATCGTAAACAGGCATTGATGAATAGGTAGTCGAGGTGTTTTTAACCCAGTCATAGTCCTGTTTTTTAATTCTGTTCCCTACTCGTCCCTGATTGAGTTTCCAATTGTTGGCGATTCCCTTTTCAAGCTCATCTGCCCAGATATTCCAACGCTCATAATAGACATCTTTCAGCAGCCCAGACCACTGGCGGTTGGCATAATCGACATGACTCTGCGGAACTGTCCAGGTTGTGATGAGGGCGCGGGCACTACGCTCACAATAATCCTTTTCCTCGGGCGTACCACCCCATTTCCTGGCATCGGCAATCCATTTGCCAACGAGAAATTCTTCCCGTGTTCCTACGAGCTTATCCAACGCCTTGATGAGTTCCAACTGCTTTTTACTGTAGAGTCGAACGGCATCGGCATCCCTGGCCTTCCACGCATCGAAAATCGCATAGTGGTAACGCGTCCCCAGATCGCCAAGTACCTGTCGGCCCAAATCGACCAGATCGAAACGGTAGCCATCGCTGGCACCGCAGGCATCGGCAGACTCTATCATCTTGCCCCAGGCAGGTGCCAATTTATGAACCGGGTAGGGCTTGGTGGTGGAGGTGTATTGCCGAGCTTTCATATCCCTTTTCATTCTAGGTCGCCCACAAATCGCCGAATTATAGGGATAATCTCCCCTTCCAAAAAACGGTGCCGCATAGGCGGTGCGGTGAAGAATTTCAAGCGCATCCACGGCGGATTCAGATACCGCGCCGTAACGGCGACGGGCGTAGTCGCGAATCCATGCGTCCATCTGAACTGGCTCAACCGACCAGGAGAGTTTAAAGAACATTTCCCATAAAATCGGAATGTTTCCGCTACCCTCCAGCAACGCTCCGATTCCACTCATCTGCCCTTTCCCCGGACCGGCCTCTTCATAGGCCTTCAGCGGAGCGGAGGCGATGCGATCGAGTCGCGCTGTCAACCCCGAATTGCCGCCAAAGTTATGGATGGTACACCAAAGCCATGGGACGTGTCCGAACTGCTTGCGCTTGCGCCAGTTCTCCTTCCGTTCACAGTACAGATCCAAAACCAGCAGGTGATTCTTCGGCAGAGCGTTGATCATTCCCTGCTTTGGATTGCCACCCCAGGACTGCAGAACCCAAACGGAATCGGGGTTCGCACGTGCCATCGCAATATAGATCCTCCAACCCGCATTTGACAGGGGTATGCCTTTAGTCGATCCGCCTTCGTGGAAGGGGTCAGCAGCAAAAAAAGTTGTTTTCCCATACAGGTTTTTCTGCGCCACATAGAAAGCGTGCGCCAGCTTGACAAAGAGCGGATCGGTTGGATCCAGCATGTAGGGACGTTTAAGCTTTCCGCCCGCCCAACGTCCTTGTCCATGGACTTTTGCATTGGGAAAGCGTTTCTTGAAGTCAGAAGGAACAATCCCGTAGTAACCCTGTTGCACTGGCTGAATGCCCAGACTGCGCATCCGTGTCAGAATCTTTTTTCCCAAAGCCAGGCGACTCTTAACCAGATAACTCGGAATCGGCTCATTTTTGTTTTCCATGTTAGACATATATTGCCACGGCTGATGCGACGGCATGCAGAGCCAGCTTCGCACATCCAGATCGGTGTACCCCAGCGTTTTCAGGGCATCAATCCAAACCTGCTCCTGTCCCTGAATCACCAGCGCCAGATTGACACCTTTCATCGCCAGCACATCGATTTCGCGTTCCCATCGATCCCAGTCCCACCATGCCATGGTGTATCCATGAGTGCAGTAGTTAAAAACATAGCGATACCGCATCGGTGAAACCACACGAATCTTTTCAGTCGGTCTCGGCAGATGGGCGGGAAGATTGAGCTGATTGCCACAATCCCATGAGACATGGGCGCGGGGATAATTTTCGAGATAATAGTTCAGTGCCGACGCGATTGCCACGCCGTTATTGCCACGGAGAATTACCTTTCCCCCTCCGGCATCCACCTCAAAAACATCCGCATTATTCTCCGCCGGGGGAATGGACTCTACTGTGAACTGATTCGCCGCCGAGGGAACCATGCGTAGAATCAACTGTTTTGCGACACTCTCAACATTTGCGTTCACGCTTCCCGCCATCAAAAGAAACAATATACAAAAAAACGACATTATTCGCATTGAAACGAATACTTTTATCTTTGGCTCACTGTATATCTTCATTAATTTTTCTCCATTTCAAACTATATCATGTTTCACAACATGAGATACTTCCCAATCATTGAACACGAAAGGTTAAGATATAAATTTCGTGCATTTCTTTCTTCGCTAGTCGTCCCTTTCGGCTTTCTTACTTTCTGTTTATCAGATTCTTCTTTAATTGCCAAATATTAATATAAAATTAACAGGAATTCAATCCTGACACCAATCGCCACCGTAATGCAATTCAGGGCATGGTCGGCATGCGTCAAAAACATGCTAGCCATCTATCCACAATAATGACCAAAAACGTAAAATTCCAGGGGTGACCGATCATTCAATAAAATCATCACAGAATTCCATAATCTGAGATTCAGCAACTGATGTGAATGCAGATGTGCTATACTTTTGTTCACAACGGACGGAACGCAATTGTTTGATACAGCATAATGCGTCTTCTGCACCATGAAAATGTGACGGCAAGAAGACAATGTATCAAAATTTGCCCGCAACACTAAAAAGTACTCATTTTTGCCGCTTTTCGACCTGTCTTGAGCCATTGAGAGGATATTATTGCTGAATATGGAATGTTTATGCATAGATCGAGGTTATAGCTTTTCTTGTTTACTTCCGAATCAACACCAACTCTCCCGCCACAAGCGTTAAATCCACTTAAACCTGCGCGACAGCATCGTTCCTGATATTTACCTGCTTGTGAGCGCAGAAAATAAACGTCATTTAGTCAACTCCTGTTTTCATTCCCCATTATTTTCAGATATTACTATTGATTCCATTCCTCATTACAGTTAAAATTTGCTGTTTTCTAAGATGTTGCAGGAGTTTGTTTATGGGTATCAATGCCAGTGTCGATAACTTTATGAAGTCTTTTAAGTTCGAAGCTCTCACATTTGATGATGTTTCGCTAGTCACCCGTTATGCCGATTTCCTCCCGGACGAGACCGACCTGAGAAGTAGATTCACTCGCAATATCACCCTGAACGCGCCACTCGCCAGCGCGGCGATGGACACCGTCACCGAGGCTGACATGGCTATTGCGATGGCGATGCAGGGAGGTATTGGCGTACTGCATAAAAACCTCGATGCAGATGCGCAGGTGGAGATGGTCGAGCGCGTAAAACACTATTTGAACGGCATGATATCCGACCCCATAACATTTCGCATGAATCAGACGCTTGCTGATGTATTCGAGAAGAGAGACCGACGCGGATATCCTTTTAATGGATTCCCCGTTCTCGATAGCAAAAAAAAAGTTGTCGGCATTCTCACTTCGCGGGATGTAAAGTATACCAACAGCAGCACAGAGCTAATCAGAGACGCTATGACTAAAAAGGTTATCACCTCCGATGCCAACACGACATTGGAAGATGCCTACAGAATAATGCGTAAACACCGCATAGGTAAACTCCCGCTGGTGGACCAGAAAGGAGCACTCGTCGGACTCTACAGCTATAGCGATGTGAGAACGCTGATAGAGAAGTCGAACCCTATGTATAACCGCGATGAAAACTTCTGCCTGCGCGTTGCGGCGGCGGTCGGACCGAACGATAACGAACGTTGCGAGCGGCTCATTGCCGCCAAAACTGATGTCCTCGTAATTGACACTGCCCACGGACACAGCAAAGGGGTCATTGATATGATTCGCTGGATAAAACAACATGCGCCTGAAACGGATGTGGTTGCAGGAAATATCGGCACTGGCGATGCCGCTGTTGCCCTGCGGGATGCCGGTGCCGATGCGGTAAAGGTCGGCATAGGTCCTGGCTCAATCTGCACAACACGAGTGGTGGCTGGTGTCGGAATACCGCAAATATCCGCGATCTATCAATCTGCAAAAGCTCTTGAAAACTCAATTCCGGTCATTGCGGATGGGGGCATACGGCATTCAGGAGATATTCCGAAAGCGATGGTGGCTGGGGCAGAATCGGTTATGATGGGTTCAATTCTTGCGGGCACAGACAAAAGTCCGGGAGAGAAGATTATTACCGAGGGGCGACAATATGTCGTATATCGCGGCATGGGTAGTCTCGATGCCATGAAATCACGTCAGGGCAGCCGCGAGCGATACGGACAAACCGATGTGGCCAAGGAAGACCTTGTTCCGCAGGGAATCGAAGGCATCATCCCTTACGCAGGTCCTGTTGACAAAGTAATCACCCAGTTTTGCGGAGGCATTCGCGCCTCCATGGGATATTGCGGATGCAGAACGATTGACGAACTGCGCCGCAACGGGATATTTGTGCGGGTCAGTGCGGCCGGCATTCGTGAAGCTCACCCCCATGATATACGGATCACCAAAGAGTCCCCCAATTACAGGTCATAATCCGCAATCCTCCCGCCGCTGTCAGACCTTTGATCTGAATGCCGAGACTAGTTGCTTGAGATGATCGAGATTGATCACGTTCAGTGCCCGCAGGATCAGTAGCTGGGTGATGGTTATCAGAGTAAAATGGAGCGCAGATGTCGGCAGAGCGGGAACATTTATGTAATACGGCAAAAACGCGACCGCCACCGCGCGGATACCTTTGGCATATCCGGCCACAAGTGCGGTGCGCGCGGCATCCTCATCCAGCGGCGTCACAACACCACCGCCAGCATCCAGACGTTCCGGCACCTCGACCACATCTTCATACA
>CAYTQP010000115.1:0-6684 GCA_964440175.1 uncultured Verrucomicrobiota bacterium
CAATACAAGCTACCGCCACCGGTCGATTGGAGAAACTCCCCCAAAACCCTTCCGCTCCCGCCTGTAAAATGCAGAAATTTTTCGATGTGCGAACCATCTGTTCATTGCGTTCAGTTCAAAGTGAACATATTGACCGAATTTTTGCAAGTTTGAATTTTCGTTAAAAATCAGGGGTTATAAGAAGTATATTATATGCATACAAAATATTTCACAGCTCCGACTGCGGTGCTCAAGGAAACGAAGATATGTAAAACCCAGGCGAACGCTTGCGATTAAGTTCAAAGTCTTCTCTCTTTAGCAGGTCAGCCATTTTCCTTTTCCCTGTTTGGCAAATCTATAATCTCCCAGTGTCCTCCCTTGTCAGCCCCAACTCGCCTAAGCCGCCCGTTCGCTCTTAAAGAATCAATATTCTTTTGAACCGCACGCGTACCAATTCCGCACAATTTCGAAAGTTGTGCAATTGTCACCTGCGGGTCATCTGCCATAATCTTTAAAATTTTCTGTGAACTTTTCTGTGAACCTTTCTGTGAACCTTTCTGTGAACCTTTCTGCTTTATCTCCTTTTTTTTATCAGACGAAAGAGTGACTGAAAAATTGTATTCATCAAAGCAAAACTCCGCATCAGAAAGTCCCGCATCAGAAAGTTCACGATTGATCCGAAGTATCCCCGTCCCCATCTTTTCCACATAGGGCGTACGCATAAGCATGGAAGCGATCAGGTTGTTTCTGGAACGGCTGTATTTTCCGAAATCCTTTGGACTCAGCCACGACACCAGTCCTCCTGGATTCGAAACTGCAAGTTGATTTTTAAATACCTCAATCATAATATCACCAGACGCATCGGAATAGTCGCGGTGCATAACGGCGTTCACGATAGCTTCACGCAATGCCTCCTCGGGATACTGTGGAATCTCCTTCCTTTTCAAGGAAGTAATATCAAACCGAATATCCATATGCCTCTTCACATAATTCAGTGCTTGTTTAATATTTCCGAGCAACCCGTCATTGTAGATTTTTCGATCCAATACCTGAGCCTTGTCATGCCCTTGATACAAGGCGCAGACCACTGGCGCACTTTTTAGAAATTTACGAGGATCTTTCGCAAACATCAACAACCCGGCATTTGTTATTGCGGGTCGCTTATTCTCCATTCGAACCACATCCAGATTAATCAAGGTCTCCAATATCGGAAGGTCTTTGCCCAACTCGGCGATATCTAGATACGCCAATAGTTTCGATTCATCTAAATCGACGGAAAGATTAAATCCTGCGCAAATCTGCTCATCAAAACGCAGTCGTCCAGACTTGATTCCCATTGCAAAAATTTCATCGCGATCCAGTTTTTGGGAATTGGCTCCAATACGAATAAAAAATCCATCAGAACAGGCATGAGGCTTATTGATGCTTTCCGGAACTTCAATGACCAGAATATCACCCACCGCCTTCAGCTCCACAATCACACTTGGGTCACAGTTGCGTGCCATATCCTGAATCTGTGATTTCAATCGGTTGTCGATACAAACCCCGACAGGAGTGGAATCATCCGATACCCCGAGTAAAATCCGTCCACCCGCTGCGTTCGCAAAAGCTACAATTTCACGAACCAGCGTCTTTCCTGTCTTTTCCTTAAACTCAACGAAAGGTCCTTCGCCTTCAGACAAGATAAATTTTAATTCCCGAGTGGTCATTGGATCTTTTTTGTGATTTTTCGTGGCAATCATTTTCAAAAATCTTACCTCTCAAATCTGGGTTCATAATTCAAGATGCCGGACACCAGTGCTGAGTTCCCGGCTCCGGGCTTCAAGTGGTATATTGTCAGTTGTGAATTGTAAATTGCGGGTGACTTCATCAGACGATTTACTACCCACTATTTATAATCTACGGGAAAGATAGCTCATAACGGTCTCCACGGACTCATCCACATTCTGTTCCGCTGTGTTGACGGTCAATTCAGGATTTTTCGGTGCCTCATAAGGATCAGAAACCCCGGTGAATTGCTCAATCTCCCCGGCGACAGCCTTTTTGTAAAGTCCCTTGGGATCACGCCGCTTGCAAACCTCTATCGGGGTATCGATAAACACCTCAATAAACGCCTCATCACCAATCACATCACGGGCGGACTGACGATCGGAGATATAGGGCGAAATAAACGAAGTTATAACAATTACACCCGCATCGTTCATCAATGCGGCGACCTCACCAATACGACGTATGTTCTCCTTGCGATCCTCCATTGAGAATTCAAGATCCCTATTGAGACCATGGCGAACATTGTCGCCATCCAAGATATAACAGAGATGCCCCCGCTCAATCAAATTCTTCTCAAGTTGCCGGGCGATGGTCGATTTGCCCGATCCGCTCAACCCCGTCAGCCAGATGGTGACTCCCTTCTGCCCCAACAGCCGCATGCGATCTTCCGCGCTGACCAGACTATCACTCCTGACAATATTCTGACTGACCGGGGCACTCTCGCCAGCAGACCTGGAGACAATACGGTCAACTATCATCCCCGCTGCGACCGTCGCATTGCTCAAACGATCGACAATTATAAATGCACCAGTTGCGCGGTTACGATCATACGGATCAAAGGCTATCGAGCGATGTAAAGTGATGTGACAACGCCCTATCTCATTAAGCTCCAGCGACACATCCGTTTCTTCGCCTTCACTCTTGTCACGTTTCATGGTGTTTACGTCCACCTTATAGCGAATATCAGACAGCACTCCGGGAATCATGCTGGTGGAGTGTTTGATCAGATAGTTTTTGCCGGATCTGGCGGGCTCTTCGTGCACCCACACCACCATCGCCTCAAACTCGTTCCCAATATGGGGAGTGTTCTGCACTGGCACAAGCATGTTACCACGTGACACATCAATCTCGTCTTCCAATGTCACCGTAACCGCCATTGGCGAAAAAGCCTCCGTCAATTCGCCATCCGGTCCATAGACTGCCTTTATCTTCGATTCCCGACGGGACGGAAGACTGGCAATCTTATCGCCAACACGCACCACTCCGGAGACTAGCGTGCCACTGAATCCGCGAAAATCGAGATTGGGTCGCAAAACGTACTGAATCGGTAGTCGCATATCGATCAGATTGCGATCGCTGGAGATATTAACCCCTTCCAGATGATGTAAAAAAGTTGGCCCGTCATACCACGCGAGATTCTCACTGCGCTCCACGACATTATCACCCTTCAGTGCTGACATTGGGATAAAATGAATATCCGAGAAATTCAGACGGGGGACAAAGGCCTTGTAGTCATCTTTAATCTGCTCATATCTCTCCTCCGACCACTCCACTAAGTCCATCTTGTTCACAGCCACAATAACGTGCTTAATACCCAGTAGCGAACAGATGAAACTATGACGCCTGGTCTGTGTTATAACGCCGTGACGAGCATCAATCAGAATCACAGCAAGATCGCATGTCGACGCACCCGTAGCCATATTGCGGGTATACTGTTCGTGCCCCGGAGTGTCGGCAATAATAAACTTGCGCTTGTCGGTCGAGAAATAGCGGTAGGCCACATCAATGGTGACACCCTGCTCACGCTCCGCCTTTAGACCATCAGTCAATAATGCAGGATCAAAATCATCATTGGTCGTGCCGTATATTTTAGAATCCTTCGCCACCTTTTCCAGCTGATCCTCGTAGATCATGTGACTGTCATACAACAACCGCCCGATCAGTGTTGATTTGCCATCATCAACTGATCCGCATGTCAAAAAACGCAGTAAATCCTTTGTCTCATGCCGATGGAGGTATTCCGCGATGTCTGATTCGATCAATGATTTTTCTTTAACTTCGTAACTCATGGGTTGTGTCCTTGCTTTGTAAATTGTTGGGGGTGAAAAGTAGGACGAGAAATTCTGTAAAAAGTGGAAGGTTGAATGTTAGATGTGATGTAAGATTCAATGTTATTTCTTGTCTATATAATGTCTGCACCAGAAATCAGGGTTATCCATCATCTTGTTCGACATATCACTAACGTGCCGGTATTCCGCCTTCAGTTCATCGCGCATTGCAGAATCAATGTATTCGCAATTATATGCAGAAAGAATCCAATGAATAGTTTCTTCCGACTCACCATCCGAATCGGAAAGTTTGCTAACAAAATGTGCGGGATAGAACCGTTTAACCCAAGCTTCACGAATATTGACCACAGAGCGCGATGAACACCGCACCCGATTCGTTAGCGAATATATTTCCTCTTTCGAGAACGACTTGTTGCTCCGAAAAACTCTTCGTTGCAACTCAAACCCTAACTTATATACCCCTAGATCATCTGCACTCTTCGCTAACATCACATTCCGCGTCCCACATCCATTTTTGAACTCTGCTTAAAAATATCCATCCTTCTTTTTGTCTTCCATTGACGAGTTATCACCATCTATTACACGCCCCTGACGTTCAGACGTTGTGGTCAGCAACATCTCCTGCACGACCTCTTCAATCGTCTCGGCGTTGGACTCAACCGCACCAGTCAACGGATAGCAACCGAGTGTACGAAAACGCACTTTTTTCATCATCGGGGTCTCGCCGTTTTTGAACACCATACGATCATCATCAACCATAATCAGTGTTCCTTCACGCGCAACCACCGGGCGCTCTTTTGCGAAATACAGCGGAACAATTGGAATGTCCTCGCGCAAAAGATACAGCCAGATATCCAATTCGGTCCAGTTTGACAGCGGGAAAACGCGAATTGATTCACCTTTGTTGATCTTTGCATTATAGAGGCTCCACAGCTCTGGTCTCTGATTTTTCGGATCCCACTGGTGAAACTCGTTTCGGAAACTGTAAACCCGCTCTTTTGCACGGCTCTTCTCCTCGTCGCGACGGGCCCCGCCAAATGCGGCATCGAATTTATAATGATCAAGCACCTGCTTCAAACCATCGGTTTTCATCACTTGAGTATGTTTCTCCGATCCATATTTGAATGGGTTCATCACATCCTTACCTTCTGGATTTATCCAGACCAACACCTCAACACCATATTTTTCACCCATCAGTGTTCGGAATTTATACATCTCCTTAAACTTCCACTGCGTATCAACATGCATCAGAGGAAAAGGAATTTTCCCGGGTAAAAACGCCTTATGCGCCAAATGTAGCATCACCGATGAGTCCTTGCCCATGGAGTACAGCATCACCGGATTCTTGAACTCCGCAACCACCTCGCGGATAATATGAATACTCTCCGCTTCAAGCTGTTTAAGATGTGAGAGATTGTAATTTGACATAATTTTTCCCTGTCTTAAATTGGTTCCAGACCAAACTATTCACGATCCGTCGTTCCAACCATTGACATTATTTTTATCATTCTATTCATTTTTTGATTCTTGCTCTATTTTTTGTTGGACTACGATCCCAAACATGTTAACCCGCAACCTTTAAAAAATGACAAACTACCAACCGATTGGAGAGACACTCCAAACCCCTCCCGTTCCCGACTGTAAAATACAAGAATTTTTCGGTGCGCGAACCGTGTTACCCATTGTGTTCGGGCTAAAGTGAACGTATTAATCAGTCTTTTGCAAGAACGAAGATTTGCGAAATTAAACGAGATGTCCCCCAAAAGGAACCTGTTATGGGCACACATCCCACATCAAATCCGGGACTCACCTTGAATTACGACTTCGATGTGCCCCCATATCCCTCTTCTCTCCATTTTCCAATGCAATCCTCTGGCATATCTCAAGCAAATACCGACCATAACTGTTCTGCTCCATCTCTGTACCCAAATCAAACAGTTGCGTCCGGTCAATATACCCCAGATTATATGCTATCTCTTCGATACACGCAATTTTCATTCCCTGACGTTTTTCAATGGTTTCAACATAGCTTGCCGCTTCATGTATTGAATCGTGCGTTCCTGTATCGAGCCAGGCAAACCCCCGTCCAAGACATTCAACATGCAACTCTCCCAAATTAAGATAATGTCTGTTTATATCTGTTATTTCAAATTCTCCCCTGACAGAGAGTTTTGTATTAGCGGCAATATCCACCACTCGGTTATCATAAAAATACAACCCGGTAACTGCATAATTTGAAAATGGTCTGGCGGGTTTCTCTTCGATTAAATTCGCTTTCCCGTCCTCATTAAACTGTACAATACCGTAACGCCCTGGATCACTGACAGGACAGGCAAAAACGGTCGCGCCCCGTTCACGCCGCCGCGCAGCCGCCAGCATACCGCCAAATCCACCACCATAAAACAGGTTGTCTCCGAGAATCATAGCCACATTGTCATCACCAATAAATTCACGCCCGATTACAAACGCCTGGGGCAACCCATTCGGAACGGCTTGTTCTTTGTAAGTAAACTCCAACCCCAACCAGGATCCATCTCCCAGCAACTCTCTGAAAAGAGGCAGGTCGTGTGGAGTGCTTATGATCAGTATCTCCCTGATTTCCGCCAGCATCAACACCGACAAGGGATAGTATATCATCGGTTTATCATAGATCGGCAACAACTGCTTGCTGATAACCTTCGTCAGCGGATAGAGACGCGTACCCGCTCCACCAGCCAGTATTATTCCTTTGGTTTTTCTCTGCTCAGTCTTCATTGTCACTCCGCTCAGTCATCCGGGAACTCCATCAATCCAGTTGCGGTTTTCAAGATGCCACCTCACCGTCTTGCGCAAACCCGTTTCAAAAGACTCTGACGGCTCCCAACCA
>CAYTQP010000116.1:0-6604 GCA_964440175.1 uncultured Verrucomicrobiota bacterium
CGAAAAAGTGGCAAAGAAAGCCGCCTCCCCGAACGGATTTTTCAAATCTGTCACACCAAACGTCAACGATGTCGCCTCCATAATTTATACATCAGGAACAACCGGACGTCCAAAAGGAGCCATGTTAACGCACAAAAATTTCTACAGCAATGTCGAAGGCTGTTTCAATGTCGTCGATGTTGGCGAGAGCGACAATTTTATTCTGGTTTTGCCTCTTCACCATGTTTTCGCATTCACCGCCAATCTACTGCTACCGGTTTATTCCGGCGCAGAAATAAGTATAGCTGAGAGCCTGCGTGCCCTCGGAAAAAATATCCGCGAAGTCTCCCCCTCCGTTCTAATCGCCGTTCCTCTGTTATTGGAGAAGATGCACAAGCGGATAATAAAAGGACTCAAACAAAAGAGGGGCGCACATCTAATGTTTCGACTGGGAATCAAAAACCCGATCATAAGGGGAATTCGTAAAAATCTGGGCGGCAAACTACGGCTTGCAATCTCCGGTGGCGCGCCAGCAGGCAGGGAAACTCTGCAAGGTTTTACGGATTTAGGGATTCCTGTTGCGGAAGGGTACGGTCTCACCGAAACCGCGCCCGTTCTATCGATGAACCCACCGGATTCCCCCCGCCCCGGAACCGTGGGGAAGGCACTCCCCGGAATTGACATTAAAATTATGAAGCCCAACGACCAGGGGGTTGGCGAGATTGTTGCGAGGGGCGACAACATAATGAAGGGCTACTTGAATGACCCCGATGCCACAGCAGCGACGATGAACGGAGAGTTCTTTCTCACAGGAGACCTCGGCTTCATTGATGATGACAACTTCATAACCATAACGGGACGCAAGAAAAGTGTCATTGTCAGTCGTGAGGGGAAAAACATCTATCCCGAAGAAGTTGAGTCTTATATAAACACCAGCCCACTGATTCTCGAATCTCTGATTCTACCCTTCTCCAATCCCGGCGAAACAGGCGAAAAGGTGGGACTGATAGTAGTTCCCGACCAGGAAGCCGTCGCTCTGCACCTCAAAATTTCAGAGGGTGGCACTGCAAATTCCGATGATATAGATTCACTTATGAGAGAGGTTGTAAAAGAGAGAACCGCCAAGTTGGCCGCCTACAAACGACCGCGCAAAATTCAGGTTCGAACGGAAGAATTTGAAAGAACCTCCACAAGAAAGATCAAACGCTATCTCTACAAAATTGATGCCGACGGCGATTGATTTCGAAAACCCGCTAAAAACTCACCAACCAGATAGAGCGAACCGGTCACGCATACCATTCCGTGTTCCGCAGTGGCCCATTCATCTGCCTCAATACAGGCTTCGTTAAGGCTACACACCTTAAAACGGGATGTCACAGCAACGACCGCACTCTCAACGGATGCCACGTCCATCGCCCTCGGACTTTTAATTGGCACAATCCAGCAACGGTCTATCTTTCCCGCAAAGGCATTCATAAACGCGAATGCGTCTTTATCAGCGAGAAACCCCACAATCATGCCGTGCTTACGATCCTGCGCAATCTCTTTCAAAAGATTATTCAGACTGTGCGCCGCCGCCGGGTTGTGCGCACCGTCCACAATCATCAGTGGATTTTGTTTTACCACCTGCGCCCGACCCGGCCACTTAACCCCCTCTATTCCCTCCTTAACCAAATCAGAAGACAGCTCAATTGAGCAAATCCCGGAAAATATTTCAGCGGCCAGCAACGCCAATGCACAGTTATCGATCTGGTGCCGACCAAGCAACGGACAGATAACTGGAGGATAAGAACGCAGAGTGCTCTCCATCTTAAGTTTCTGCCCGTCCAGCGAAACATCAATTCGCCGAATTGCGACAGATTCACTTGCCCACCTCAACTCCGTCCGCATCGCTTCAGCTCTTCGTGAAAGAACAGACGCAACACCCTCTTCCTGTTCCGCGCTTATTGCCGGAACACCCTCCTTGATAATACCGGCCTTCTCGGCGGCGATCTGCGCGATATCAGAACCCAGATAATTTTCATGCTCAACAGATATAGGGGTTATCACCGACAGAACAGGACGCACCACATTGGTAGCGTCCCAACTTCCACCCATTCCTGTTTCAATCACCGCAACATGAACCCCACACCTCTTAAAGCACAAAAACGCCATAGCGGTGGCCATTTCAAAAAATGTCGCCTGACGGCCACCGGTTGCGACCTGCTCTCTGTCCGCTTGTTCAACTGCAGTCAGGGCATCCTCCAACACTTTTTCTTCAGCCGGTATTCCATCGATCTTAATCCGCTCCGCAAAATTTACGAGATGAGGAGACGTGTACAGACCGGTGCTCAGACCAATCGTACGCAATATCGATTCCAGGATTGCCGCGACAGACCCCTTCCCATTCGTTCCCGCGATATGGATCGCGGCAAAACCGTGATGGGGATTATCAAGCCCCTCAAGCAAGGCGGTTATGGTTTCAAGCCCCGGCTTAACTCCCGCTGCAGTGCGGTCAAAAAGTCTTGTGAATTTTTCGGTCAAACAATCTCCTGTATTCACGTTCTCTCTCCGTGGCAATCTTTGCAGGTATCGCTTTATTGTACATCCCCCCGCACTCCATGGCAACCGGCGAGATAATTGTCCAGAGAGTATCAGCTCATATAGTCGAGGAGCATTGCAATGGTCGTCTTCAACTCCTTGCGATGAACCACCATATCCAGCAACCCGTGTTTAAGAAGGAACTCCGAGCGCTGAAAGCCCGGAGGAAGGTCCTGCTGGGTGGTCTCCTTTATTACGCGCGGACCCGCAAAACCAATTAACGCCCTCGGCTCCGCAATTATAACATCGCCGAGCGAGGCGTAGCTTGCCATTACCCCCGCAGTAGTCGGATGTGTCAGCAGTGATATATAACTCAAACCAGCGTCCGCGTGGCGAGCGATGGCTCCGCTCGTTTTCGCCATCTGCATCAGGCTGAACAGTCCTTCATACATTCGCGCGCCACCAGAGGCTGACGACAAGACAACCGGCATTCCTTTTTCAGTGGATCGCTCGAAGAGTCGCGTAACCTTTTCGCCCACAACCGCCCCCATACTTGCGCCGAGGAAGCTGAAGTCCATAATTCCAATTCCAATCTCTACAGAGTTAATAGTCGCTATGCCACACATTATGGCATCATTGAAACCAGTCTTCTTCATGTTATCTTTGAGTTTTTTTTCGTAAGTTTCCTTACCCTTAAACTTCAGTGTATCCACACTACAAAGTTCCGAGTCCCACTCTTCAAAACTACCGGCATCTACCAGCAGGTCTAAGCGTTCAAAACGCTTTAACGGAAAATGGTGATCACATTTAGGACAAACGTTCAGAGATTCCTCCAAGTTTTTCTTGTAGACAATCTCATTGCACGCAGGACACTTTAACCAAAGCCCGTTTGGAATATCTCTCTTTTTCGCCATTATCGACGAATACTGTTTTTTGCCGAACAGTGCTGCCATAAGTTTCTCCCTACTTTATTCCACGGGCAACGGCAACCACATAAACGCACTGGACGCCACCCTTTTTCAAAGTTTTAGCACATTCATTCACAGTCGCGCCTGTTGTCATCACGTCATCCACAAGCAAAATGCGCCGGCCTTCAAGCCAAGATTTATTTCTATATTTAAAAGATCCTTTCACGTTACTAATCCTTTGCGCCGCAGTCAAGTTTGTTTGTGTCGGTGTTTTCCGATGTCGTATCAGTATTCTGTTCATATAGGGTCTTCCCGTTATTCGCGCAAGTTGCCGTGCGAGCAGAGCGGCCTGATTGTATTCACGCTCCCTGCAACGGGAGTGATAGAGCGGCACAAACGTTATGGCATCAATTTTATCCACATCTAGATGCTGAATTACCAGCGAGTACAAAAGAGATGCCAAGTCAGGAACAAGCCAAATAGCACCGCGATATTTCAGGGCTTTCAGCATCTCGGCAACCGGTCCTTCGTAATGAACCGCCGAACGGGCCAGCGAAAAATCCGGCTTCGTGCTTGAACAGAAATGACAAATATAGCTGTAGTCGATTCTCCCGCTGACAGGATCCCCGCATAACGAACAATACGGAGGTTGCACGGGCATGATATCCGCATGACACTCCCAGCACAGATAGCTCAGTGCTTCAGGACGATTTTTGCCACAAACCTCGCAACTTCGAGGATAAAGAAGATCAAATGTATCCGCAATCAATCCCATCTTTTTTCTCATCTCTCCTCTTTAACCACCAATAAACGGCATTCATGAAAAACAGCAATGCCACAATGAGTGCACCATAGCTTTTCTCCAACCCCACACCGGGAACGAACAACCTTGAAGAGTGTTCCGGGTTCCACTGCAAAACAGAACCCAGCATCTTCAGTACCCATATCCAGCCAGCATGAATTCCCGCAATCAGATACAAATTGCGTTCAATATTAAAGACAAGACAGAGGCTTGCTCCGATAAAAAAGAGGGTGGCGCAATATGGAAAAATATGGATATTAGTCAAATTAAAAGACCTTATTGCCATGCCGAATAGTTGCAGCCCTGAATACCAGTGTCCATAAACAACCCCGGAAGGTTTTATTGGGTTTAAAAAATGGGAGAAGGAGAAGAATGCGGCAGCAAGTGCAACTCCAACTGCAAGTCCCGTCATACGTGATATCAGATCAAAGAGAATCCCCCGAAAGATCAGCTCCTCTAAAAATGCTATCCCCAGTCCCAATATCAGCACCAGCAAACCCTCGAGCAAGAATCCCGACCCAATATCAAAAACAGGCAGAAACACCCCCTGCACATATCCCAGCAACGGAAGAATCAGCATTGACGCGACACCCGTGCCCACACCCAATGCCATTCTTTTAAATCTGCGTGTTCCCGAAAAGAGGTTTTTGATCCGGGTTTTACCCCCCCCGGCAACTCGCAACGCCGGCCAAATAAGAAACAGCATAAACGTGAGTACACAACGAGTGGTCACGCTCTCAAACTCAACACCTCGCAATGCTTCACATCCTACACGGGTACGCCCTATCCAGATCAGCAGATTAAACACATACGGAGCCAGCATCAGCCCCACCACGAGAGGAACGCCCGCAATCATTGCAAGCGCATATCCACGCCGCGCAATTGCCCCGGCATTTGCCGACATCTCTCTTTCTGCTGACAATTCCCGCATCTTCCCTCATTCTAAGTTTGACAATACATCAATATTGTTCTACTTTACCGCACTTACGTTTTTTAAGCAATGGGAAACGGGCCGGTAGCTCAGTTGGTAGAGCATCTGACTTTTAATCAGAGGGTCCTGGGTTCGAGCCCCAGCCGGCTCACCACAAAAAAGCGACCGCATCTGCGGTCGCTTCTTTTTTCTCTTTCAATTCCCCTTCATCAAGGACCGGCAACCGGAGTCTGAGCACTGACCGGAATCGGCGCAGCCTGCCCATTGATATCACCGGTTCTGCCCGGATTTTCAATCCACGTTCCCATCATTATACGATTACCAAAAGAGTCGCCCGCACCGCCAAGAACACCCTGCATTGTCCCCGTCATTGTGATATTGATACCGGCAGCACTAACTCCCTCAGCACTATACTGTGCCACAACAGTAGACGGACCTGTAGACTGAGAGGCGGCACCAATGTTTGGCAGAATGCCTCCACCGCCAGTGTCCGCCGCTGGATCCACCTTTCCGCCAGTAGTACTGACGTTGCCGAATTTACCTTTATAGACCGATCCGTTGTTATCGGTAATTGTCAGCTTGTTTCCCTGCTGATGAACAGAGAAACTGTAAATGACAATTCCTGATGTTCCGGGACCTGCGCCCCCTGAACCTACCGCACCCTGCACAACGTGCTGATAAGTCGCAACTATTGGTTGTCCGGGGTTCAGTGTAAAAGTCCCAAGATTGATTGAAACAATTCCTGTGCCGTGATTAACAGTTCCACTGGTTCCGGCAATGGCACCCTGAAGGAGTCCGGAGCCATCGTCGGAGAACGAATATCCCGCCGCCACCACCGTAACTGAGCCTAAAACAACATTGCCATTCCCCAAAGACATTCCATTGTAGACACTGCCACCATTGCCGACACCAATTGACCGATGAACACTGTTGGTGGTTGCTGGCGTACCAGGAGTGGTCGTATAGTCCGTAACCAGCACCCCTCCGTTGACACCGCGATACACGCCGCTGAAATTCGCCCAGCTCGCGCTGTCGCTCCAAGACGAATCACCACCACTCTTCCATTCACAACCGGTTATCGCGGCTATAAAGATCAGCGGGATCAACACTTTCATAATACTTCTCATTTCGATTACTCCCATTTGCTCTTACAGTACTCACGGTGACTTCTTCACCGTGAGTTCCCGTATATATATTGTTTTTGTTTATTCTGCAAGCTACTTCTATTCAAAATCCCAATCAATCTTAAAGAACTTATGTTGCGCATCGGGTTCGATGCCAAAACTAATTTCTTTTGAATCGTCCATCGGCAAAAGACCGCGAGGTATCAAATCATCCGGTCCCACAAACGCACCGCTCCAGTCACGTGGATTGCCGGTCATCTCGACCCGGGCGCGAAGTCCCTTTGCAATCTCGCTAATGCCGTCCACAAAACTGTAGCTCACCTTCAGCTCTCCATTTTCG
>CAYTQP010000117.1:0-6560 GCA_964440175.1 uncultured Verrucomicrobiota bacterium
TGCAATTTCCGCTGAGCCGTTATATACGCCACAAGCCCCTCCAGATGCGCACGAATAACACGCAACTTCTCATCTCGTCCGGGCGGGTCGATCCTCTCGCCCATCCAATTGGCCCGAATCTCACGAAAAACCCAGGGATTGCCAACCGCAGCACGTCCGACCATGACAGCATCCACCCCTGTCCGCTTCATCATGGCATCTGCATTCGCCGCACCCAGAACCCCGCCATTGCCAATGACAGGTATATCCAGCAGTGTCTTGATATGAGCGAGAGCATCCCAGTCGGCATCACCGCTGTGACGAACCGATGCATAACGCGCATGAACAGTGATTGCGTCCGCACCAGCATCCTGCGCACGGATGGCAACCTCCTCAACATTATGCTCCGCCGGGGTCAATCCCAGCCGAGTCTTTATTGTGACAGGAAGCCCGACTGCCGCCTTGACCGTGCGCACAATTTCACCAATCCGAACCGGATCGCGCATCAGTGCCGCCCCCGCCCCTTTGGCAACAATTTTACGCACCGGACAACCGCAGTTTATGTCGATAAGCGCAAAGCGACCCGTCTCTTCAATAACACGCGCTGCAGCAGCCATTGTTTCTGGTTCTGTTCCGTAGATGTGTCCGACAAGTGGTCGCTCGTCAACACGCGCACTGAGCGCATGCAACGTTATTGGTATGCGGCGGGCAATTGCTGTTGACTGCAACACCTCTGTATAAACCAGCGCGGCCCCCATCTCCAGACAGACCGAACGCATCGCCGTGTCGGTATATCCCGCCATGGGTGCCAGAAGAACGGGAGACTTAATGCTCAGCGTTCCAATCTTCAGGGTTGACTGTGAACTCGCCATTGACACGTATTCCCCAATTCAGAATTCAGGTTTGCACCTTGTCAGAATTTCAAGTTAATAGCGGAGAGCCGCCGCTTTAATTCGGCCATAACACGATCATCGTCCGCATCGCCTTTCGACTCGAATGTGGCAGAGAAACGCAAGAATTCCCCGGCATCACCCCAGGGGACAGTCGATATTGAACACTCCCGAATCAGATACTGCGATGCGTCCTCAGCAGTTTCAAACCACTGCCCGCCCGCGCCTTTGGGTGCGGGGAGATAGAGATAAAAGGTGCCCCCCGGCATTACCGCATCGAAACCGACGGATTTCAGCGTGTCAACAAGCTTTTCGAGACGCAGGTGGTAGTGAGCGCAGATGTTTCGGAGAGACTCATATTAGCAATTCCGGCACAGGCGGCCTTTTGAATGGCTTTGAACTGCCCCGAATCTGTGTTGTCTTTCACCTCGGCAAAGGCTGCCACCGCCCGTCTGTTTCCTGCCACAAAACCCAAACGCCACCCAGTCATATTGTAGCTTTTGCTCATAGAGTGCAACTCAATCGCAACGTCCATACCGCCGGGACGCGACAAGATCGAGAGACGCTTGCATCCGTGATTTATTGTGGCGTAAGCCGCATCCTGAACTATCAGAATGCTGTGCCTCTTCGCAAACGCTATCAGCTTGTCGAAAAATTCTGGTGTCGCCGCCCTGCCAGTCGGATTGTTCGGATAGTTCACGTAGAGAAGCTTGGCACAATCGGCCAGTGTCGGATCAATTGCGTCAAGATCAGGATAAAATCCGTTCTCGCTTGTGAGAGGAAGGGTGACAACCTCGCCGCCGACATACTGCGCGTAGGTTCCAAGCACGGGATAGCCCGGCACTGTTCTAAAAACCACATCGCCTGGATTCACAAAACAGAGCGGAATCATTGCCAACGCTGGCTTACAGCCAACACAATGGTTGATCTCCGTATCAGGATCCACCTCAACACCGAAAAATTTCATCATATAATCGGCCGCCGCCCGTTGAAACTCACCAATACCGTTGTCCGCATAACCTCGGTTTTCCGGCTTGTCAACCTCAATCTTTAACGCCGCCCTTATTAGCGACGGGGCCATACGGTCAGGTTCCCCCACCCCGAAATCCAGCAATTCCACATTGGGGCGTGCTTTCAAAGCCGCCGCTTTGGCCGCCTTTATTTTCCCAAACTTGTAAACCTCGTTCGTCAGCCCGAACTGCTCGCCACCAATACGCCTGGCAAATAGTTTCTGTATATCCATTTCAACACCTTTCATCTTCAACTCTCATTCAAATTCTGAAGCGGGCAATATACCTGAATCACTCTAAATTGAAAGGAAATTTTGCGCCACACCGCTAAACCCGTACAGACAGTCACGAAAAAGCGCACTGTCCAAAATTCGGATAAATCGCAAAAATAATTGTCCATGCCCCGAATAAAAATGGCATCAGCTTGTCCTGAATTGGGAACCAAATTACAAAATAAAAAGATGAAACAAGATGGGGCTTCAGTATAAAGCAATATCTACTGCATCACCGTGAGTCCCGGTGTGTTCAGGGAGAAATAGCGTATATTATCCCCCCCCCCAATATGTCATGAAATAAGATGTTATGCAAATTAACCGGACATATCTATTTTTTGTCATAATCTATATCCTGTTTCTAATTGCTATTATCGGACTAGCTGACTTTGATATAAGCACGATGGGCATTCACAGCATCAACACTTATCCCCCTCGGCGACAAATTCTGCCATATGATAATTATGGGGCTTTTCTCTTTTCTGCTCAACAACACGCTCCATTGCCGCAGTGCCTCACTGCCCGGTATAAAGATCTTGCTCGGCAGTCTGACTGCCGATCTAATTATTCTGGCGGAAAAGAACTCCCCGTTCTGGCTGGCATCTCGAAAACATTGATCATCATAGTAATTCTGTCATACCCCGCCATTCACGGATTGCCACAAAACCATATCCTGCAACTTTACGCTGGCATCGGTTCTTTCGTTTATATCGCGTGCAACGAGTTCGCACTTCGCCATCAGCAGAAAGAATATACCAGGTCTTCCGCTAAAGGCTTCGTAGTTCCCTTGTCCCTTTGAAATCACTATGTCACACTCCAGAACCCGCTTCCATACTTCATGGGAACTCTCAAAAGGATCTGGAATTCGAGGCGGCATCCCGACAATCTCGACCGCGTCAATTTTATCCAGCCCGACCTCAACTGTGTCGAAACGGGTAGCATCGTTTATGAACGGTCGATCACGCACCACAAACAGGAACTCCTTCTCCCCGAAAATTTGCGTAATGACCTCAATCAGTATACGATCAAACACAATCTCCCCTGCATTGTCCGCAAGATACGCAATAGTGCCGGCCTTTGCTATCGCCTCAACCAGTTTCTCTTCATCATCGACAGCAAAATCCATGGAGAAGACCCGGTCCATGGTTGCATCGAGATCAAATGACGCGCCCGCGCCATAATCGATTATGTTTCCACCGATGGCGGCCTTGAGTGCGGTCTGAAATGGATTCGGCGAGTTCGCAATCTTTTCAAGCACGTGCCCGGTATGTTGTTCAGCCTCACGGTTACTGATTCTTTTCACCTCCGCGTAAGGATCGTCAACCCCGCACTCTTCCCTGATCATCTCCAACACCGGGGTGACAATCTCCATTGGAGAACAGTTCCAGTCATCATCCATCAAAATCTTTAGCGTTCTGCGGAGAATACGCTCCTGAACATCTTCGCTCGCACCACAAAACCGTGCGGCCTGTAAAGCCTGACGCGGCACACATTGAATACAGTCTAAATACAGCTTCATCTCACTTCTCCAAATCTTTTTTCTATTCCTGAACCATTCCAGAATACCCCAATTATCCGCACACTTTCATAAATCATCATAATCGCCAGCAAAAGAATTCCCCCATTTATCAGTACCAAAAGCCAACTCGACTCCTTTATAAAGTTCAATTCATTGCAGATGACCCCCCAGACTGTCATCACCAGCATAAAAGAACACGGCAACGCGGTTGCGAGAAACTTTTTTCCGCCTTTCTGTTTTAGATAACTTGTAAGTGTGAGCAACGCCATTGATGCCAGAAGCTGGTTCACTCCGCCAAACATCGGCCAAAGCTTCAGTGCTCCCTTGCCACCCGTCTCACCAGCAAACGCCAGCAACGCAGCGCTCAGCACTGCGATTAGTGTGGCAACATACGAATTTTGCATCCATTTAATCTTCATGTCCTGACTGAGCTCGCTTACAACATAGCGCTGAAGACGCACGGCCGTATCCAGCGTCGTCCCGGCAAAAGAGGCGATAAACACCCCGATTATCGCCGTGCCAAAAGCAACGGGTATCCCTATGCTACCCATCATATTCGCAGAACCAGCCACCACTGCAGCAATCTTACTGCCAAGCCCTTTGGATGCGTCCCATGACGCATAGTGATACTGCCAGGCATCCGTACCGTGCAGAATCCCAAGCTCCCCTGCATCATACGCCATGCCAATCCCCGCCATCACCGCGATAAGCACCAGCGTCGCCAATGCCGCCTCCATCAGCATCGACCCATAACCAACAAAGCGGGCATCGGTCTCAACATTCAACTGCTTGGACGATGTTCCCGACGAAACAATGGAGTGGAATCCCGACACAGCACCACAGGCTATGGTAAGGAAAAGAAATGGCCACATTGGCGGAGCCCCGGCTGGATGCGGATTGAACGCGGGCGCTACAATCTCCAGATCCTGCGTAAGACCCGACGACAGCACGCCGAGAACCATAAGCCCCATCGCCAAAATTAATTGCCAGGCGTTCATAAAATCACGGGGCTGCAACAGAGTTGTTACCGGCAGAGTCGAGGCAACAAAGGCGTAGATCAGCAAAATAATCGTCCATACCCCCGTCGCCGGCATACTCCCTATCGCTGGCATTGCAAACGGCAGATAATGCCCTGCCGCAATCGCCAGATACATCAGAACTACAGCCAGCAGTGTGCCCCAGATCACGCTTCCCTTGCGTTTGTATATCCAGTATCCCAGCCCAACCGCTATCGGAATCTGTAACCAAACAGGAAACACCGAAGACGGGAAAAGTGAAAAAACGACAGCTATCACCAACCCGAAAATCGCAATAACAATAAGAAGTTCAAGGAATACAATCCAAAAAAAGATATAGCGAACCCTGGAAGACACATATTTACCAGCACATTCCGCTAGTGATTTACCGTCGTTGCGCAACGAGACCACCAGTGCCCCCAAATCGTGAACCGCACCCATAAAAATAGAACCCAGAAATATCCACAGCATCGCCGGCACCCAGCCCCAAATCACGCCAATCGCCGGACCGACAATCGGCCCCGTCCCGGCGATCGAGGTGTAGTGATGACCAAAGATCACCCACTTACGCGTAGGGACATAGTCACGCCCGTCCTCATGCGTATGCGCGGGAGTCGTACGCCGATCGGACAACCCGAAAATCTTGCGCGAAATAAAGCGACCATACAAATGGTAGGCCGCAATATATCCAAGATAGGTTCCAATCATCAACAGAACTGTATTCACTGCTCCTCATCTCCATATTTTGCGGGAAAAGCACACAGTACTGCGGGGGCAACACCCCTGGCAAATGTGTGAAAATCGGGCAAATTACGCTTTATGGGTAACAATACGCTCATTCACCCAACGCAGAATAACATCCGTAACAAATGCAACCTGATCATCGGTAAGTTTCTCGCCTTCTGGAATGCCGTGAAATTCAGCAAGCGCACTGCGCGAATTAGTACCGGTGGCATGTTGCGCAAGGAAAATCGGATGCCCCTTCAACGGGGTCTGTTTCCCTTCATTACGCGGTTTAGCCGGTCCGAGACGCCGCTCTACAAAATCCCTGGCATGCCTGACCAGCATATCCATTCCACGCGACTCTATGTAGGCAAACTCATCCTCGGCAAAATCAACATCCGCCCTGTACTCACTGGCAGCCATCTTCTTCTTGAGGATATCCCAATCTTTATCACTAATTTTTCTCTTCGTACTCATAATCAGGTGTATCCTCACACATTCATCAAAAATTGTCAACACATCAATATTTTTTAAATTCACCCGGAAAATTGTAACGAAAACGGAATATCCATCTAAACCAACTCAAACCAGCCCTCGTACACGAAATATGTTCTGTCCGTCAAGATGTATCCTGTGTATTTTTGTCCTCTCAATATTCGCTTCTTTGCAAGCATTGTTTCCTTGAACGAGCATAGCGAGTGTGTGTGAAAAAATATTCTACACCCGTTTTCGACCTCAAGATCACGAAAGAAACAAAGATGCCTGTCTCAGCAATGGCAGTTTTGACATTTTGTCCTAAGCTTGGACAATTTTTCAGACCGATTGTCCTAAGCTTGGAACTGGCTCAAAGCGACACAAGCATCCTGCTCTACTCTTCAGAAAATAATGATTAAGGCGGACTGGTACCTTGCCAAGTATGGCCAGTTGCTCTCTTCGTTCGCTGTGGCTCCGCAGCCGTTACACTTGTTTTTTAGATTGCCGATAGTGATGTTGGTTTTGACCAGTTATAGCAGGGATAATATGAGATTTGTTTATAATTGGTTGTCATCAGTAAAGTTTATTGTTAAGGGTCCGATGCCCCCGGGATGCCCCTACACGCTTTGACGACTATCGACCACTCGGAGTATGCTCTAGAGTGCTCAACACCCACG
>CAYTQP010000118.1:0-6075 GCA_964440175.1 uncultured Verrucomicrobiota bacterium
GGAAGGTTCTCACTGCCCACACGGGATTGCGCTTCAAACGTACATCCACAGGGTCGGGACTACTCATCGAATCAATCATCCCCGGCGGTCCCGCCGACACTGAAAAAATCGGAATAAAAGCAGGCGACACCGTGTTGCGAATAAACAATCGTGAGATACAGCCGGACACCGACCTGACCTCAATCCTGAACGGACGCGCAAATCGCGTTGTCACGCTACTCTTTCGTCGTGCCGACGGCGAAGAGCGCGAAGTTGAGATCGAGACAAAAACTTACGAACAGATGAGAACGCTCATCAAAAAAGCGTGGGTGCTGGATATGCGCAAAAAAGTCGAAAGGCTGAGCGATGGCAAACTCGGATATCTCAATATTGCAGAGATGAAGACAAAAAACCTGCGTCAATTTGAGCATGAAGTATTCGCATGCGGTTTCGGCAAAGATGGTTTAGTAATTGACGTACGCAATAATCCGGGAGGCATCATATCCGACCATCTTCTTTCTATCATCTGTCATCCGCATCACGCATTCACAATCCCACGGGGCGGCATCAGTTCATATCAGCAGGGCTATCTGCCGGATATTGCATGGATGAAACCGATTATCGTCCTCTGCAACTGTTACACCGCCAGCAATGCGGAGATATTCTGCCATGCCGTCAAGACCCTGAAGCGTGGCAAGATTGTCGGCACACCAACACAAGGCGCGGTCATATCCACATCATCAAAGAATATACTCGATATTGGCAACATGAGAGTCCCCTTCCGTGGCTGGTTCACTTTAGACGGCAAAGACATGGACTCTAACCCCTGTGAGCCAGACTTCATTATTCAGACAGAACCGGGCGACATCCCCGCCGGGCGTGATCCGCAGTTAGAAAAGGCCGTCAAAGTTCTCATGAAAGAGATTCGCAAAACCGACAACCACTCAAAACCATTATATTCATCTGAAAAGAGATGAAATCAAATTTGAAGGTATCGTTTGAATTGCATCTTTAATCCCCCGCAGTGCAGATGAATCTTTCCATTGCAACAGGGAGGTTTTCGCATTTATTCAGGGCTTGGACAACCAGTATTGTCATTTATCCCAACGTTGGAACATTTTTCAAGCAGTTTATCCGAACATCGGAACAATAAAATTATCATTTCTGCCGTTTATGCAAATTCACTCAAAATCTCCAGCTCTTTTCGTCTCCCGCACTTTGCAAAGCGAGGGAGTCTCCAGCAAATATTGAACCGCCTGAAAGAGTGTAACCTCGGAAATCTGAGTTCGAAGCAGGGTTGGGCAACAGATTCGATGCCCCGTCTTCTATCCCATCATTGAGTCGCTCCACTCGTTCGATGTGTCAACTTCGTCTACAACCGGCTTGTGTTTGTGGTTGGCGAGCTTATAGAGAATGCCGAATATGCCAAGCGGAATGACGCAACTGTAAAGTATCAGCTGGAAAAAGTTGAAGTGGTAGACAGGATTCTCCATATGATGATAAATGTTCCAAAGGATCAGTGTCATGCATATCCAGACGGCGAGGAAGTTAGGGAAGGCATCACCCGACCGCATAATGTGCAACCCTTTGGTTCGCTTGGACGTGAAAGGGAAGAAGAGATTTGAACCCATAAACCCTAGCTGATCTTCAAGCAGATGTCCGGCAAACCCGACGGCAATAATTGCGAGGGCTCGCCACCCGTTCAGAAACCCGCTTGTGGAATTGTTGAATCCCAGTTGCCAAAGCCCCCATAGGATCCAGACAAATATCCCCATAGCTATTCCCACCGGAAAACTATGCGTCCAACTGCGATGCCACGGCAGAAAATGAATTTCCGCACAGTCGTTTGCACCCTTTTTGAAGAGAAAACTGGGTCCGTCAAAAATATCCACTGTTGTTATCGCGTCATAGTCCTGCTCAATAGCGCACGGTAATTTGACGCGCCCAATCAGCGGGTTGTCCGGCAGACTGCCGGGCACGGGCACTTGCCCGGTGTTCACTACCGGACCGAACCGCACCAGCACTTCGCTGGCAATGGGGTCAAACTTTATGATGTACTGCTGCCAATAGTCGGCACCAATCCTGATGGAGTCGAGTTTCACACGACAGCCTTTTGCGCTCTCCCCTCCACGTCCGATGGCCTCCGCCAATTTGCTGGCAATCACTTGCGGGTCTTTTTCAAGCGGATCTGGAGCGATTGTTATGTCGTGCCGGTAGAAGTAGCGGTAGAATTTGAAATCCAGCGTGTCCGGTAAAATTCCAAACGCCCCGCCAAGCACGAAGTAGAGGGGGTTGCCCGCCTCTGCCGCCTCTATCGCAAACGGAAAGAACGAGGCGGCGGCAACACCAGTCATAAAATGTGCAATACCCTTCATATCAACCCCAGAAATTCAGCGACATTCTGCCCGAATCCCGACATATTACAGGCCATAGGCAAAAGCAGTATGCCAAGACAGTTCAGACGACGCGAGCCGAAAAGGACAGGAAGCAATCCAATGCCTGTGCCCACAAACATCACCAGAAACCCGCGCCATCCGGTCATTCCAATCACCATCACCAGAATGATAATCAGCGACAAAACCGAAACCAAGCGATAGTTGATTTTTGTGACAGCCCTGATCACCAGCCTCGTGAGAAACGGCATCATCAGAAACGCCACGCCGCCAGAGATGGCAATTGTTCCGAGAACCATCAAAAAATCGTATTGAGAGCGGGGCGTATAGAGTCCCTGTATGATCCATGCCCCCCCACCCCGACGGAGTCCCAGCGCGGGCACAAAAAAAAGCATGAACGCGCCCGTGTAGTAGATTACTTTGGAGACCCCCTGCGACATGATAAACACCCGCTCGTCACGTTGCGCGGTGGCGTGACCGGCCAGCATTCCCCCCACCCCGCCAGTGATTATCGGGAAAAACGCCGCAAACCCGCCGCCCAGCACCCCGGCCGCCGAACTGCGCAGGATCACGTCGCCATCTATCTCCAGAGACTTAGTCAGGCACTGCGCGGGAATACTTGTGCCGCTGATGGCATTCAGCAAACACCACGGGACTGCGAATAATCCGACAAATGCTGGCATAATATTCTGAAACGCCACCTCGACGGATACAGGGGAGCGATACAGAATGAGGAACCCGAACAGACCGGAGAGCAGAAATGTTGCCAGTCCGGCACCGAGGGTCTTCCACGCAGAAAAAAACTTTCCCCACCCCGCCTTACCGCCATGCCCACTTTTCGGCCATTCTGACATCAGCATAAACGTTATGATAACCCAGAGTATCCAGTGAACGTGCGCTCTCAGAATACTGTGTAGAATCGGAAGAATCCTGCTCGCCAGTGGAGCTGCCACGAGAATAAGAAAGTAAAGCCCGGCAAGCGCACCCACGCCGGTCACCAGAACACCTTCATAGCCGCGCCCCATCATTAGATACTTTTGCCCGGGCAGAACGGTGAAAAGCGCACTCTCATCGGGCGCGCCAAGCAGAACCGACGGGATCGTGTTCAAAATCGACCAGCTCACAATCATGCTTGTTAAGAACGGGACAAATATCTCAGGAGACACTTCAACGCCCCGGTCGGCAAGATAGTACATTAGAATGACAACCCCCCCCATAACGTTGTATACGTGCAGTCCCGGCAGTAGCGACAGCACAGCGGCCAGAACAGTGCCAATGATTGTTGCAGTAACGATTGTGAGAACGAGGTCCATCAGCTCCCGCCCGCCTTGTCTTCAACAATACGGATGTCGTGATCCCGCTGTGGGATAATCTCCAGTTTTCCCTTGTAGAGTTTAATCTTCCCTGAGATCCTGACATGAACTCCTTCGTCGAGTTGCTCACGTCCTGAACCGGAAACTTTATTGTCCCAGATGAGCAGTTCAATCCTCCCTGAATCATCGGAAAGCGAATAGAGGACACCTCTGTTTATGGCACGCGGCGCACCCAGGCATCCGGCAAGAGTCAACACTTCGCCATCACGCGCCGCGTTTACTTCAGAGATCGGAACTACTGGCGACGCAACCTCTGACGGTTCTTCCATCGCTGTATCTGCCGGACCGTTTTTCAGAAATTCGATCCCGTCCGCGCTGTTGAGTTTAAGGCGCACTTTATTCCGATACACGGAGACCTCCGCTCGCAACTTTATCAGTGTGCCGGTAGTCAGCAACTCGCTGTTCTGCAACTGTCCCACAATACTCTGCCAAATTGTCAATTTCATTCGCCCTGTATCATCCTTAATCTCAAGAATCCACGGCTGTTTACCGGCATTCGGGGGGCGCACCGCCTCGATCAGGCAGGTGACACTGACAATTTCACCAACCCGTTGCGAGCTGATATCGCCAAGCGTCGTTTTCTCTACTTTGGCATGTTCCAATATCTCCAAATTCTCAGGAACCTGAAGATAGAGAGTGGTTCTATCGGCGGAAACGTTCAGGCTCCCATCCATCGCTATGCGGTCGCCCGCCCGCGGGACCTTGCCTGCATCAACCAGAACCTGTGCTTTTTTGCGATAGACCTTCACTTCGATATCACCAGTTCCGTCATCCAGAGTGAAACTCACACTCGACACACTATCGCCATCTCTGAAAACCCTGGCGGCGGAAGGCACTCTCCCCTCGACATGGATATAGGCGAAATTCATCGTGTTTTTGATGTTGCCAATCTGAACCAGCGGCACCTCTTTGCGAATAGACATGAAGTAGAGCAATCCAAGCCCCACCGTCGCCAGCAATACCGCAGCCCAGCGAAAAAAACGTAAGCTAATTCGGGTTCGCACCGGTGCGCCACAATATTGACATTTGCTGACCGGACCAACGTAGCGACCACAATGAGAGCAGACCGCCTCGGGTGGCTGTTCCTTTTGACCTGGCAAACTCTTCTCTGACATAAACATATCCCCGCAGTTGAAAGAACCAACGAACTCACACCATTATTAGCACTCCCCCGACAATTATGCACGGTTAATGACAGAAAAGATTTTATGACGTAATTCGCCAAAAGTCAGTTGGCAAATAAAATTGAAAAAGTTGTCTGTTTTATCGTTTACTAAAAGCATAAAGGCTATGAACATAAATAAAACATATAGAAAAATGGACACCATGCGCATAATCTTAAAGAACTGGCTTGCGGGCAAATACGTTATTAGTGCGTATCTAACGCAGTAAGCAAAGACTCTTTCCGCCACCAGCGGGAAATACAGCCAGTGCCGGGTTTTCCGCCAAAAGCTGTTCTAAGATCTTGCTCCGTCCCTTCAAACAGTCATCAAAACCCCAAAGTAGCACATTGACATTAATTTTTATTTAGATTGAATATGAATCGTTTTAGTCTGGTCCGGCATCATCGATTGAACCTGTTTCAGAGTGATTACATTCCCCCCTTCCCCGACTTTTATGGTGTAGCTTCCTTTTTGGAAAACTTTTGGGCGGAAAGTGTTTCCTTTTATCCGAATGGTATAAACAACTTCATTGTTTGATTCTTGAATAATCTGCACAACAGGATCTTTTTTCCCTGCAATTTTAAGTACAGGAAGATACGCAACGGCTTTACGGTCGTAGTTCTCTGTTTGATGAATCTTAACTGGCCAGCCTTTGTATTGTTTTGCGTTGGGGTCGGTGAGGTCGGCACCTCGTGGCCAACACTCTATTGTGATGGTGCGTGATTTTTTATTAAAACGCACTACACCAAACCCCGCTGCCTTTTTTATGTATTTTGATGAGGTAATTTTATTATTTTCAAATGGGTTGGCATAGGCGTACATGGTGATTCGGTTATGCATGGAATCGAAATAATCTCCCGTATCTCTTAATTCTGTTTTTAGAGGATGAACAGGCTTTTCAAGAGGAACCCAAATTCGCGTGTGGTAGTTGATGATTGATGGTACACAAAAGGAAAATCCTGCATCACCAAAATCATCAATTCCATGATGAATCACCGTTGCTAAATGCTGGTCGCCGCCAATCATAAATGAAAAACCTTTACGAATTTCTTTCAGGGCCTTATTGCGTCCAGTTTGTGGCCATCCGTTCGAATCAAGATCTCCATAAATACGTTCTCTACTTCCCCCGTCTAAATGAGCGGCATTGGCAAAAATAGTGGCGGAAAG
>CAYTQP010000119.1:0-6021 GCA_964440175.1 uncultured Verrucomicrobiota bacterium
CTTCGTCGATATGCGCCTTCAATATCTCGCGAGTGTTGCTCATAATAGGGATTGTTCCGTGATTAGTGAAGCTTGTTATATGACCTCCCGTAAGCAGAAGATAGGCGCTACGAATGCTTACGTCGGCCTGTTCCTCGGCCTTGGCCAATGCCACCTTAAGACTGGTCAGGGCGTTGTCGAAATCAATTATTTCGCCCTTCCTGATTCCACAGGAAGGCTCTTCGCCCATACCGATAATCATCATCCCACCGCCGTCATCGTGCGACTCTCCAACCAGTACGCGAATGCCGGAGGTTCCCATATCCAGAGCTACAACCAAAGTGTCTGCCATTCTAAACAATCTCTCTCATTAGTATTCAATAGCCGGCACCACGTTTTCCCCGGTCAAATCCATTTTTGCAAATGTACGCTTGTCACGCCGACACTCTTCAAGCGTATTTGCAAGATCCACAAGCTTCACTTTAATCTCTTCATGAGGAAGCAATACATATTCGCCAGTTTTCAACATAACTTCCATAAATTCAGGATCGCTGATATCGATATTTTCTATGTCAATAAACTGACTAAGACGCGTCCGGTCACAAAGATCCAAGACGCGCAGAGCATTCTTGAAAAGCTTGTCGCGCACCGGCTCTCCCAGCTTAAGCCCTGAAACATTCAAACCTGTCACTGTTGGCAGTGTCTGTTTGCCGCGAACCATCGTGAGCAAGATCCCGTCACAATCCACCGTCATTCGGTAGCGTCCGCTACTGTCGCTTATCTGTGCAAGAGCAACGCGCTCAACCACTCGTATCTTCAGCGCGTCAGGGAAATTACGCCAAACCGTGGCATCTTTAACGATTGAGACATTTTCCAGATTTTCGCGCACCTGCCTGATGTTGATGGCAAACAGATTCATTCCCTCCGCCACCTCGGCATACTCTTTTATCAGAACGGGGCGCAACTTGCCGTCAGATTTGACATCCAGATTTTTAATTATGTAATGATCGTTTGCGGTGAAAACACGCTTGGTAAGATAGGTTCCACCCGTCAGCAAAATCCATACCGTGATCAGCAGTACGAGTATTGGCCTCACCTGTTTACCCAGTTTCAAAAAACGCTGTCTGCGCACCTCCGTGCTCCTGGCATGAACCATGAGCAATGATGATTTTTTCTTGTTTTTTCTTCTGGTATTCTTTGCCTTTTTCTTTCGTTTCACTTTCTTTATCTCTCTAAATTGGGTGCTCATAACACAACTCTGAATTTCTCACTTATTCGCGACGACAACTCGGAGTAAAATGCTTCTCAAGTTTTATAGCGCGGCCATCCTCATTATACGATCACAAAGTTCAGAAAATTCAATTCCTGCAGCTGCAGCGGCCTTTGGTAACAAACTGTTCTTTGTGAATCCCGGAATGCTGTTCAGCTCCAGAACGTATGCCCGTCCGTCTACGGCGACAAGAAAATCCACACGTGCGACACCCCTGCACCCCAGCAAGCGAAACACCTCGTGTGCCGTCTCCCTGCAATTGTCAGCCACCGAATCGACCAGATCCGCAGGAACATTGTAATGGGTTGTTCCCTTGGTATACTTGGCGGCATAATCGTAATAACCGTCATCCACAACAATCTCTAGAATCGGCAACGCAATGTCGCCAACAATACCGACAGTACACTCCCGCCCATCCACAAATCGCTCCACAAGAATCTCTTCGCCATACTCAAAAGCCTTCTGCAACGCTTTTCCCCATTCTTCTTCGCTGAAAACCCTGGATATCCCGACACTTGACCCCTGACACGTCGGCTTAACAACCACCGGCAACTCCAGCGTTCGTTTGTCACCCAAGCGCAACACCTCAAAAGATGCGGTCAACACACCCTTATCCATCAAACGTTGTTTTGTCACTTTTTTGTCAAAAGCAACCATGCTCGCCACCGCATCCGACCCGGTATAAGGAATATTGCGTCCACTCAAATATCGCTGGACACCGCCATCCTCACCAAATGTGCCGTGCAGTGCTATAAAAACACCTTCAACGCCAGCCGGTATCAACGGTGTCTCATCAACCACGTCAACCTCCTCAACTTCATACCCCGCAACCCGTAACCCGTCAGCAACCGCCGCGCCGGAGCGCAACGAAACCTCACGCTCCGGGGATATTCCTCCCTTAAAAACAGCCACTTTCCCGTATGGTCGCTCTGTCGTCATCTCTCTCCTGCTAAAATCACTCTTCTCGTGCCCATTTCGCCATTGTATCAATATCCCCGGCACCAACAAACAATAAAATGTCGTGCGAACCAACTTTTTCACGAACATCCTCCCATGCCACACGCAAACTCCCCGCCAACCGCACCGATAAATTACCGTAATCCAGAAAATGCTTATATAAATCCGCCGCCGTCCCTCCAGCGATAGATTGTTCCGATGCCGCGTAAACAGGCGCAATAATCAGCTCGTCAACACCCTCAAATGCGAATGGGAAATCCGCGCCAAGCTGAAGAGTTCGGCTGAAACGATGCGGCTGAAAAACAACAACTAATCGATTCCTCGCGAAATTCTCAAGGGATTGCAACAATGCCTTTATCTCCGACGGGTGATGAGAATAATCGAGATACACCTCAGCCCCCCTGTAGTCACAAACCTTCTCAAACCGACGGCGCGGCGGTTCATAGAGAGCAAGCCCAATGCGCAACGCTTCGAAATCAAAACCCATATCCAAACACACCGCGCACACTGCCAGAGCGTTGGACGCATTATGCAATCCACTCACCGGCAAAGAGATACGCCCTGGAAAACACCCTTCATACTCCAAACCAAACGCACAGCTATTTCCCTCCTGCACGAAATCGAATCCCCGTACCATGGATGCGTCCGCAAAACCGTAGCTCAGTACCCCGTCAATGGAAGAGCATATCTCCTTCCCCCGCGCATCATCATAATTGCAAACAACCCGTCTCGATGCCTGACCCGCAAATCTACGGAAACAACTCCAAAGTGCCTCCTCGTTGCCGAAATTCTCAAGATGATCAACCTCGGCGTTCGTCAGCACTGCGCAGTCCGGTCGATAATTAACAAGCGTTCCATCACTCTCATCCGCCTCGACAGCAAACACCCCCGCCCCTTTTCCCGCAACGCCTCCTAGACAATCGACAGCCGCGCCGACAAAAAAAGCCGCGTCTACCCCGCCGCGCCGCAGTGTCTGCGCCAGCATCGCCACCGTTGTCGTCTTGCCATGTGTCCCCGCCACCGCGATAGAATTCCGCGAGTTGACCAGTGCCGACAAAACTTCGCCGCGTCTCATAATTGGAATTCCCGCGTTTCTGGCAAACATCAACTCTGCATTATCCTGCGGCACTGCACTGCTGTGGATCAATGCGCAACACCCTTCCGTAATATGCGCGGGGGCATGTCCTGTTTGTATCTCAACTCCAATCCGGCAAAGCCAATCTGTCAACTCACCCTCAAGCAGGTCACACCCCGAAACCTCGAACCCCAGCCAGTGCAAATGCGCGGTCAGTCCCGCCACACCTACCCCGCCAACGCCCATAAGATGCACCCGCCCGCACCCGCCCGCAATCAAATCCAGTGCATATTCATACCCGCTCTTTTTCATGGCATCACAATAACAGTTCGCTACTCAATGTTCAACCCGGATTAGGCAGTTGATGTGGACGCAGATGTGCTATGCCTTCGTTCATAACGGGTTGAGCATCAGCAAAGAGACCCATATCAACCATAGGGCCCCATGCGCAACCCATTGCGGGCAAAATAATTGTGCATATTCACTGCATTCAACTACCGAATTCAGGTTCAATTCTTCCGCGTGCATTTCTAGTACACAACGAGAACCTGCGGGCGAAAATTCGTATATTTCGCAACTCATCCCCCCCCGCTTCAATATGGATAAAGAGCGACATGGAATCTCCTCTTTTCCCACGCCCTTCATCCGTTCCTCCTCTTGACATACATCCCGAACATACGGCATATTACGTGTTTCAACAAAACGTATCACTGCCGGTCACGGCGGAAAGGTGGATGCTTTTATGACGAAGACATATCTTTCTTTATCAGTTGTCGCTCTGTTTCTGATCGGCTCACTTCTTCTTTGCGGATGCGACGGCGAAGGCGATGAACCTGCAGCCCCGGCGGTTGACATAAGCGGTGTCTGGCGACTGTCACTTGCAAATTTGGGGGTCAGATCGATGACCTTAACGCAAAGTGGAAACAGCATTCAAGGCTCAGATAATTCCGGCAACTCCATTGCCGGCAGCATCGAGGGCAACAACGTCGCTTTCAATATTATCGAACCGAACGGCAACATTCAGCTAAACGGCACCACCACGACCACCACAATGAGCGGCATATATGAAAGGACATTGAGCGGTGTGCCAAAATCTTCCACGTGGAATGCGATTAAGCATTAGCGGAACCTCACGCATCTACGCAGTAGCGGGAATAAACTTCCGCGCTCCTGCGCATAAAATATTGAATCTTTTTACTCAATGATGCCCAGCGGGCTGGTCTTCTTCCACTGACCACGAGTGAAGTCAGGAAAATCAACCGATGCGCTACGTCTGGCAACGGACATTTCGCTCAATGCGGATATTGCAGACCAGCTAGCCGCATCGTATACATCCTGATCAAACGGTTCCCCATTGCGCAGACAGTAAATTATACGCCAGTTCATTATGAAATCCATTCCTCCATGACCGCCAGCCTTTTTGGCCTGCGTGCTCATGCGTTTCCAAAGCGGATGGTCATACTTTGCCTGACATTTTTTAAGATCCTGCCAGGAATGTGTGCCACCAAACTCCTCAATTGCCACCCGTGCGGGATAGCCCCTGAAAACACCCTTTGTGCCCTGTATCAGATTGATGCGGCTATATGGACGCGGTGTTGTCGTGTCGTGTTGCACCATAATCGAGCGGCCGGCGGCAGTCTTAATGAGCGTGGTATTCATGTCACCGCAGATATACTTGACTTTATTGCGTATATGTTCCGGCGGCCATTTCTCCCGCGCATACGCCGCCCGACCCAAGGCAGGAGAACTCATCGATGTCAGGTATTCAAAACGATCGCCACGGTTGATGTTCATATACTGCGCAATCGGACCGAGTCCGTGAGTCGGATAGAGATTACCGTTACGCTTCTGGTGGTGAGCCGTACGCCATGATCCTGTACCCCTGTCTATTTGCCTCATTTGACTTCTCAAGTCGTGAATATACGCGCCTTCACCGTGAGTAAGCTCCCCAAATGCGCCCAGCCGACACATATTCAGCACCATCAGCTCATCACGCCCATAGCAGCAGTTCTCCATCATCATGCAGTTTTTCTGCGTCTGCTCAGCAGTGTTCACTAGTTGCCAGCACTCCTCAAGGGTAACAGCCGCAGGCACTTCAATGGTGACGTGCTTGCCGGCCTTCATCGCGTCAACCGCCATCGGTGTGTGCCAGCGCCAGGGGGTGATCACCATAATCAGATCCAAATCATCACGCTCCAGCATCCGCCGATAGTCGTAATCGCCCTTTGTGTATATCTCCGGAGCAGGACGACCCTTTTTCACGCAATTTCCACGCCCCCTTTTCGCTGCACCCTCGTTGATATCGCAAATGGCCTTCACCTCCACACCTTCCAGAGACAGCATATGCTTGAGATGTCCGCTACCACGCGCACCAACTCCGATGATACCAACACGCACCACCTCCAACGCAGGGGCACGCAATCCGGCAACATTTTTCCCTTGCGAGGACGGCACACCAGCCTTCAATATCTGCGCGCCTGCCACCGCCAAACCGCTCAGACCCGCCGCCCTTTTGATAAATCCCCTTCTACCTACAGAACTGCTCATTATCCGATCCCTTTCTTTACTTCTCTTTATTTCAGAATACACTCACACAGCATAAACCGTTATCTATCCCACACCGCCCGCGCCTTTACAACTAAATTCAGCGGACAGTCAGGCGTGCCACTCGAACCAATCTCCCCGGTGAAAATTGTAATATTAAATGTCGCCTTGAAAAAAAGAGTTCCATGTTGAATAC
>CAYTQP010000120.1:0-5904 GCA_964440175.1 uncultured Verrucomicrobiota bacterium
GATGTCGATCGAGGCAGCCGTCACAAGGTGGAGTTAGCTGTCGCTGAACAGATGGAGCATTTCTCTTCACTATCCAACTCGGCGACCGTCAGTGAATATGTTGTGACGAAAGGTGTAAAGGGGCGCGTACATGTTGTTTTGGCGGTTGCGCGGATGGATACGGTTCTTGGCGAGATGGATCATGTGCGCCGGGCTGGTCTCAATGTTGTGGATGTGGTGCCGAATCCTATTGCGTTGCACAATGCGGTTTCACGTCTGTTGCCTCGAACTTTCGCGCCCGTTATGTGTGTAGATGTGCGTGAGGAGTCGACGGAGGTTGTGATAGGGCAGGGGCGGTCAATCAGTTTCGCACGTCGGTTTCTTATGGGTTGGCAGGTGCTTAGAGGTAGAGGGGGCGGAAAAAGTGTGGACGCTGAAAACTTGCGTGGGCTTGCCGATTTTGAGGAATGGCTCGCGGAACTTAAAGGGTGTTTATCCTTTTATGATTCTCGTTTTCAGTCCAATCGTACGCGTCCTGTTAAACTTGTGATTTGCGGGAAGAGCCAGTTCAGTCCCGATTGGATTGCGAGGGTCAAAGAGGCTACCGGCATTTACTCCGTAGCGGTTGCGGAATTGGATAAGACGGGTGAATTTAGCGGAAGTGACGGTTTTGCTGTCGCGGCAGGTCTGGCTGTTGCCGGCACAGGGCGAGAGAGTGTGCGGATCAGTCTTTTGCCGGATTCTCTGAAAGAGGCACTCGCTCTTCAGTTGCAGTTCAAATATTGGCTGACCATTGCCACCGCAGTTTTCGCCTGCATGGTTCTGGTTGTGTCGGGTTTGCGGCGCAATGTTAATATAGAAAAAAGGATGCTGGAGGAGAAAACCGCAAGGGTGCTGAAGTTGAAAAAGCTTGAAGTTGAGTATCGTGACTATGCGTTTAAAAACCGCGACCTGCTTCGTCAGTTGGCTCCGTTGCGGACTGCGGTGAAAAACGAGAAGATATTTCATTCGGTTTTGAACGCGGTGTCACACGCAAAACATCGTGATGACTGGATTACGCTTATTGCGGATTCGTCTTCATATTTCTCCCAGAACACCAACGACGGGGAAACGTTAAAGCTGGATCCCGAAACTACGGGGGAATATCCAATACGGCCGTTTAACCAGATTGTCCTGGAGGGCTATACTCCGCTGGACGATTTATCGACAGTGAGGGCAATGATTGAGACATTGCGGGAGAGCGATTTTATCTCTGATGTTGATCTTCTTCCCGATGACAAGCTCCGCATCAATCCTGAGCGAGATCAACGATGGAGCGAGCTGAACGGTCGTCTCTTCGCTGTCGAAATAAGTGTGGGGAAACAATGACAACCATCGAGTACAGTAACTCATCGGAAGTGCGCCGCAGAATCGTTCTGATATTTGTTCTTCTCGTCGTCTCGATCGTTGTGTTCTGGATATTTGCGGTCTATCCTCTTCGAAATGAGAGCTTACGGTTGCAGAATGACATTCAAGATATCGATGGTGAGATAGCGATGCATACGGTGCTGGTGAGCGATGAACCACTTGACAGAAGGCTCCAGCGGGAGCGCAGAAAAAACAGGAATCTCGCAAATGAGTGGCTGAAGCTCAGGAGGCAGGTGCGCACATTCGGGGAGAACGCCGAGCTTGAGAAATTTCTCTCATCTTCTGAGGAGGGCCGCATTGACTACAAAGTGGCGTTATACGATGCCCGGCAGAGGCTTGAGAAAAAGGCGGCTATGCACGAGCTGGTGTTCCCCGAAGACATGGGGATGGACGAGGCTATAGGTACGGACGAGGTGATGGAGACAAAACTCTGGCAGCTCGCCGCGAATGTATATTTGATGGAGCGCCTGATCGGACCGGAGGTATTTTCGATTGATTCCATCAAGATTATGGATCCGATAGCATTCTCTCTCACTGCCGGAATCGACTCGTATATGGTACTCTATCCGGTGAAAGTGGAGATGAGTTATACGCATCGCGGTTTTTTGTCGTTTTTGGATGCCATAGAGCAGGAACAGGGTTTTTATGCGCTTCAGCGGCTGATGGTGGAGAGGATTGGTCCGGGGGAGACAGGGGTATTGAAGGTACGTGCTGTTTGCAGTGCTCTGGTGTTCAGAGAGGAGCTTCCGCGTCTGGAGGCCATTCCTGAGGATGGAGTGGTGGAAGAACTGTATTATTCTGACTATGAAATGCCGGAGGAGGGGGAATGAGCAGTAAATTCTGGACGGTCGTGTCAGCTGTAAATGCGCCATTGTTCACAATGCTGGCACTGGTGCTTTTGCTGGTGGCACTTGTATGGCGAATATCTCTGCCGTACCCCGAAACGCTGAAGTCCGGTGAGAGTAAACCGGGTGCTGATGCTAAAGAGTCAAGTATCGACAAGAACTCGCATGAACTGCCGGAGCCGAAGAATACGGCATTTGAGTTAGAGCGTAATCCCTTTTCATCCAAATATCTTGAGCGAGCGATTGCGGAGAAGAAGGCGGCCCGCCTGGCGGCGGAACAGGCGAGGAAAGAGCCTGTGAAACCGGATGTCGTTCAGGTAGATGTGCAACAGGAGACACCGAAGACCGCTGTTCCCGATAAATCGTTGGAGATTATAAAAGTTGCAGAGCCAGCGTTGCCGGCTGTTATGGAGTTTGTCTACAAAGGCATGATGACAAGTTTGGATGGAACCAGTTTGGCGTTGGTGGAGAATTGCGTCGATAAGATATGCTCTTATCATAAGGTCGGCACGGTGTTTGACGGGGTGAAAATTGAGTATTTTGATCGCAAAAGTTTGAGCGTCTCTATTGATGGCGAGGTTTGTACTCTTAAGAGGGGCGTGGTGACCGAACTGCGGAAAGCGGGTGGGAATGGTCAATAAGTCTAACCACACTGTATCGTTTAAAATTCGCTCAAGGGCGGAGATACATTCTCGGCTTGCGGAGGGTTTGATCGAGGGCGGGTATCTCGATAGAGATCGAATGGACGAGCTGGATCACCGCGCAACCTGGCTGGAGATGTCGCTTGAAAGGGTTGTGCTTGATGAGGGTGTGATTACCGAGGCCGGGTTACTGGAAATGCTGGCGCGAATAACCGGAGTGCCGGTTATGGATATGGGGAAAGTCAAGCTGGAGAGGCGTGCTCTCAACACGGTTTCCGTGAAGACTATTGTGGCGTATAAGATTATGCCTGTCAGTATTAAAAACGGTGTCCTGACACTGGCGGCCGACCATGTCTGGGATGTGACAGACGAGGATCATCTGCGCGTTATTCTGGGGTATACGATCGACTGGGTTTTGTGTTCATCCAAAGAGATAAACGAGTGCATAAAACATTATTATGGTGTTGGTGTTGAAACATTTCTACAGCTTAAAAACGCCAGAGATTCCAGAAACGGGGTGTCTGTAAAGGCAACCGATGACGCCGGCGAGGATGTGCCGGCTTTTGTGCGCGAGATCATTCGCGATGCAATAATGATCGATGCTACAGATCTCCACATAGAGCCGGGCGAAAACTCGTTGAAGGTGCGTTATCGGATTGACGGAGTTCTTCAGGAATTTCCGTTGCCCGAAGGTGTCGAGAAGTACTCCAGACCGATCATATCGAGCGTAAAGATAATGGCGCAGATGGATATTGCCGAACATCGAATACCGCAGGACGGACGGTTCGACATAGATATGGATAAGGATTCATTCGATATTCGTGTCTCGGTTTTGCCTATGCAGTTTGGCGAGACACTGAACCTTCGTATACTTAATCGGCAGGCAACGTTTCTAGATTTAAAACAACTGGGTCTGGCAGATGCAGAGTATGCGCGACTTGAAGGGTTGATAACTCTACCGTACGGAATGGTACTCTTCACCGGCCCCACTGGCAGTGGGAAAACTACCAGTCTGTATGCCGCGCTTGAACACCTGAACAGCGATGAGCGTAAAATCATAACACTTGAGGATCCTGTTGAATATCAAATCGAGGGTATTACACAGATGCAGATGGATGCCCGTATCGGCTTCACATTCGCATCGGGTTTGCGTTCTGTTTTGCGGCATGATCCGGATGTGGTACTCATCGGCGAAATTCGCGACGCGGAGACTGCCGATATAGCGGTCAGCGCAGCACTGACCGGGCATCTGGTTTTCAGCACCCTTCACACAAACAATTCCGCTGGGGCACTCACACGTTTGCTCGATATGAATGTTGAGCCGTATCTGGTGGCATCCGGGCTTGATGGAGTCGTGGCGCAACGTCTTTTGCGCATGATATGCCCACATTGCGCGACGCGGATAGACATGGATGATGCGCTCCACGAAGAGCTGAAAAAGTTCTTTCCATCGCTGGAGATAAAGCCCGAAATATATCAGGGCAGGGGATGTCCGCACTGCCGTTTCACGGGCTATCACGGCAGAGAACCCGTTTTTGAAATAATGGAGATGGATGATGAGTTGCGTGCAATGACAATTCAGCACACAGCGACCACGGAGATGATGCGTCGCATGGTTGATAAAGGGTTGACGACTCTCCGCCACAATGGCTGGGGAAAAGTTCTGGAAGGCAGGACAACCGTGGAAGAGCTGTTGCGTGTCACACGTAACAGTCAATGAACAGGGAAGAGAGCTGAATGCAGGGGAAATCGGATCACATAATAAGATCAATGTCGTGGGGAGTGCTTTGGAGGATGCTGAGATATCCGTTTCTTATGCTCTCGCTTTTCATTGTTCCCAAATTGATGGGTGCTGAACTGTATGGACGGTTTGCGATCTTTCTATCTATCTATATGATGAGCGAAGGGTTTACCGGGTTGGGGAATATGCAGATATTTGGACGGTTTCTGCCTGAGCATGGAGAAACCGAACATCAGCGGTCGAGCGCGTTTTTGCATGGGATGCTCTGGTTCGGGCTAATAATAGTGATCGGAATCACCTCTATTGTATCTGTCCTGACTCTGGTTTTGCGGTCGGACGATTTTCCTCCGCACTGGATCGCCATACTGATTTTGATTTTGCTGCTCGGCAAGATACAGGGTACGCTTTTCTCCTTTCTTTATGGACGGAACCAGATCGGTCGATTCTCTTTCCGTGCGCTTGTGCGCAGTATGTCACGCTTTGGTCTGCTGTCCGTCTTTTTTATCTTTTTCGGACTGGAGGGAGCGCTTTGGTCGTTCGTTGCCAACGAATTCATTTTGGTGTGCATATCTGCCTACTGGACCCGTGACTATCTCTTCACCGCCTGGCATCGTCCCAGATTCGCTGAATTTTTTCCATACCTGAAATTTGGTTTTTCATTTTACGTTCCAATATTCCTCCTGGGATTGTTACAACGATCGGGCATTGTATTCATAAAGATGTTGGCGAAGGGGGATGCGGACTGTGTTTACGCGCAGGTCTCTCATTTTGATCTCGCCAATCAGTTCCTCATTTTGACAGTCTCGTTTTTCGCCATTTTTATGATAACACTTGTGCCGTCGTTGACCAAGATGCATATAACGAATCAGCATGAACGTATTCGGCAGTGGCTGGGTGTTGTTCTGACATACTGCGGCGTGCTGGGGCTACTGGCAGTCAATATTCTTGCATATTTCGGGCGTGATGTTATCGCGCTTCTTGGTTCCGGTTTTGGCGGAACATATCAGAGCGCGTTGATAATGTGCCTGGCTATCTTCCCTCTCATCATTGCGCATGTGGGCAGCAATGTTTCGGTTGTTGAGAAAGAACCGCGTGTTCCCGTGATTGCCACTCTGGCAGGGCTGCTGGTAATGCTGTTTTTATTTGTTATGCTCATTCCTGCCAATGGCGCGCAGGGCGCGGCATGGAGTAGCGTGATCGGATACGTTGTTTATGCCTGTGTGTTTATGATTCACTATCGTGATCTATTCCGAAAGATATTTAAAAAGATGATGGTTGTCATGCTGGTGGC
>CAYTQP010000121.1:0-5876 GCA_964440175.1 uncultured Verrucomicrobiota bacterium
GGTTTTCTCGTTCAGGAGTTTCTGAACCTCGCTCCGCTTGCGAGAGATGGTTTCACTGCGCGATATGAGCCAGTTTAAATCTTTTCCTTTTACAGCATTCATACAACCAGAACCCCGGCGCAATCCACTACAGCTCACAAATCTCATGGAACACATTTCCGCGCGCGCTGTCAAGCCTTTTCGTTAATTTATTTTGCACTCCTAAATATATTATTATTTTGGGTTGAATTATCTCAAAGTTCTGCTACGTTACGCGGACTTTAAAGAGAGACCCCATCGTCTAGTGGCCTAGGACTCTGGGTTTTCATCCCAGCAACAGGGGTTCGAGTCCCCTTGGGGTCGCCACTAGTTTTAACATCGTAACGAGGTTCCATAATGAGTAATCAATACAGTATAGCGGTACTCCCCGGAGACGGCACAGGACCGGAAGTGACAGTCGAAGCAGTAAAGGTTCTGGAAGCGGCGGCAGCGAAGTACGGATTTGAGTTAAATCTGACCAACTACGACTTTGGTGGCGATCGCTACTTGAAAACCGGCGAGGTTCTCCCTGAATCGGCTGTCGCCGACCTGAGTTCTCACGATTCAATCCTGCTGGGCGCAATCGGACATCCCGATGTCAAACCCGGTATACTGGAAAAAGGCATTCTGTTACGCCTGCGCTTCGAGATGGATCAGTACATCAATCTGCGTCCCGTCAAACTCTACCCCGGTGTCCCCTGCCCCCTCAAGGATAAGGGACCGGAAGACATTGACTACGTTGTTGTCCGCGAAAACAGTGGTGGACTCTACACCGGCACGGGTGGCTTCAGCATGAAAGGAACATCCGACGAGGTAGCCATTCAGAGCATGGTTTACACTCGCCATCAGGTGGAACGTTGCCTGCGCTTCGCTTTTGACTACACCCGCAAGCGCGGGAAACACAACACATTGGCACTTTGCGGAAAGACCAATGTGCTTACATACGTGTACGATCTATGGGAACGTGCCTTCAACGAAATCGGAGAGGCGGAATATCCCGACATAAAACGCGACTACTATCACGTCGATGCAACCTGCATGTGGATGGTCAAAAACCCTGAATGGTTTGATGTCATTGTGACTGGCAACATGTTTGGTGACATAATCACCGATCTGGGTGCCATGACGCAAGGCGGCATGGGCATCGCGGCGGGCGGCAACATCAACCCTGAAGGGGTCAGCATGTTCGAGCCTATCGGCGGATCGGCTCCGAAATATACCGGTCAGAATGTTATCAATCCGCTAGCTGCCATCTGCTCCGCCGGCATGATGCTAGACACACTGGGCGAAACAGAAGCCGCGCAGAAGATTGAGGACAGCGTCAAAATAGTTACCGGCGAAAAACTCGACGGTATGGGTGCCGGCAGAATGGGATATTCCACAACAGAGGTAGGCGATCTGGTCGCCACCCAGGTTGCGAACTAACTTCAACTCTTTGTACGAATAGAACAACCATGAAGAGATACAACATTTGCTTAATCGGAATTGGCGCGGTTGGCACCGAGATGTTGCGTCTGCTCAAAAAACGTGATTTTCCAGCCGAGTCGATCACCATCCTCGCCAGATCAGACCGCGAGGAGATCATAGACGGCGAGACATATCAAGTTAGAAAAGCAGAATCCGATGTCTTTGCCGAAATGGATTTCGCCCTTTTTGCAGGAACCGAAGGTGCCCGGGGCGCATCCCAAACACTCGGATGGGAGGCTGTAAAACGCGGATGTGTGGTCATTGACAACGGTAGCGATTTCCGAATGGACGACCGCGTCCCTCTTGTTATCCCGGAGGTAAACGCCGACGCATTGCTCAATCATCAGGGCTTCATAGCAAATCCAAACTGTAGCACAATCATAGCCCTCACCGCACTGGGTCCAATCCATAAAGCGTTCGGACTCAAGCGCATGGTCGTCTGTACCTACCAGGCAGTCTCCGGCTCCGGTGGAGCCGCCATAGAGGAACTCGACCAACAGACGCGTGCCTGGTCCGCCCGCACCAAAATGAAGGCAAATGTCTACCCCTACCCAATCGCATTCAATGTGATACCAAAAATCGGGGATGTCGACGAGGAGCCGGGCATCACCAGCGAAGAGCTGAAGATGAAGAAGGAGAGTCATAAAATTCTAGGTGACAACAGCATTCGCATCGCGACCACCTGTGTGCGCGTTCCTGTATTCAACGGTCACACAGAAGCGCTGCACATTGAACTCGGCAGCCCCTGCGAAGTGGAACAAGCCCGCGAAATTTTTGCTAATGCGCCAGGGGTTAAACTCGTCGACGACATTGATAACGACGTATTCCCCACCCCGCTGGACTGCGATGGGCAGGAGGACGTTCTTGTCGGCAGAATCCGCAAAGATCAAGCCTTTGACAACGGACTCTCGTTCTGTGTTTCTGGCGACAATCTTTGGAAGGGCGCAGCTCTCAACACCATCCAGATCGCTGAAGAAATAATTAAGATGAATTTGGCGGACGGCTGGCAGTAATTATTTTTACTAATTTTAATATGGACAGCCACGCTCAAAACGATACTATGCGTGCTTGTTTATTATCCCCAGTGGTGGGGTACCGAAGTGGCCAAACGGGGCAGACTGTAAATCTGCTGGTTATACCTTCGTAGGTTCGAATCCTACCCCCACCACCATTAACAAAAATCTGCACGGGAAAACACGCATACTTCAAAGTCCATGATTCAAGATGCCAATAAATCTGCTGTAGTGAACAAGATAAAGAAAAATATTTATCTCCCAATAGCTCCTCTGTTTATATTGATAAAGGCACGCTTGTACCGGGCAAAGTGGAGGGTCTTCTTTCTGGCATATCCTCAGGCGCAACTATTGCGACAAAGTTTGTGAAAGAATTAGATTTCAAAGACAAAATAACTGTTGCTATACAGCCAGACTCAGATGACCGCTATCTTTCCACCCCGCTTTTTTGTGATTTTTCGTTGCCTGGGGCATTCATGGTTGTTCTAAAAACAACGACCTATTCAAAGCATCAGAAATTAACGCTCCTTTAATCCCAGTTCAAGAAACTCCGCAGCCTTGCGGTTGCGGACGGTTTTTGATTTTGCGCCAATCACAACAACTATCACCCGCTTGCCATTTCTCTGGGCGGTGGCGGTTATCGAAAATCCCGCCGCCCTGAAGTAGCCTGTCTTTAAACCGTCACAACCGTCCACAGTACTTATAAGCTTGTTGGGAGATGTCAATGTGACGGGCTTCTCTTTTCTGAACGGACGGGTTTTAACCGACGTATATTTCAGCACCTGTGGATAATCACGCAGAAGTCTTCGTGCCAGCCGGGCAAAATCACGCGCACTGGACATATCCGCCATCTGCCCGTTGCCGGGCGGCAACCCATGCACACTGCGAAATTCTGTGGCACTCATTTCAAACTCACACGCCTTTGCGTTCATAAGCTTCACAAACTCGCGTTTCGACCCGGCGACATGAAGCGCGATAGCTGTGGCGGCATCATTGGCAGAATGAACCATCATGGCGTAGATAAGCTCCCGAAGGGGAAACACCTCGTTTTCCGCAAGCCAAACCTGACGCCCCCCGATCATGGCGACTTCGCGGGTGATCTTCACTTCGTCATCAAGGGCGATCAAACCAAGCTCCAGATGCTTCATAACAATATAAAGGTTCATCAACTTCACCATACTGGCGGGATATGCCCTCACGTCAGCTCGATCCTCAAAAACGACTTTGCCGTGTTCGTAATCGACAACTATTGCCCCGGCGTAGGGGTCACGCGACTGTATCTGCAAGGCAAACACCGCGACGGACGGAAGCAACAGCACGACAAGCAGGCAGAATGTGCGGATATTTTTTAACATCTACGCCCTTTCAACCGCTACGTTTCCGATAACGTTCCATCAAATCAAGAATCTCTGAACGTATTCCAAACATAAACTCTCGAAATATCTTTACCCGTTCGATATCGAGAGCGCCAACCTGTAAAACAGTTTCAGAAGCCTCCATGGCTCGATCAAAGTATTTAAGAGTACGCTTGAGATAAGCCACAATAAATCCGTTATCCATCCACGTATCGAAACCCAGGCTGTTCAGTGCTCCTCCCAACTTAACCACCATGCTCTGCACCTCAAAAAACATTGTACTCAAATCCGTATTCTGCGCATCTATTGAGTCATCCTTCTCACACTCAGACCGCATCTCTACAATCACATTGCGAGCCTTTTTCACCAGTGGATGCACAATCCAGCCGTTTTCGTCACGAACCCAATCTATCCCTTCCGTCAGCGGGTTTGGATCCGGCTCATCCATCACGTCCAAATCATTGTCCCATTCCTGCTCGCTTTGCACCCCTCCCAAAACAGCCGTCCAACCCATCTCACTGGCAATTATCTGTTCTCGATCAGGGTGATCTTTATACTCATCGAATAGATGGATAAACTTTTCGGTTTGAACGTCCCCCTCTTTCATGAATTTCTCCCAGTCCCATTCATTCATGGGTCGGGCTTCATAGGTGTCATCAAAGCCCATGAACTCCTCATCCATTATCTCCGCAAATCCCTCCATCCACTCAGCCGCAGTAAACTCTTCATCCATTTCGTCTTCCGGACGCATACGCCAAACGTAGTCAGAAACGCTCAACTCATAGTCCGCGCTCTCGACAACCACCCGTCCGTTACTCTTGCTGTACCACTCCATATAGAGGCAGTTGCCGATATGCTCCGGCGGATTTTCGCCTCGCTGTTTCATCTTAACTGCTTCTTTAAGCGACACATCCAGAACCCGCACCTTGAGTGACGCAGTAATGTCGCCAACCGTGCCGTTATGGTTCAAATTCATATTCAGATACTTCGCATCCTTTACTGCGGACACTTGAGGATTCGGATTCTTGAATGTCAATTTACAACCAGCAATATCCGACCAGCAGTTTCCTTCCAAATTCAGTTTCAGCGGCTCTTCGCATCCATTCAGCCAGATACGACCCACAACACAATTCCGCCGCGTGTTATCTATCTCACCTTTGACAACCGCCCCGTCCAATCTCCACGTCATTACTCTTCTCCACTCGCCAGAGCGACACAAATTCGGTCACCCACCATTGAAAATTCGTTTTTCTCTTATTCATGCCCATAATTGTAACATATACCGATAATATTGAAAATAAAAATACGAAGTTCATCCACAAAAATCCAGACTTTAATTTAGAAGAAGGTTCAGGAGATAGCTTTTTCTCGGATTGTCTGCAAGTCTTTTTGTTATTTTGCTTACGAATGCGGTTTCATCTGTTTTATTTAGCAATGAGAAGCGTAACGTTAAATACCGCAAAAATAAGAGAGGCGCTCCAAGTCGTGGATTGCTATTCTCTGTGGTCTTGGACTAACAGAGAAAGTAGCACGGCATGGAACGGAGAGACTGCGGCAAGAATGGTCGACCGATTCAACTCCATTATCCACACTTCATCTATCTTTCAACCGCCCACCATCCGGATCCTATTTTTCGCCCTTACGCAACAAAGAGACAGGACAGAGCGAGTAGCAATCCATAACAACGCAAATTCGGAAGAAATAGAGAAGAATTTCAACAAACTCATGATTGGGATGTCGTACTAAAAAAGGTTTTTCTTTCTTTGTTACAGTTTATGTTGACCACACGCCACTAACTATTGCAACACCTGATTGATTGAACGGTTATGCAGTATGTTATCGGCGTAGGGACACACGCAACGCACGATATAGGGACAGGTGAATAATAGGATTTTGTATTAATACTAGCATTTCCGTGAACTCGAGGTTGGGATTTTGCGGCAGGACGTGCCCGTGGCAATTCCGGGCTTTCTCGTTCAGGAGTTTCTGAACCTCGCTCCGCTTGCGAGAGACGGTTTCACTG
>CAYTQP010000122.1:0-5818 GCA_964440175.1 uncultured Verrucomicrobiota bacterium
ATGTGCAATTGATATGCATTTATCAGACCCGCTTTGATCCTCATTACATACTCCCAGATTCCCTTGACATAGCGTACTACAACCAACCCTGCTTTCCCCTCACATTTGAGGTGTATTGCACCATAAACCTTCCGGCATTGCAACTCTTTTTTTTCATAAAATCACATATAAAGGAATCAACTGATCTATACAACAATGGAATCGATTGTTGTGAAAGGAGTCACAAGGTTCAAGATGTTGTCGATTTTTTGAATTCCCACTCTAAATCAAGTATTATTCAGACCTGATTTCCAGCCATGTACACGAAAAAGGTGTTGTCTGTCAATGTGATACCTGTGTATTTTTGTCCTATCAATATCCAATGCCCAATCAAAAGTTTACGGAAATGCTTCTCCATTTCTTCCAAATTTTCTTTGCCAGGGGCTGATATTTGCTCTATCTTATCCATTTGTGGTCGCCATTGTTTCTTTGTTGGAAAATGCTTGTTCTACACGAATGGGCATTGGAGACCATTTTTGAGTTTTAACAATTTCGGGGATGCTTCCATGTGAATCATCGAAGTCGTCATTATGAACATAGAGGTAATTGTATGAAATATGTAGTTGGAATCGAAGAAGGAAGAGATGAGCCAATTAAGGATCTTGATAATGCAAAAAGAGTAGTTCTTATAGACAAAGATACCGTTGGGGCAGAGGATATAACATTCGCATATTGCCGGTTTGAAGCTGAAACATCATCGCATAAAAAACATATTCATAAAAACGCTGAAGAGATTATCTACATCCTTTCTGGAAAAGGAATTAGTGGCGTTAATGAGAAAGAAATCGAAATGAAAAAGGGGGATACGATGTTTGTACCTCGCGGAGAGGTTCACTGGTTTTATAATCCTTTTGCAGAACCTGTTGAAATGTTGTTTGCCTATACAAGACCGTCACTGAAAATGGCGGGCTATAAGATAGTTGAGTAAAATTTCCGCCAGCAAAACGTCAGAGCTGACCCGAAGCTACCAGGCGGATCTCAGAAATATTACTTTTAGCATAAAATTTTAATCATGGCGAGTTTGTCGGCATCAAGCCCCCCCCCACTCCGCTCAACGTCAGGCTAACCTGATCTATTCATAAACATCTAATATTCTGTAATGCTATCCTCTCGGCAACTCAAAACAAGTCGGGAAGCGATAAAAACAATTGCTTTTTAGTATTGACACACTGCCCTCCCGTATTTTCATGTCGCGAGAACCCGCCTGAAGATGCGTTATCCCATATCCACAGGCTGTTTGACCAACGCGATGCATAAGCAATTTCCGTAATGCGGGCATCTTGAGAGGCTTATTCTCTCATACTACGGCAAATGTGCATGGGAACAGATTTTCCAAAAGACTGGATAATATCCACGGCCTTATTCTTCTCTCAAAAGTTAAGGGGCTGATTGGTGGATTCGTGGACGCGCACCCATGTCTCACTTTCAGGATTGAGTCTTTTCCGCTCCGCAGTGACGAGCGGAAGCGGAACATGAATGGAGTCGCCGTGCAACGCACCCACAAGGCAGTCGGTCTTGCCGGCCATGGCGGCATGAACGGCATTGCGTGCCATGATATCAGAGAGAAGCGCATCGGTGCAGTTGGCTGACACACTGCGGATGCTGTAGCTGGGATCAAAATATTTAATGTTTATCTCCATCCCTTCAGCAGCAAAGAACTCTTTTATCTGCCGCGCGATGAATACGCCGATATCCTTGAGTTTTTTATTGCCAGACTTATCCACCCCCTGCTCATCGCCGTGCATGAGTTCCTGCCCCGCACCCTCGGCTATAACCACCACGGCGTGACTCTTCGCCAGCATGCGCTTTTTGAGCAAATCTAGCAACCCGCGCTTACCGCGAAGTTTGAAAGGCATTTCGGGCACCAGAGTGAAGTTGACTTCCTGGCTCGCAATGGTCGCACCAGCGGCGATAAAACCTGATTCTCGCCCCATCACCTTAACGATACCAATACCACCGATTGCGCATTTCGCCTCCGTGTGCGCACAGTCGATAACTTTCTGTACCTCTTCAAGTGCTGTCGCAAATCCGAATGAGGGTGAGACAAAATTTATATCGTTATCTATGGTCTTGGGAATCCCGATCGCCACTATTCCTGCCCGGCGACTTTTGGACCCAACCGCAATGTCGTGGCAACCGCGCTGGGTTCCATCGCCACCGACACAGAAGAGCATGTTGATTCCCGCCTCCTGAAGGTAGTCTAAAATCACATCCGTGTCCTGCGGTCCGCGTGATGTCCCCAGAATGGTGCCTCCTTCGCGATGGATGTGATCGACCATAGCCCCGGTCAAATGGATCGGCTGTGCCGCCAGTGCCGGGTTCAACCCCCGATAGCCATCGCGTATGCCAAGGATATCACTAATTCCATAGCGAGAGAGCTGGTTGACGACTGATCGAACCACATTGTTCAGCCCCGGACATATTCCGCCACAGGTTACAATCGCCGCACGCACATCCATCGGCTTGAAGTATATCTTTTCCCGTGCCCCCGCCTTTTCGAAAAAGATATCGGCGTGTTCAATGACCCCGGTCTTGACACTTGTGTCGTGCCGAACCCGCGCCGCGTCCGGCGTGAAATTGCCAGTACCGTCGCCATACACGTTTGAGAGGGGCAAAGGTGAGGTCACTTTGCATTCACCAATATTATCTATTATCGTTTTTGCTGGAATCAACATATATTAACCTATATAAGGGGTTCGTTATTCATTACATGCCTGTATCTGCGTAATTTAATACGCTTGATACCGATTTGCGATAATGTATTATGAAACCGTTATGAAAAACAGAAATTTTTTAATATTAATTCTAATTGTAAGCATCTGCTCGCTATACTTGCCCGAATCGGTGCATGGTCGGAGCGATCAGGCAATGCAATTTTCGCGAAGTCTGCAAGCGGCGGTAGAGGCGACCCGCGTGGAGGATTATCAACTAGCACTCAAGCGATGCCGCGAGGCGGAAGTGCTCGTCAATAAAAACCCCTCTCTCTACGCCGTCCGCTCATTTATATATATGTCCATGGAAGAGTATGACACCGCCCTGAAAAATATTAACAAAGCCATCTCCATTGATGGCTTCAAACCCAAACTGTATGCGCAACGCGGCGACATTCAGCTTGCGCAAAGAGATTACAAAAACGCCCTCCGGAGCTACAGGAAGGCGATCACAATAGATCCCGAATACTATGAAGTTCTCTCTGAAATGGGATATATTTACACCCGCGACAGAAAATTCGAGAAAGCTCGCAAGTGTCTCAACAGAGCCGTCGCGCTGGAACCCAAAAACAAACGCGCCCATTACCGCCGTGCACAGCTTTTTAGCGACACAGGTGAATTTGAAAAGGCTTGGTACGATCTGCTTAAATCAGAACGACTGGGACGAAAACAGAACAAAAAGCTCAGGTATATACTGTCGATCAAGATTTCAGATGAAGCGAAACGAGAGATTGAGGCACGCCTTGACGAAGAAGACCGAGTCAGATTGAAACGTGAAATCGAGGAAAAGACCGCAAATGAAACCGGCGAAAAAGGTGTGCCGCCAATTGACGTAAACCAGAATGAAGAGGTCCTCGGCGATGGCGACAAATGAGATTAAAGAGTTTGTACTGCCATTGGACGACGAAATAGCGGGACTCAATGAGGAACTGAACGAGGTGGAGGCGGAAAAGGTCGAAAATGATGACCACACCGTACCGGTTCTGCCGCTGGGCGATCTGGTTCTCTTCCCGTCCATGATAGTCCCTTTGGTGATTCAAACCCAGCGGTCCATAAAGCTCATCAAGGATGCTCTGGCAACGGACAAGATGGTTGTCGCCGTTCTCCAGAAAGACCAGAGTAAAGATGATGATGAGGTAGAGCCCGGCGATCTCCATGAGTTTGGTTGTCTGGCGCGGGTGATCAAAATGTTGCGGTTCCCCGACGACACCATGCGCGTTCTGATACAGGGATTGACACGCTGCAAGATCGTTCACTATCCACAGGTCACGCCATACCTCTCCGCTCACTACACTGTTTTGAATGATGAGGTTGCCTGCTCTATCGAGGTTGATGCGCTAACGCGCAACGCCAATCAATACTTCCAGGATGTTATATCGATGTCACCAACGCTGTCTGATGAGTTGCGTGTCGCGCTCTTTAATGTGGAAGATGCTGGCAAGCTCTCCGATCTCATCGCCTCAAACCTCAGTATGCCGATTAAGACACGCCAGATGCTGCTGGAGGAATACAGACCCAAACAAAGACTTGAAAAACTGACTACACTGCTGAATAGAGAGCGTGAGGTGCTGACGGTCGGCTCCGAGATACAAAACCGGGTGAGTGAAACATTCTCGCAAAATCAGCGCAAGGCCTTTCTATATGAGCAACTTAACACAATAAAAAAAGAGCTGGGCGAAGATGACCAGCAGACTGCGGATGTCAAAGAGATTGAGGAACGTATTATTGTCGCCAAAATGCCGGAAGCCGCCCTCAAAATAGCGGAAAAAGAGAAGCAACGCCTGCAGTCGATACCCCCGGCATCGCCAGAGTACGGCGTTGTCCGCGCATATCTCGACTGGCTCGTCGAGATGCCGTGGAAGATCAATACAAAGGACAATCTGGATATACCATACGCCGAAAAAATCCTTAACAAAGATCATTACGGACTGGATAAGATCAAAGAACGTGTACTTGAATTCCTGTCGGTGCTCAAGCTCAAACCCGACATGAAAGGCTCCATCTTGTGCTTTGCTGGACCGCCGGGTGTTGGAAAAACCTCTCTCGGTCAATCAATAGCCCATGCCATCGGACGCAAATTCACACGCATGTCGCTTGGCGGTATCCACGACGAGGCCGAAATCCGCGGGCATCGACGCACCTATATCGGCGCACTTCCAGGTCGAATTATTCAGGGACTGCGCAAGGTTGGCACCAACAACCCTGTCTTTATGCTGGACGAGGTCGATAAGATTGGTGCTGACTTCCACGGCGACCCATCCTCCGCCCTGCTGGAAGTACTGGATCCTGAACAAAACTTTGCCTTTTCCGACAACTATCTTGAAACACCATTTGATCTTTCGCGGGTTCTCTTCATTTGCACCGCCAACCGGGTGGACACCATTCCCCCTCCATTGCGCGACCGCATGGAGGTTTTAAATCTCAGTGGCTACACACTGAACGAAAAAGCTCATATCGCCAGTAAATATCTGGTGTCAAAACAACGCGCCGCCCACGGCATCACCCGCTCTGCCCTGACTTTTAAAAAGGATGGGCTGGAGACAATAATCGCTAACTACACCCGCGAGGCGGGTGTGCGCAATCTCGAACGCGAGATTGCCAGCATCTGCAGAAAGGTCGCACGCAAACTCGCGGAAGGCAAAAAGATGAACGTCAGCATCTCTGCCAAAAATGTTAAAACCTATCTCGGGAAACCTAATGTTCGGCTTGAGGTTGCCGAGCAGAAGGCGGCGGCAGGCGTGGTCACCGGGCTGGCGTGGACTCCAACTGGCGGCGATATTCTCTTCATCGAGGCCACAACAATGAATGGCGACGGCAAGCTTACTCTGACAGGCTCACTCGGTGACGTGATGAAAGAGTCGGCTCGCGCCGCGCTTAGCTTTGTGCGTGCCAACGCCAAAGCGTTGAAACTTGATCAGGAATTCAACTCTGTCACCGACTTGCATTTGCATGTTCCGGCCGGCTCCATTCCAAAGGACGGTCCATCAGCCGGGCTGGCAATGACCATGGCCATTGTCTCCGCCCAGAGCGGACGCACTGTTGACAGCACCACCGCCATGACTGGCGAA
>CAYTQP010000123.1:0-5724 GCA_964440175.1 uncultured Verrucomicrobiota bacterium
TCGATTTGTGGCGGCAAAAGATGAAGACGGTTTCGCAAAATATGTAGACAACACCGGCATCACCGTGTGCGGACACAATCCGATCGCAATACTGCTGGCGATGTTACCGGATGACGCAGAGGCACATCTACTGCACTACGACACCTCCGGCAACATCACCGGCGACTTCGACAACTCGGTCAGTTATCTGTCCGCCGCGTTCACCAGCAAGTGGACTGCCGCTAAACAGACAGATACAGCCCCCCCCCTCAACACATTTCTTTCCGAATCAGACAAACTCAGCCTGTTGACGCTGGCGCGTGCGTCGCTCCTCTACTACATGGAAAACGGTAAAAAGGCAACACCCATAGACCTGGGCATAGAGATTACCGCTGGCATGTCGCAGACACTGGGCGCATTTGTCACTCTGCACAAGAACGGAGAACTGCGAGGTTGCATTGGAGAGATTATTCCGCGCCGCGAACTTTATAAGGCCGTGATGGAGCACGCCATCAACTCCGCGCTGAACGACCATCGATTCCCTCCAGTCAAAAAGGAGGAGGTCACACAACTGGAATTTGAGATATCTGCGCTCAGCCCGCCAAAGGCGGTCGCCTCACACAGGGATATCGTCATAGACAAACACGGCGTGGTCCTTCAAAAGGGCCACCATTCAGCCGTATTCCTGCCTCAGGTGGCATCGGAACAAGGCTGGGGCGTGGAAGAGACACTCACTCACCTTGCAATGAAGGCCGGACTGGGACCAAACGACTGGCGGCAAGGAACCGAATTTCTGGTTTTTGAAGCAATTGTTTTCAGTGAGAAGAACCCACAATAAACTGACGGCGGTCAATTAAAGATGAGGCGACCCTACCTGTCGCGACTTCCCCAAAAGAGCATATCCAGTCCCACACGAAGGCGGTACTCCTCATCCCAGTCGTACTCGTTGTCCCACTGAACTTCGACTGCACTCACCAGATACATCCACTCCTTATAAATCGGACGTCTGTGCATGAGTGTTATACGATAGAGATCCACCACACCCGAACCGCTTTTATGCCCGAAAACGCCACCTCTGATTCCATAGCCCTCGGCCACATCATCCCCATGGACTATCCCCCTCGACTCTTTTTCCTCAATCAGTTTATCCACATATCCCAACGTCAGAAGTTGCTCCCACTCCCAGCCAAACGACTCCTCTGTCCAGCGTCCAGCAGATGTACTGCGGATATAACCGCACTGGTTCCCTCCAAACCAGCGATACACATTCAGCGATGTCACCTCGCCCAGTCCGTCATCAGTCTTATAGTAAGCACGCTGCTCGGGAATAACATACCAGACGCCAACCTCATAGAGTCGCTTCCAGTTGGTTTTAATAAATGCCGAAGGTAGCCAGCTAAAATGAATACCCACACTAAGATTTACCGGCAATTTCTTAAGCCCTTTCTTTTTGATACCAGCATAGAAACCTTTATCACGTTCCGACGGATTTGTGCCCGGAAGCTCATCCATATCCTGCCCTGTGACAAAAATATTCCATCTTTTTTCCGTGTTAGGCAGGGAAACGTCCGCATCAAATTCGGGATCAAATCTGATACTCAACCCCCGATCAACCCGCGTTTCAGCGTGAATGCCCAGACGGAAACGGGAATCGGGAACTGCTTCCTTCTCCACCAAATCTCCCGCAAGGAAATAATCGACCTGCTCGGTCTTTGATTGCAGTTTCATGTGCAGCGTATCATGCAGATAATCGAGATCAAACCATTTTTTTTTCACGGAGGGATCATAGAAAAGATCGTTTTTCTCTTCTTCCAAAGATGCATCCGATTCGTCAGGCGTAACCGCTTTCGTCTCCTCCGCACCACAAAAAAACGGAAGGTTGCAGATAATCAGCATAATCAAACCAGGCAACCATTGAAACATCAATCTTCTCATTACCACTACCCATCTTTCTCAATAAAAAGCTCGACATCTAAATCGGACACGGAGCCAGTCCTGCAATCGTCGAATTGCCATGCAAATGACAGATCGCTATCGCCAGCGCGTCCGACTCATCATCGCCCAGATCGTTCTTTATCCCCAGTATCCGCTTAATCATTTCTGCCACCTGATCTTTGTGGGCACCACCGTTTCCGACCACTGCCTGCTTCACCTTGCGTGGCGAATACTCATAGACCGAGACCCCCTCTGCGGCACAAGCAGAGATGACAACCCCACGCGCTTCGCCAAGCACCAGTGTGGTCTTTAAATTCTTTGAAAAAAATACCCCCTCTATCGCAACCGCATCCAGCTCAAAATCACGACAACACGACTCAATTTGCACGCGGATATTCAAAAAACACTGCGAATGTGGCCAAGCGGGTCTATTTTTTATTATTCCGTGCCCCAACGCCCGCATACTCGATCCGCACGCCTCAACAATCCCCCATCCCGTGGAACGCAATGATGTGTCCACTCCCAGCACAATCTTCGTTTTTCCCGGCATAACGCTTCATCCATCTTTTGCGCGTCGTCGCGCAACCGCCAGCCGCGTCACTCTTCCTGGCTGGCAATCTCTTCCATTAGCGCGTCAGTGATCTCATAGTTGGCGTAAACGTTCTTCACATCTTCAAGATCATCAATGGCATCAATGAGTTTAAGAAGTTTTATAGCGGTAGATTTGTCGGTGACTGGCACAGTGAGGTCAGGGACAAGATTCACCCCCGAATCTGAAATTTCGATGCCAGCCTTCTCAATCGCCTCAACAATATCGACAAATGGTGACGGATCCGTGACAATCCTGTATGCGTCGCCTTCCATCGTCATATCTTCCGCCCCAGCCTCTAAAGCAACCTCCATCAACTGCTCTTCGTCAGCTTTGTCAACATCCACATATATCTCACCCCTGCGGGTGAAATTACGCGAGACGCTACCCTGCTGCGCCAAACTCGCACCCGAGTGGGTGAGCCGATGCTTAATCTCCGCACTGGCACGATTCTGATTGTCTGTGAGCACCTCCACAATCAAACCAACTCCGTCAGCCGCATAACCCTCATAAACCAGCTCATGGTACTGAACCGCGTCAGAACCTTCTCCTGAACCCTTCTTGATGGCACGCTTAATATTGTCCATAGGCATGTTCGCTGCACGCCCCTTCTGGATTATTGTCCTCAACATTGGATTTGCATCAGGGTCTGAACCGCCAGCAATGACGGCAACAATTATTTCGCGCGAAATTTTACTGAAAATCTTGCCTCGTTTCGCATCGGCGGCACCTTTTTTATGCTTTATAGACGACCATTTATTATGACCACTCATAACACAACTCCCCACTTTTAATATTTCAAAACTCTTAAAATCATTCTTCCTCGTCTGGCTTCATTGCGGAAAGAACCTGCTGAATAACCGTTGAAGGTGCCACATCATAACGATCGAACTCCAGCTCGAATGTGCCGCGTCCACCAGTGATGCTACGCAACTGCGAGGAGTATTGGAATACCTCCGACTGGGGCACATTGGCCTCAATGACCTGCATCCCGTCTTCAGTTCCCATTCCAAGAATGCGTCCACGCTTGTGATTTAAATCGCCGGTGATGTCCCCCATATACTCATCAGGCACATGAACCTTTATCTTCATTATCGGTTCAAGAAGAACTGGCTTCGCCTTCTCAATCGCCTCATGCAAAGCCCGTGATCCAGCAATCTTAAACGCCACTTCGGAAGAGTCAACATCGTGATACGAACCGTCATAAACGGTTATCTTCACGTTACTGACTACATATTTCGCGAGTGGCCCTTTCTCCAGCCCGTCCTTGAGCCCCTTCTCCACCGCCGTCATAAACCCGCTGGGAATCGCACCGCCAACAATGGCGTTCACAAACCATTCCTCGTCGTCTGGCTGTTTGGGCTCCACACGCAGGTAAACCTCGCCGTACTGACCGCGACCGCCAGACTGTTTTCTGTGCTTGTAATGCCCCTCGGCCTTACTGTTGATTGTCTCCCTATACGCCACTTTGGGTGTCCGCAGATCGACATCAACATTGTTGTTCCGTTTCATACCTTCCACCGCAACCTTGAGCTGAACATCTCCCATTCCCGAAAGGATCATCTCTTTTGTCTCTTTATTGCGTCCCGCGACAATTGTCGGATCATCTTCAGCAGCGCGGTGAAGTCCATTCGCCAGCTTATCTTCATCGCCGGTGGATTTCGGATATACCGCATAGGATACCACCGCCTTGGGGAACTCAATTTTTTTTAACTGCACATTTTCCCCTACCGCACAGAGCGTATCGTTCATAGATGTGTGTTTGAGCTTGGCGATCGCCACAATATCTCCAGCCCGCGCCTGAACAACCTTCTCCTGCTTTTTCCCGTTGAGTACAATCAATCCGCCAATTCGCTCTTTCTCTCCTGCAGTACTGTTGAATATCTCCATATCGGATTTCAGTATGCCACTGAAGATACGAACAAAATTCAGGCTTCCCACGTAAGGGTCATTCGCCGCACGCCAGACCAGCCCGCTGAATGGCGCGTCTTTGCCGCAGTCCATCACATTCCCCTCAGCATCTTTACGCTCCACATCAAGTGGCGACGGGAAGAGCCGGGTGACATCATGCAACAACTCATCACAGCCTATGTCCTGCTTGGCAGACATCGCGAAAACCGGCACCAGGCTACCACTGCGCACTGCGCCGCGCAGACCGTTGGTTATCTCATCTCTGGTGAGCTGTTCTCCTTCCAGATATTTCTCAATCAACGAATCGTCCGTCTCTGCGGCATACTCGACAAGACTGTTTTTATACTCCGCCACTTTGTCCGCCATCTCAGGCGGCACGTCACTGCTCTCCAGTACATCAATAATGCGGGTTCCATCAGGTGCCGGCAATGTAACTGGCACACATTTGCTCCCCCATACACTCTGCACGTTCGCAAGCATCGCGTCAAAATCGGCATTCTCCTTGTCAATAGCGGTGATTGCGATAGCACGTGGCATATTGGTCTTCTCACACCTCCTCCAGGCGCGGTTAGTTCCAACCTGCACACCATCCACCGCGTCTATTGTGATAACTGCTGCATCCGCTACATGCCCACCCATAATGCTCTGACCTATAAAATCGGCGTAACCGGGTGTATCGATCATAACAAGATTGAAGGTTTCTCCATCATCGCGCTTATAGATTATATCGAAAGGCTTCGCCCATATCGAGATGTTGCGATCTTTCTCCGCGTCCGTATAGTCGGCCATGCTGGTTCCGTCATCCACCGATCCCAGACGACTGTTGACCCCCTGCTTATACAAAACATCATCAATCAGTGTCGTTTTCCCGCTTTGAGTATGACCCAGTAAAACAAAATTGCGCACCTTCTTTATATCGATTCCCTGCATAATCCAACACCTTCCGTATCTGTGTTAATTAAAAATCAATCCAATCCAATATCATAAAAACATGAATATAGAACCGGTAGAGATACAAAAAAACAGAGAGCAATGCAACGGTATTTTTAATGAATTACCATCAATTTCCAGGCAACACTTCCGCCCCCGCGAAACGACAAAAGCAGGATCAACCTGAACCGTTCATTAGAAATCCGCAACGAACAAGTATCCCACATCAAAATCAAGAACTTGACCTGAAACTGGACAAGATGCCGGCGGACAAACGGAATGCATCCATTCAAATCCGGATGCCAGAGTACCAGCTTGATGTCAACCCCCCTAATGCGAATTAATTTCAGGCACACCACCCCTGTTCCGGCGAGACCAGT
>CAYTQP010000124.1:0-5583 GCA_964440175.1 uncultured Verrucomicrobiota bacterium
CGCATTCGGGACAGGCTCTATTTGGAAGACTAAGTGTATTGGTAGGGAGTCACTTTTATTCTGATCTTGTTCGGCAACGAGGCAAGCCTGTTGGGTCTGGGGGGTGAACTACTGAAGTTGCGTACACAAACCAGAACTTTATTAGTCTTGCTATTGTAGTTCATATATTTATGATTCGCCCCGTATCTTAATAAATTTGAAAGATGGCAATGATGAAGAGCTTGAGAACTGTGGCGCGTAAGACCATTTTGAGGCACAGCAAATATTTGACTGTTGAGAACCATGTGGTTCAATGTCCGGATGGGCGTATGATTGATGATTGGGCATGGCTTGTGATGCCGGATTACGTGTCTGTGGCAGCAATTGATGAAGATGACATGTTTATCTGTTTCCGTCAGACCAAGTACACAGTAAAAGGAACATCGCTTGCGCCAGTGGGTGGGTTTATAGATGAGGGTGAAGAGCCACTTGTCGCCGCGAAACGAGAACTGCTGGAAGAGACCGGTTATAAGGCGGCGGAATGGCGGAGACTGGGGGTCTTCCCGGTGGATGCCAACCGTGGAGCGGGAACTGCTAATCTCTTTCTGGCGACTGGGGCTCACAAAATCGCCGAACCGAACGCGGACGACCTGGAGGAGCAGAACCTTTTGCGGATGACGCGGACCGAGGTGGAAGTCGCGGTAAACGCGGGGAAATTTAAGTCTCTGTCGTGGACGACAGTTATGGCGTTGGCTCTACTGGTAAACAACAAGGCAGATTGAGAAGGAAATATTTATGCAAACATCGATTGAGAAGGCATCTGTGCTGGTGGAGGCACTGCCGTATATTCAGGAGTTTCGTGGTGAAACTGTGGTGGTTAAGTTCGGCGGTAGCGTCATGGAAGACAGTAAGGCGGTGGAATCCATTCTCCGGGATGTGGCTTTTATGGAGTGTATCGGGTTGCGTCCAATTGTCGTGCATGGCGGAGGGAAGGCTATCACCCAACGTCTGAAGAAGCTGGGAATACGCACAAAGTTTCTGCACGGACTACGCGTGACGGGAGAAAATATTGTCAAAGAGGTTGAGCATGTGCTAAACCATGAGGTGAATCCAATGATCGTGAATGCGTTGGCGGCAACCGGTTGCAAAGCACGCGGAATGCACGGTGACGACCTCATAACGGCGCAAAAAAAAACGGAAATTGACGAGAATGGCAAAACCATCGACTGGGGACACGTCGGGAACGCCATTTCCGTCGATACAGAGCCTGTCATGGCTTTTCTCTCATCTGACATTGTGCCGGTAATCACGCCACTGGGGCGCGGTCGTGACCTTACACTTTATAACATCAACGCCGATGAGACCGCCACCATGATAGCGTGCGCGATGAATGCCCGCAAACTGGTGTTTCTGTCGAACGTGCCGGGGTTGCTTAAGAGTGAGGATAATCGCAAGGACATTATATCGACCCTTAAAACCGATGATGTGGAAATGCTGATTGAGCGCGGTGTAATCGGTGGCGGGATGTTACCTAAGATCAGTGGTGCCGTTGCCGCTGTGCGGGCAGGTGTTGGAAAGACACACATCATAGATGCGGGAATGCCACATTCATTATTACTTGAACTTTTCACCGAAGAGGGTGTGGGAACGGAGATTATATTATGAGCATGAGTGAAAGAATTATTGATATTCATCAAAAATATGTGATTCCCACGTACGCGCCGGAACTGCTTCTTGTCCGCGGCGAAGGGAATTATGTGTGGGATGCCGACGGCAATAAATATCTCGATTTTCTAGCAGGTATATCCGTTTTGAACGTGGGTCATTGCCATCCAAAGGTGGTGCGGGCGATTCAGGAGCAGGCTGGAAAGCTGATGCATGTCTCAAATCTATACTACAATGAGAAGCAGCCGCAGCTTGCCAGGATGCTTTCGGAACGTTCAATGGGCGGAAAGTGTTTCTTCTGCAACTCTGGTGCCGAGGCCAACGAGGGGCTTATCAAACTGGCGCGTTTATGGGGGGGCGACCGAGGGCGCTACGAGGTAGTGACAATGCGCAACTCTTTCCATGGGCGCACGCTGGCAACGCTGACGGCAACCGGGCAAACCAAGGTGCAGAAAGGGTTTGCTCCCTTACCGGAAGGGTTTGTGCTGGCCGACTTCAATGATATCGCCTCCTGCCGGGCGGCGATCACGAAGAAGACAGCGGCAATTCTAGTGGAAGCGGTTCAGGGCGAAGGCGGAATACTGCCGGCCGACCCTGTGTTTATGAGCGAATTGCGTGCATTGTGTGATCAGGAGGATATCTTGATGCTCTGCGACGAAGTGCAGGCGGGGATGGGGCGCACGGGCAAATGGTTTGCGTTTCAGAATTACGATGTTGAACCGGATGCGTTCAGCATGGCTAAGGCACTTGGAAGCGGATTCCCGATAGGCGCAATTGTAACAAATTCACGCACAGCGGATGTGTTGCAACCCGGTAGCCACGCAACCACATTTGGAGGAACCCCGCTCGCCTGCACTGCGGCACTGGCGACAATCGAGGTGATTGAAGAGGAGCATCTGCTTCAGAATGCGCGTGAGATGGGCATCGCGCTACTTGATGGACTCAAGAAAATAGAGGAAGATTACGATTTTGCGATCACTGCCCGTGGGGCGGGTCTGATGGTTGGTCTGGTTTTGGACCGTCCTGCTAAAGAGTTACAGACGGGTATGCAGGAGCGAGGTGTTTTGGCGCTGGCCACAGCAGGCAATGTCCTGCGAATGCTACCGCCACTGAATATTAATGAAAATCAAGTTAAGCAGGCACTGAAGGCAGTGGCAGACTCTTGCGAGGCGATAAAGAACGCATAACATTTCACGGAGAACAATATGGCGCGGTTTATCATAAAAGGTCCAACGCGAATTTCAGGCGAGTTCGTTCCTGCCGGCAATAAAAACGCGGCTCTCCCAATGCTTGCAGCGGCATTGCTGACAGATGAACCAGTCAAGTTCTTCAATATTCCCGAGATTGATGATGTTTATATCATGCTCGAAATACTGGCATATCTGGGGGTGTCGGTTGAGAAAAACGCAAAGTGCATCACTCTGCGTGCGAACAATATCAACCAGACAAAGCTTCCCTCCGAGTTGTGCCGCAAGATTCGCGGATCAATTGTTCTGGCTGGACCGCTGGCTATCTGTCACGGGCAGGCAACCGTTTACACTCCGGGTGGTGACGCCATCGGCAGACGCCGGGTAGACACCCATTTTGACGGGTTCCGGTCGTTTGGCATGACGGTGGAGGCTGATGCCTCCCGGTCGGCTTACAACATAGCCCGCGCCACTCCCGAACCTTGTGCCCTCATCCTCGATGAGGCAAGTGTCACAGCAACAGAGAATTTGCTGATGGTAGCCACTCTGATTCCCGGTCGTAGCACAATCTACAACGCCGCTTGTGAGCCGCACGTTCAAGATCTCTGCCAGCTCCTCAAAAAGATGGGCGCATGTATCGAAGGGATCGGCACAAACCGGCTTATAATTGATGGTGTGGAAAAACTTTACGGTGCCGAATGCAGCATAGCCCCGGACTACATTGAGACTGGTAGTTTTATCGCCGCTGCCGCCGCCACCGGCGGAGAACTCACTGTTCCGCTTGAGGGTGATTTAACACCGTTCCGTATCATCAAACGCGGGTTTCTGAAGCTGGGTGTTGAGTGGTCTGTAGAGGATACCCGCCTCCACCTCTCGGCAAATCAGGAGTTGACGGTGAAGAGTGATCTCGGCATGTCTATTCCAAAAATCGAAGACGGCATCTGGCCAGCTTTTCCCTCGGACCTGATGAGCGTTTGCCTGGTTCTTGCCACCCAGTCTCAGGGATCCATCATATTTTTTGAAAAAATGTTCGAAAGCCGCATGTACTTTGTAGACCGCCTGATAGAGATGGGCGCACGAATTGTTCAGTGCGATCCGCATCGCGTTGTTGTGAACGGCATTTCGCAGATGTATGGCACCCGTCAGACAAGCCCGGATATCAGAGCGGGTATGGCGCTTCTCATTGCCGCCCTCTGCGCCAAGGGCGAGAGCGTGATAGAAAATGCACAAATGATCGACCGGGGCTACGCTAATATTGATGCCCGGCTGCGTGCGCTCGGTGCCGATATTGAGCGGGTGGAAGACTGAGCCTTTAAACCCAGATTGACAGTTGATGTGAATGCAAATATGCTATGCTTTCGTTCACAACGGGTTGTGCATATGCTCTGCATTCACCTGCCGAATTTAGGTTTAACTACAGTCGGCGGCGATTTATACAAATTCTGCCCATTAATTTCCGAGGATTTTCTCATTGATTATATAAATAATCATGATAGTTTAATTAAGAAAGAGCGGTTATATTATACCGAAGGTGAAAAATGAAGTATTGTCATTTGATATATTTTACAGCCATGTTTTTTACCGTCGCCAGTGCGAGTGCTGTGGAGAAGGGTGACACCCGTGAGGCTGTCATAGCCGAACTGGGACAACCACAAGGCATGATCCGGGCTGATGATTATGAACTGCTGACATACGCACGCGGAAAGGTGGAAATTCGTGATGGCGTGGTGGTCTTCGCAAACCTGATGACAACCGAAGAGATGATCGCCAGCAAAAGAAGAACTGCCGTCGCCGCCGAGCGGGCATTTCGCGTGGCTGAAGAACGCCGCAAGCGCAACCGTCTGCGCGGGCTGGAGGTGAAAGAGAAGATAATTAAGTCTCCAACCTTCATCGAGGCCTCTGGCAGTAGCAAGGTCGAGATATTGGGTAGCTTCCGCAGGAAATATCCAGATGTAGATATCACGGAGCTACTCCTTCCCGCCATTGCTAAGAAGAGAGAGGAGGAGATGGAGAAACAGGCGGCGGTCGAACGCGAGAAAAAGCTCTCCGACCTTGAAAAACGTATTAAAAATGCCGAGTGGGATGCCCAGCAAGCTCGGTGGAGCGCATCTACGGCGCGAGCGGAGGCTCAGGATGCCTTGCGCACGCGCTATTACTGGCAGCAGTATAACTACCGATGCCAGTCCCGTCCTCAACCTTATTCCCGCTCACAGATTGGGGGACTCTCGATCGGATACGAGTCGCCAAATATACGGATGAACTATTCATCGGGATCCCGCGTTTTCAACCGCCAAATATACGGGAGGAAGAGCTATAACAATATCGGTCAGCACAAAATCTACTCTTCCTCATCCTCGTTCCCCGGTTTTTGAGTCGCCTCACTGTGGCACTCAATGCCGCCAAAGAATGAATGACCAAATCATTTCCGCTAGCCCAAGTTTCTCATTTGCATGCGTAAGTCATTGGTAATCAACGATGGCATCTCAAAAGGCACTACAAAGTCGTTCCCTTTTTCACCTCCGTCTGAACGAGGGAAAACGCTTTTTTCCACTGGATTTCCGGCGCGATATGACTCCACGAGCTGAAGTAATCTGGAGCTATTGGTAATCAATGCCTTACAACTATGACCTCCCGAATATTACCGAAGAACTGTTTTTCAGGGTTAAAAATTGTTTTTGAGGAAGACGGGTTAATATGAATCAATTCTTGTTTGCGAGCAAAGATTGACAGTCAACCCAGTGTTTGTTAGCCT
>CAYTQP010000125.1:0-5533 GCA_964440175.1 uncultured Verrucomicrobiota bacterium
CTCAATCGCCGCGAAATCGCAAACCAGAGTTCACGGGAATGCCAGTATTAATCCGGAATCCTGTTATTCACCTGTTCCTGCGCCGGGAATCTATCGCGTCCGCACTATTCACCTGTCCCTGCGACATGTGTCCCTACGCTGTGCCCTATGCCGTTGTTCTATACCGGATTAAAGTGGTCATGCAGGAGTTGTGCGGTTTTGGGTCCAATGCCGGGGGTGTTCTGGAGTTCATTGAGACTGGTCTTGCGAAGTCTGCGGATTGAGCCGAAGTGACGGAGTATCAAGTGCTTTTTCTTTTCGCCAATGCCGGGAATGTCGTCGAGTGCTGATTCGCGGATGCGACGGTTCCGCAGTTTGCGGTGATAGGTTATGGCGAAACGGTGGGCCTCGTCACGTAGTCTCCGCAACACCTGCAATGACGGTGAGTCGGATGGTGGACGAAGTGTATGATGTCCGGATTTATCTTCACGGATAATATCTTCATGCTTTTTCGCAAGACCTATGACGGGGATATCCGTGAAGTTTAGTTCGGAGAGAACAGTTTTGGCGGCTCGCAACTGAGTTATGCCGCCATCGACAACAATGAGATCGGGGGGTGTTTCGCGCTTATCGCGCAACCTGGTGAACCGGCGACGGATCACTTCGGCGATGCTGCGAGGGTCGTCGGCACCCTCAACAGTCTTAATTCTGAAGCGTCGGTAGCGGATGCGGCGTGGACGTCCGTCAATCGCGCATACCATGCTGGCGACTGAGTGGGTGCCGGAGATATTGGATATGTCGTAACATTCGATTACGTGCGGGGTGTGATCTAGATTCAGGAGTACTCGGAGTTCGTCAATGCCTGCGAGGGCTTCCTTTGTTTTGATGGCGGGTGTTTTTGGTGCGCGGATTTTCTGGTCTATTGTGCGTCGCAACATTCGGATTGTGTCGCGCAGGGCGGCGGCCTTTTCGTACTCCCTTTTTTCGGCAGCAGTTTTCATCTTCTCCATGAGCGTTTTTATGTGCTTTGGTCGTTCAGCACGCAGAAACGCAGTTGCCTCTTCGACGCGTTCGTGATATTGGGCTATGTCGGTTTTGCCTGCGCAGGGTGCTGAGCAGTAACGGATTATATCGTTATTGCAGTGTTTGTATTCTTTTGTCCCCGGAATGTGGGGGCGACAAGGGCGCAGACCGAACTCGCGCTCAACAAATTCACGGGTGGCTCGCGCCGATGTTGCCGAGGCGTAAGGTCCAAAATAGGTGGCGTTGTCCTGTTTTTGAAAACGGCAGAACTCGAAACGCGGGTAGGGAACGTTGGTGTCGATCTTCAGCATGAGGAAATGCTTGTCGTCTTTCATGTCGATATTGTAACGTGGGCGGTACTCCTTAATGAGCCGCCCCTCCGTCAAGGCGGCGTCCTCTTCAGTTTTGAGTTCCAGAAAATCGAATGAGCAGATACTCTTTATTAAGCTTTTTAGCTTTGGATCTCCATTTCGCAGTGTGGCTGGTTGGAAGTAGTGACGCACCCTGTTACGCAGGGAGATAGCTTTGCCGACGTAGATGACGCGCCCCGAACGGTCGCGCATGAAGTAGACGCCTGGACTGTCGGGGAGCGTTTTCAGCTTCTCTGTAATCTTTTTCGAAAACTGCATAATTTGCGCTCTGATTTTTTGTTTGCGCGAAGTGTAGCGCAAACTGGAGAGAACATCCAGATTGAAATATCAGCGGGAGTGGGATACAGTGGGTATCTATCGTATAAGATTGTATGACGATAGTTCAAATTTATGGAGAACATTATGTCGGAGAGAGCGGGGTTAAAGGGAAAGACGGCGTTGGTTACCGGCGGGGCGTTGCGAATTGGACGTGAAATATGCCGAGAACTGGCAGGAGCGGGAGTGAATGTTGTTGTTCACTGCCACGCTTCTGCCGAGGCGGCCAGTGACCTAGTCGGCGAGTTGCGAGACGTGGGTGTGAAGTCCTGCGTACTACGCTGTGATCTTAGGGATTCCGATGGTTGCGCGAGACTTATCGAAAGGGCACGGGAGCTGACGGGACGATTGGATATACTGGTGAATTCGGCTGCGATTTTTCATAAGGACTCGCTGTTTACGCTCGACGCAACGAAGATGCGCGAGGAGATGAGTGTTAATCTGGAGGCTCCGATATTGTTGATTCAGGCATTTGCCCGGCAGTGTGAATGCGGAAAGATCGTGAACTTGCTTGATCGGCGGATTGCGGGTGATGATGTTTCGTGCGTCCCGTACTTGTTGAGCAAGAAGGCACTGGCAAATTTGACGCATTTAGCGGCGATTGAACTGGCTCCGAATTTTACTGTGAACGGTGTTGCGCCCGGTGAAATTCTGCCCCCCGATAAAAGCAGAACCAGCTATGTCAAAGACATTGCGCCACCCGCGCTCATGAACTGTGTTTGTACGCCAAAGGATGTTGCGCGGGCTGTGCTGTTCCTGCTGTCGGCGGATGCTGTCACCGGGCAGATATTGTTTGTCGATGCCGGTGCGCATCTACTGAGGAACGTGTAGAGAGATTTGATTGTCAGGAAAAGAGTTGACTCCACTTTAAAACGGCGGTATGTGCAACAACTATGGCGATCAGGCGGGTGGAAACTGGTTCTGTCCGAAGATTGGAACTTTGGACTTCTTTTTAAGCCACCTCGTTGACGTGCGCAACATCCATTTCACGGCAATTACTCCGAAGCTCCTGACTTTGTCTGTGTGGGCGCAGGATGTTTCTTCAGTTCGCGAATGTTCACGTTGCGGAACCAGATGGGTTGACCGTGATACTGGAGTCCGATGTGACCTTCGCGGGACATGTCTTTGTATGCGTATTTGAACTTGTTTCTGCTACCGTCCGGGTTCCTGCCAGCCTCAGTCCATTTATCTAAATCCATGTCGAGTACGTTTTCGCCGTTCAGTTCGGTCTTGATGTGATTGTCTTTCACTGTAATCTTATAGTGGTTCCATTCGCCAACGGGTTTGATGGCATTTTTTGTCGGAGCCAGGCAGTCAAAGACAGCACCGCAGATATGTTTTTTGTTAGGGATGTCTGCTTGCAGTATTTGAACCTCGATGCAGGTGTTCAGCCATCTTTTTATATCGTAACAGCGCAGAAAAACACCGCTGTTGCTATTTTTAGCGCACTTGAAGTCCAATTCAAGGATGAAATCTCTGTAGCGTTTTTTTGTCCAGATGTCACCATGTCCGGTTGGCGAGAGGATTCCGTCTTTTATCCCCCACGGTTTGTCCGGGAATATGGCATTGGACAGGTCGGTTTTAAAAAGCGGCGCGGATATGGAATCAGTTTTGACGGCATCAGTGTTCGTCTTGGTGTTTTTTATCGTGGTCTCTGCAATAATGAGACCGCTGGTCGTCGCGATTAGTGCCACCGCAGTTATTGTTTTCAAAGTTTTACGCATTGTTTTCTTTCTTCTTTTCAATTTTGAAATCACCCATGGTGCGGAATTTGTCATAGCGTTGTTCTTTCAGCTTTTTTGCTGGAATTTTAACGAGTTTGTCCAGCGTTTCGAGCAGGCGGGTTTTCAGTGTTTCGGCTATTTTATCGGGATCGGAGTGCGCGCCGCCTTCCGGTTCGGGGATGATGTCATCGACAAGTTTCAGTTTCAGGAGGTGTTGCGCCGTCAGGTTAAGTGCTTCGGCGGCTTTATCGGCAAATGCGCGGTCTTTCCAGAGGATAGCAGCGCATCCTTCGGGGGAAATTACAGAGTAGTAGGAGTGTTCCAGCACATAGACCCGGTCGCCGATGCCGATGCCCAGCGCGCCACCACTTCCACCTTCCCCGGTGATGGTGGCAATTATCGGCACGTTGATGTTGAACATCTCCCGCAGGTTGACGGCGATGGCCTCGGCGATATGCCGTTCTTCGGATTCAATACCTGGATATGCACCCGGAGTGTCGATAAAGGTCAATATGGGGGTTTTGAATTTTTCGGCAAGCTTCATAAGCCGTAGAGCCTTGCGGTATCCCTCGGGATAGGCGCAACCGAAATTACATTCGAGATTGCTTTTTGTGTCGCGTCCTTTCTGGTTGAAAATGAGCATGACCTTGCGTCCGTCAAGTTTTGCGAAGCCACCAATGATGGCGCGGTCATCTGAATAGCTTCGATCGCCGTGCAACTCGATAAAGTCGGTTGTGATTCTTTTGATATGGTCGAGCGGGTATGGGCGATTAGGATGCCGTGCAACTTGGACTTTTTGCCAGGGGGTGAGTTCTTTATATATCTGTTTACGGGTGTCGTTAATCTTTTTGCCCATGCGCTTAAGTTCGCCGGATACGTCAATATCCTGTGTTTCGCTGAATTTGCGCAACTCTTCGAGCTTTTCTTGAAGCTCGGCAATCGGTTTTTCAAATGGCAGATCGTTTTTTGTCATATCGCCCCTTTCCTGACGTGTGTCAGTGAACTCTATTCTTCAATCACAACGGAGGTCCCGATGGGGACTATTGTATACAGCTCTTCAATATTTTCATTAAGCATTCGTATGCACCCTGCGCTTTCGTATTTCCCTATTGAATCAGGTTCCCAGGTTCCATGAATTCCGTATCCTGGAATATCGAGAGCGAGCCAGTGTGTTCCAAGAACGTTCTCTTTGGTGCCGTATGGTATCGCCTTGCCGTCCGGTCTCCACCAAGTTGGCTGCGCTATTCGATCAATGATTTTAGTAGTTCCCACAGGGGTCTTGTTGAATTTGCCGGTACCGATCCTGTAGCTTTTGAAATAGTGACCGTTGTAAAAGAGAGTGAGAATATTATCGGATTTGTCGATGTGAATACTGAATTCCCCGTTGGGGATGCGCAGACGTTGTCCGGGATGAATTAGCGCACCTTTTATGTTGTTGCTTCGCTGAATCAGCTCAATGTTGGTGTTGAATTCTCTGGCAATTCTCTGGAGAATGTCGCCTTTTTTGATGATGTAGTCCTTTTTCCCCGGCATGGGATGCGGGGTCAGCAGTAGATCGATGTTTATCTTGTCGAGCAGTTTGCATGCCCGGTTGCGTGCGACGGTGCTTTTTGTGAGGTCCAGCACGCGCAACAACTTTATCCGCGCTTTCACCAAGTCTTCTGCGGCGGCAGACTCTTCGCCCTCACGCAATAGTGCCAGTATTCGGCTATCTGCTACGGGTTCCTCGTCGGTGTTGCTGGTGATGGTCTCGGATTCCACTGATGCCACAGTTTCGTTTGTTACGGCTACGGATTCCTGTGGTGTTTCGGACTCAGGTTGAGGGTTTTTGAAAACAACAGCGATGATGGTTGCGACAATCGCCAGCACCAGGGCGAGAATCAGCAGGACGCGGTATGGCGTACGCGATCTTCTTTCGCTGAGTCTCTCTTTGATATATAGATTGTCTGGCATTGCAATTTCCTGTCTGTTACATCACGTATACTGAAAGTTCACAAAAAACACCCCCTTTTTATCAGCTTTTCTGAAGCCAGGCAATACAAAAGAGCAAAAGGGTAGGGAGCGTGTAAAGTTAAATGTTGCATATAGTGAAAAAGTTTCATTTTATGAGATGGTTTTGAC
>CAYTQP010000126.1:0-5493 GCA_964440175.1 uncultured Verrucomicrobiota bacterium
TATGCGCGAACATCGTCCTTGCTGCCAAATCCGTCCAGCGGAAAGAGAATCAGGGCGAGCTGACGCTGAGTCAGGCGATGCAGAAAATAAGCCTGATTCTTGGTAGCGTTTGGAGAACGATGCAGACTGAATCTCCCCCCGCTCTCACAGACTCTGGCGTAGTGTCCGGTTGCCAGCTTCCCGCATCCAAGTTGAAGCACCTGCTCCAGTAGCATCCCAAACTTAATCTTCTCATTGCAAATCACACACGGCGAAGGTGTCAAACCGTTCATGTAACCGCGTATGAACGGATCAACAACATTCGCCTTGAACCCGGCATCAAGATCCAACAGATGATGCTCAATCCCCAGATGACAGCAAACCACCTTCGCCTTTTCAACCTGTGCTCTGGAGCGGGCGTTTTCCGCGTAATCCCACATCTTGAACGTAACGCCGACAACCTGCGCCCTTCGTTCCACCAGTATCGCGGCGGCAACCGAGCTGTCAAGCCCCCCACTCATGGCCACGGCAATCTTGAATCCGCTGTTGTGTCTGCTCATTCTAAAATAATAACTCCGCCGCGCCTCACCGCGAAAAACTGTTTGCCCAATGTTTGGAACATTTTTTAGCACAAAGTTCCAATGCCTGGACAGTTATTTCAAGTACTTTCTCGATCACCGCAATACTCACACAAACCTCCTGATAGCTCAAACCCTGCTATGTAGTGTTGTCGGTGCTGACGGATTCCCTTTCGGGATGGCTTACGTGGTCGGATTTAATGATCATCAGCTCCATTCTGCCACCGCCACTACAAACTGCGTCATAAAGATATTTAGCGGAAGTGCTGGAGAATGAAGTTACTATGTAGCGGATATTCGAGTCCAGAAGTCAGCCGGTCAGCAAATTGACGAGTCATAAATTGCACGTAACACTCATCTATGCGTAACATCACTTCCTGCATGCTTTCCGCCCCGACAGTGTCGGTTAATTTTATACACGCATGGACGTGGATTGAAGTCGACCACAAACGGATCTTTCATCCTGTGAGAAAGAAAGGGCATCTATCTTTCGACCTGCTTACTGATCACCTTGAAATCGCCCGCTTTCATTCCACATTCATCCCCTCGGCGGCAATAACCTTTTGAAGTGCCTCGTATATCTTCTCATAACCCGTGCAACGACACAGATTCCCATCCATTCGCTCCAGAACATCGTCACTGCGGAGCTGTTCTCCCTCGTCAAGCATCGCTTTGGCGGACAAAACCATGCCGGGAATACAGAAGCCGCACTGCACCGCCCCAGCTTCCGCCAGTGCCTTCTGAAACGGATGCGGATTCTCAAAAGTGCCAACGCCCTCAATGGTCTCAATCTCGCAACCGTCCGCCTGAAACGCATAAAGAATGCAGGAATAAACCGCCTGACCATTCAGGATCACCGTACACGCGCCACAGGTTCCCTCGCCACAACCGTGCTTTGCGCCCCGTAAACCAGAACGACGCAACAAATCCAGCAGTTTCTCATCCGGTTCGATAGAGAAGGTCCGTTGCTCACCATTTATTTTGAATGTCACTTTTTTCATTATCATCTCAACATACTGATTTCGTCAAAGCGTCACACAATGTCACCCGCGCCAGGTTGGCGGCATACTCGTCCGACATCCCTTCACTGCCGCGCCATCCGATATCCTTCGTAGCGGCGTTTACAGCGTCCGCGAAAAACTCCGTGCTCGGCTTCCGCCCTACAAGGCGCTCTTCCAGAGCATTGAGGCGACGGGGAAATGGCAACGCCGAACCCGCCGCAATGCGTGCCGACTTTATCAGCCCATCCTCAATCGTCAGGCAGGCGGCGGCGGTCATCATGCTGAACGCCTCGGTTGTCAGCCCCTTTTTGACGTACCCGAAGCCAGTTCTCTCTGTCAAAACAGGAACCTTAACGCACGTCAGCAACTCCCCGGACCTAAAAAGCCTGGCGGGCTGTGATGCGAAAAATTCGTCCATTGTGAACAACCGCTCTGCATCGCCACGCAGGACAACCTCACCCGACAACGCCAGCAGAGCCACCGGCATATCCGCCCAGGGGAAGACACGGGCTATGTTGCCGCCCAGCGTCGAGATGTTGCGTATTTGATGAGTAGCCACCAGTCGGCATGGTTCGCTCAACACCCATCCATCCTCCTGAAAGCGCATCATGTCCGTGAGTGTGGTGGTCGCCCCAATCCTGAACATTCCGTTCCTCTTCTCAATACCAGCAAGTCCAGGGAGCATGATGTTCACCGCCGTTTTTGTGGAATGATCTGCCATAAAATGCAAGGCTGTGCCACCCGCCACAGGAAGCGCATCGTCGCCCAACTCCTTCAAAATCGCCAGAGCCTCAGCCTCATCTGACGGAGTGGCAAAATCGATGAATTTCATATCGCCCCTTTCAGTAGCTCGCTTGTCATTTTATTGGCTTTATTAAAAATCTCATCCTCGTCCATCTCCGTCAACTCCCCCTTTTCGACAAGAACACGACCGTTCACAATTGTGTACTCAGCCCGAACGCCGGAACCGCAAAAAAGTATTGCCGATGCCGGGTCGCTCATTGCTCCGGCAAACTCTATTCGATCCAAACGGAACATGGCTATATCCGCTGCGCTCCCGACAACGAGTCGTCCTATCTCCGGTTGTCCAAGGATGCGTGAGCCGGCACGTGTCGCCATCTCCAACACCATCCTCGGTGGCATGGCATCCACCGCTGTGCCCACCCTGTGTATAAGCAGTGCCAACTGCATCTCACGCAACATACTCGATGAATCGTTGCTGGCACTGCCATCGACAGCCAGCCCAACAGTAACGCCGGCATCTAAAAGTTTCGGCACCGGGCATATCCCCGAACCCAGTCGCAGATTGGATGCCGGACAATGCGCAATCCCTGCACCGGCAGCAGCGATGCGTGCTATCTCGTCGTCATTGAAATATATGCCGTGCGCATACCAGACATCAGCAGCCAACCATCCGGCCTCATCCATATAGTCGAGTGGGCGGCATTTGTATTTTTCAAGACAGTACGCCTCTTCGTCCTTTGTTTCACACAGATGGGTGTGAAGTCGCACACCGTTAGCACGGGCAAGCTCTGCGGTGTCCCGCAACAATTCTGTTGTGACGGAGAATGGAGAGCATGGAGCCAGAGCTATTCTGCACATTGAATACGGATCGGGGTCGTGGTATTTATCAATCACCCGGGCGCAATCCGCAAGTATCTCGTCATGCGTCTGCACAACGGAATCGGGAGGCAGTCCTCCCTGTGATCTGCCGTTGCTCATGCTTCCCCGGCAGGGATGAAAACGAATGCCAATCTCACGGGCGACATCAATCTCGCAGTCGAGGAACTCGCTCGATGCCGTGCGCGGGAAAAGATAAAAATGATCCGACGCAGTCGTACATCCAGACAGCAACAACTCACCCAGAGCAACTTTTGTCGCAACCTCAATCGCATCGGGTGTCAAGCCCTTCCAAACCTCATAGAGCCATGTCAGCCAATCGAAAAGTTTCGCATTCTGCACCGCCGGCACATTGCGTGTCAGTGTCTGCGAGAAGTGATGATGGGTGTTTATGAATCCAGGATAAACCGCGCAATGTGACCCGTCGATAATATGCGTGTCAGCTAATTCAGATTTCAAATTTTTCCCAATCGCCGCAATTTTATTATTCCTGATAAACAAATCAACATCACTCAAAGGCGGCGCATCACCATCCATTGTTACGAGCGTATGTATTTTCTTTATCAGTATCGCGTTCATTCTTTCAACTCATTCACAATCTCTTTCATATATGCTATCAGGTGCTCACGCAGTTCGGGACGTTTCAGCGCAAAGGCTATATTGGTTCGCAGAAAATCGAGTTTGTTTCCTATGTCATAGCGACGACCATGCAATTTTAATCCATACATGGAGCGATCTCTCACCATCATGCGCATAGCATCAGTCAGCTGTATCTCATCGTTCTTTCCTTTCGGTGTCTTTTCCAGATAATCAAATATCTGTGGGGTGAACACATAGCGACCGGCGATCGCCAGGTTTGACGGAGCCTCCTCCTCCGAGGGCTTTTCCACAAAATCATCGACCAGATAAAGATGGTCTTCAATAGTTTTCCCGGATATAACCCCGTAACGATGAACCTTGCTCATCGGAACTTCTTCGAGAACAACCACGGACTCTTCATAACGGTCAAACACGTCTATTAGCTGACGTGTTATCGGGATGCCATCGAGTGATTCAAGCAGAGTGTCACCGAGAAGTACCACAAACGGATTATCTCCGACATGATCTTTGGCGCAATACACCGCATCTCCCAGTCCTTTCAGCTCCTTCTGCCACACAAAATGGACATTCGCCAGATTTGAGATATGCCTGATCGCCTCCAGCTCAACCTGTTTATTCTTTTCCGCCAACTCCATCTCCAACTCAAAGTTGCGGTCAAAATGCTCTTCTATGGCTCGCTTGCTCTTTCCTATCACCATCAGTATATCGGTTATGCCCGCTGCCGCTATCTCTTCCACAACGTATTGAATCGTCGGTTTATCGACAATCGGAAGCATCTCTTTGGGCTGGGATTTTGACGCTGGCAGAAACCGGGTTCCGAATCCCGCTGCTGGAATTACAGCCTTCTTAATCATTATCATTCTCCTCTATAACATGTGGCTTCAAAACGCTGATTCCAAGAGATGCCATTCTCGCTTCAAGTTCTTTAAACATGTTCTCGTCCTCGTACGTTCCCACAATAGCCCCGCCAGACCCGGAAAACTTGGCACTCGCGCCTGTAGCGCGTGCAGCCTCAATCATATTGAGGTTGCCCTCGCTAATCTTATAAATCTCTTTGCGTCGGTCAAAATTTTCATTGATAATGTTCGCAACCAAACCGGACTCTCCGCTTAAAAGAACCTTGCGCATTCGAACAGCAAGTTCAGCCCAATATCTCATTGCGCCAACCACGACCTCCTCACCGCGATTGAATCGTGAACGAATATCGTTATGAAACACCTCCGAACCCTCAGACAAGTCCGTGCGGAACGCGATGTAAAGACTCGGCAACAGAGAACTGTCGAGACGCTGATATTCTCCGTACCCCCGTTCATCCATAAGAGTCCTGTCAAAATCCATATACACAAGACCCTCATACACCTGCGCCACCCGATCCTGCAAGCCTGCGGACAACTTAAGCTCATCAACCTCTACCGATAGAATAAGATTTGCGAGAAGCGGCTCGGGAATGGAGAGGTTATAAAATGCCAGCAACGCACGGAAGCACGCCGTGATTATTGCGCTGGAACCCGCCAGTCCAACACGATTCGGAATGTCTGATCTGTAACGGATTGTAAAATTGCGCTCATCAAGCTCGACACCATTCTCCTCACAATGTCGATAGAAACATTTCACCGTCGCCTTCAACAACCGGATTCCACCGTAGTAACCATATTTATCCACATTCTCAGATAGATGCTGTATGCTGTCGAAACGCGAATGATCCAGCTCACAGG
>CAYTQP010000127.1:0-5413 GCA_964440175.1 uncultured Verrucomicrobiota bacterium
GAGATCAATATCCGGTATCTTGTAGTCTGGACCTACAGAGACGCAACCGCCAAAAAAAAGAGAGGGCAACAGTAATCCCGCAATTCCGCATTTCATCAAACCTTTCACCCAATAGCCTCCATTTGTATCAGTTCGTAAATTTAATATTCCTGGCACTCTTTCCTCTCCAATGAGTAAAATCTCAGATAACAACGAACGATACTGTACAACAGATACCTCCAGGAAGCAAGCAAAAGAACAAAAAGATTTGTAAGGCAACGAAAAATCATTGATGAATATGCAGGAGAAAGTTATCTCTTAAGCCGTTTTCTGAATTATAACCCACATATGAAAGGCGGTGTTAAAAAACGGGCAAATTGAGTATGAGTTGTTACAAGACAGTCAACCTGAGAGGACAGGGGCTCTTATATTCACTTGAATCCGGCGCGTGACAGGATTTTTGACTTGCAAGTACGGGATTATCAGTTCAGCAGGCTAATAATCGCGGTCGTTGTTTTTTCGCGGTCGGCGGCGTAGTCCACCGTTTTTTTGCGATCAGCACCGGCTTTCAGGTTCATCATATCGTCAAACAATTTTTTTGCGGCGGCGTGGTTCGGGTGATGGGGTTTCTCCTTAATGAGGCGTTCCAGCATCGAGAAATACCGATAGTCGTTGAGTCCCGGTTGAACCTTTGTCAGCAACAGCATTGAAGGAACAAGCTCGCCCTTCGCGTTTGTGTTGAACCAGCAGTAGTCGTCTTCACGACAGTCGAGCGCGTAATACGGATCGCCCGCAACAACGTTGCAATGCCAGGTTAGACGCAGTGCCAGATTATGCTTTCGCACCAGCATTTTCATGTAGCGTCCGAAAGTCCACCGTGTTCCACCGTTATAAAATGAAAAACGTCCGCCAGCCTTCTTGATGACGGCGATCGAGTTCTCATCGTGATCGTTCAGCGACGAAATCGGCAATGTGCGGCAAAGAGAATAATGAAGATCTTGCGGATTGTTCCCCTTCATCGAGGTTGTGCCCATGAAAAACGTGCGCTTAAGCCCATTGCCGACTTTGGCGTGCATCTCTGCGTTTTTCACAGTCGGCGGAATCGCTGCACCTATCGGCTCGTCGCACAGATTCCATGCGACGGGGAGCCAGTCATTGGCGATGGCGTGATTGTCGATGGCTTCCCACATTTTTTTCAGTAAGTCGCTGGCATTTTTAAAGCCCCTGGCCTTGGCCTGTTCGTCAGAGATGCCCCGCTTAAGCGAGTACGCCCCAGAGATGCCCGTGCCGTAGTTGCTGATCATCTGCTTGTATCCCGCCGCACGAATGATCTTCATTTGTTGGTCTGCTTTGGCGGTTTGAAGTTTCACTTTGCCGTTTGCCAGCGTAACGGCGAGTCCCTGTGGACGCGCCGAAAAACTGGTTGCACCAATCTCTCTCAGAGCGGTGATGGTTTTCTCGAACATCTCCCGGTTCCATTTCCTCGTGGCATTGTCATCTGAGAACCATTTTGAACGAATTCCTGACCCCCACGGTCCGACGGGGACATCGGTGATGGGGTCGAGTGTAAACGGCAGAACCGTTATCTGAATGGGCAACGACCGTTCGGACTCTTTTTCCGGTTTAATTTTTACGAACCCGCGATAGATTCCCGGAGCGGCGTTAAGAGGTGTCTTTACGCGAATCCAGAAGTTCCGTGTCACTCCCGGTGTCGAGGCAGCTGGTGTTGGATGCCAATAGCGTGGTTTCACCGTGTAGACACTGCCGTCCATCACAACTCGGCTGATCTGATAGTTGAGCCATCCGGGTCGTAGCGAAGAAGCGTCGAGTGTCACGCCTTTCATGTTCACAAACGGGGAAACGTAGAGGTGTATCTTGCCCATGTCGCCCGATGGTTGAACCGCAAAGACGAGCGGTCGCTCTTCGCCTCGTGCGACAGTCAGCTCAATACGTTCGTCCCGCTTCAACTCTTCGCCCTTGCGTGGACCATCGAATGCTTGCGCCGGATTCATAAAATCGCGCTTGAAAACTCGATATCCGAAGGCGGGTTTATTGAGTCCCGTGCGTGCCGGGTTGACTTGCTTGAAGTAGTCGTTGAACTGCTTTTTGCGGCGATTTTTCACCCACGTGAGGAATTTCATGCCTTTCGCTTTCTGAGTGTCGGGGTAGATAACGAGGGTGGAAAGCGAAATTGCCCAATCTTGTCCGCTAAAATCCAGTTCGAGCGTGCCATTAGTAACTCTCACCTCAAATGTCTTTTCGTTGAACATGTTCTCGACGTATTCCTCGAAGGTGTCGATACCGGGCAGGTCTTCGCGTGACGAGTTGCGGAAATACTTCTTCGTGAAGAGGTCGATGTTCATGTCATCATCGACCACCACTTTGCCGTTGGCGGTGACTGTTCGTTTTTTGTATATCTGTGGTTCTCCCCAGAACCCGCCGGGGGAATCGATGTTCATAAAAACATGGTAGTCCCCATTCGGTACGTTGATTCGAAACGTGGCCTGGTTCGGACAGATAAAATCCTGGTAGAGCAGGTCGGGTTGCAACACGTTGAAATCACGCCACCAGTCGGCGTTGATCCATCCGTATCCTCGCCCTTTTGAGTAGTTCAAGCTCGTACTGCCTGCGCTGAATCCTTCCATCAACGGTGAACCTTTCGGACCAAAATCCCACGCCATCAATTCGTCGAAGAGTAGTGACGATGTGTCGAGTCGATTGAGTTGAAAGTTATCGAGATAGATTGGGCCACTCTCGCCGATGTTTATGACAAAGCGGGTGATCTTGTCGCGAATAAGCATTCTTCCGGGGCGAGATTTTTCGCCAACGTAGAGCGCGGTTGGAATGGTGATGGTACTTGTCCCCGGCGGGGCGACGGTGCTGAAGTTGACGCGGGTCCAGTAACCTTTGGTTTGGGAGTCGCGAACTTCGATATCGATCTTTGCGGTTGTTTTCGCAGGGTTATAGACATCAAAGCGCAGGTAGTCGTGTTCGGCCCAGCTCTTATTCAGCTTTCCTGAGATTGTTGTGTAGCCATCATCGAGACGAAGCGAAAACTTGCCGGAAGTCGCATGTTCTTTGACCGCAACACCTTCCCCGAAGGGGGCTCTTTCCCCGTTCTCAAAGTCGGCGAACACCACGACTGGAGGAGAGCTGAAAGCGAATGTCTTCCCCCCGGAAATCTTGTGTCCGCATGCGTAACACCGATCCCATGCAGGATTGTTGCGGTATCCGCAAGACTCGCAGTGGACGGGTTTTGCGCTAAGACTGCCAGGCGTTTTGATCGGCTCCTCTTCGACTCCCCACACCGGTTTGTCGGTAAGTGCGATGTCTGAACCTACTTTCTCCAAAGAAGCATCATCAATCCAAAGGTGACCAGTTTCCCTTAATCCGAAGGCTAGCTTGAACGTTTGCTGGTCGCTTGCGTCGAAGACACAGGAAAGCGGAGTCCATCCGAAAATGGGGGCTGGCTTCGAGACGCTGTAATACTTCGCATGTGAATCGGTGCTGTTGATACACAGATCAAAGTTGCTGCCCCAGCGGACCTTGCCGATGTCGAGCCCCCGCAGGTGAAGCGTCAGGCAATACCGCCCCGCAGGCAGAGTCAGCTCTTTCGAATACATCCGAATTTTACCGCCGGTGACTCCCGACATTTCAAATGAGGTGTTCCCGGTTCGGGCAACCTGTCCCACTTCGAAGGTGGGTTTGCCGTCGAAGATGTAGCCGCCCCATTCGCTGAATACGTGACCCCAGCGGGTGCGGTCTTTTGTCTTCTCGAACGACGGATCGTCGAGTAGATTTTTTGCCGCTAGTGGTGAGCAACTCAAGGCGAGAAAGAAAATGGCGAGGAATTCGCTTTTCAGACGATGAAAGCACTCGCCTCTAGAAGTCATTCTGAAGTACGGTTTCATAAAAGAGATGTGTAACGGGATGCCGGGATTTTGTCAACTCACATTTACCACCTTTTGTAGCAGCAGGAGAATCTCCCTTATGGTTGTGTTTGTATTTACAGGCATGAACGGTGTGGAGATGAACGGACTGAAAGGGTTTACGTTGTAGAATGCTGGCTTCGTAAAGCCATGATCTAATACTGCGTGGCGATTCATATTACACTTGGATTGGACGCGATCAGGGTTGAAGGCTGGTGCGCATGTAAGGTCAAAAAAATACTCGTTTTTTCCACTTTTCGACTTGTTTTGAGATGCCGAGAGGATAGTATTACGGAATGTGATATACCCATGGGCTAGGTCGGGTTAAATGTGAAATGATATTAGCTGGCAATGTATTGTTGAGTGTTGAGAATTTGAGTGTGAAGAGGTGTGTATGAGAGCGATAATTACGTGTATTATGTTTGTGTGTTTCGTGACCGCTTCCTTTGCGGACACCACGATTGATGCGATGCACCATAATGCCTATGGTTCCAATACTGGTTGGATTGAGGCGCGTGGAGATGTAACGCATGGTGCAGTGATTGGGCAGTACTACTGTGAGGGTTATATCTATTCTGCCAACTGTGGATGGATATCTCTTGGCAATGTTCCGAAAAATGGGCATCACTACGGTAATGCGGCCTCTGACGATTGGGGTGTGAATCACGATGGGGAGGGGGAGCTACAGGGATATGCCTACGGCGCGAATATCGGCTGGATAAATTTTGAGCAGACCTATGGCAAGCCGAAGGTCGATTTACGGACGGGGAATTTGAGCGGTTATGTCTGGAGTGCCAATACGGGCTGGATTTCCCTCAGCAATGCATATGCTTATGTTAGAACGGAGACGCTCGCAGAGGGACCGGATAGTGACCGTGACGGCATTCCTGACCCATGGGAGTATAAATGCGCCGGGGATTTGACCAGTCTTGGAACTGGTGACAGCGATTCTGACGGTGTCCCTGATCTTGCTGAATACGGTGCTGACACAGACCCCCGGAATTCCAGTGAATATCTCGCTGTAACCGCATACGGCGTGGATGCGGGCAATACGAATGCGGTCACATGGAAAACGACCAGACGTTCGCGTTTCTATAGGTTGGAATGTACCGATCTGCTTTCGGAGACTCCTGTCTGGAGGGACAGTGGTCTGGGGGTGATGTCGCCAGATTCGGGTGATACGATGACCCGTGAGGTGATTTCTGCCGGAGCTTCTAAACGTTTTTATCGGGTTAAGGCTGTTTTGCCGCTGATGCCGTAACGGGCAGAGCGCGACGCAGAATTGCATAGGTCTCTATTCGGGTTTCAATTTCCCTCTTCACCCTGGCATCTTTGCGCCGACGGTGAAGAAGGAGTGAGAGGTTCGCATCATTCTTGATATATATTGACGGCGTAACGTGCGACGTTTATATATCCATCCCTGATATGTCTTCCGCGATTTCGTTGGCCATCTCCATGGCCCATGCTTTATGCTGTTCGCCGTCTTCTGCGGTGATATAGCTTTG
>CAYTQP010000128.1:0-5360 GCA_964440175.1 uncultured Verrucomicrobiota bacterium
AAAGACAATCTATCTAAAGGCTGGGCGGACAGTGATTCATCAGCCTTGAAGGGCTTCCGTTGTAAGGTTAAAAAGTTTAGATTTTCAAACGGCAAAAAAAAGTGAACAATGGCATCAGACATTCCGGTTTTCAGGTGATGGCACCGGTTGGCTCCTACGCCGCTCTCGCGGCAGCGGTACGTGCGGGTGCCAACTCAGTCTATTTCGGGGTTGACAGGCTGAATATGCGTGCACGCGCTGCCAGCCCGTTTCATCTTGGAGATTTGCGCCGTATCGCACGTATCTGCAGGTGGTGTGGAGTGCGTAGCTATCTAACTCTCAACACGCTTGTGTACGATGAGGACATGTCGCTGATGCGCGAGATATGTGCTGTCGCTGCCGATGCGGGGGTGGACGCAGTGATTGCCACGGATATTGCGGCGATTGAGTGTGTGCGTGATGCGGGACTGGAGGTGCATATCTCTGTTCAGGCGAATATCTCGAATATCGCAGCGGTCCGTTTTTATTCGCGTTGGGCTGATGTAGTTGTGCTGGCACGGGAGCTGACGCTTGAGCAGATTGCGAATATAAGTTCGGTCATACGAGACGAAAGCATTACTGGTCCGTCTGGTCGCCGATTGCAGATTGAGATGTTTGCGCATGGCGCGTTGTGTGTGGCTATTTCGGGGAAGTGCTATATGAGTCTGGGTCTCTACAACACCTCTGCCAACCGGGGTGCGTGTTATCAAACTTGCCGTCGCAAGTATCGTGTCACGGATGTGGAGACGGGGGATGAGTTGGAGGTTGAAAACAATTTTGTTATGTCGCCAAAGGACTTATGCACCATTCAGCACATCGACAAACTAGTGGCGGCGGGGGTGGAGATTTTTAAGCTGGAGGGTCGGGGACGTTCGGCCAATTATGTCTCTGCTGTAACCCGCGCATACCGTGAGGCGCTTGATGCGGTGGAGACGGGAACATACGATTCGAAAGATTTTGATCCTGTTGAAAAAGGATTGCAAAAGGTGTTCAACCGCGGTTTCTGGAGTGGAGGCTACTACTGCGGCGCAAAGCTGGGTGAATGGTCGGGAGATGGTCATTCACAGGCCACCCGTAAAAGGGTTCAGCTCGGAGTGGTGAGCAATTTCTTCGGGCGTGTCAACGTGGTGGAGTTCACTCTCTGGCAGGAGATATTGCATGTCGGCGAAGAGCTTCTTGTTGAGGGATCGACAACCGGGGCGGTAACGGCGGTTGCGGATGAGCTTCGCGTGGATGGAGGTGTTGTGAATACAGCTTGCAAAGGCGACTGCGTGACATTCGCGCTTCCAGCGAAAGCCCGTCGTGGCGACAAGGTCTTTCTGTTGGAGAAAAAGAGAGTTTAAGACGTGAAGAAAATGAACGGAACTCTATCTTGTTCAGATGAAAGTCCAACGACTTTTCTCTGAGTCGAATGGTGGAGGATAAGGGATTCGAACCCTCGACCTCTGCATTGCGAACGCAGCGCTCTCCCAACTGAGCTAATCCCCCGTAAAAATCATAAAACTTTTATTCAAATAGAATGAACTCGCCCCGGCGATTCAGTTTCCAGCTCTCTTCATCGTGACCAAACGCCACTGCAGACTCTTCACCCATGCTCTTAGTTTGCACTCGTGAGGCATCGATGCCCAGCCCGACAAGATATGCGCGAATGGCGAGAGCACGTCTCTCGCTGAGTGCCAGATTGTATTCGCGACTGCCGCGCTCATCGCAATGTCCCTCGACGATCACACCCCTGTTCGGATTGGCACGCAGGTAGTCAGCAACCTGTTCAATTGTCACTTGGCTTTCTGGTTGCACGTGTGAACTGTCGTAAGCGAAGTATACGGGGGTGAACTGAGACTCTCCGTAAGGGGACATGTTGCCGCGATCGCCCTCGCCAAGACCTATCGAATACGGATCGTTAGGATCAATTCCGGTCAGACTGCCGGGATCCAAAAGATCATTGCCGCTCCTCGGAGATTTTTTGCAACCTCCCAAAGAGCCTGCAACTACCAGGCAAATTGCGAACACAAGTACTGTGCGAAATCTATTCATAACTACCTCTTCCAATATTCTGTCTTATAGAGCATTATCACTATCTTGGAGACCAGCTTGGAGAATACCAGTCACCTTTTTTGTTACCGAGGCGCAAAGATACAGGAGAATCACCCATTATGTCAAGTATGCAAATCCCCGATAAATATTTTTGCGCACGCGAGCACACAATATGGCGTCCGTCGGGGGCCCATGACGGGTCTTCATAGTTCGCTGCCCCCGAGCTGATTTGGCGTGTCTCCATGGTCTTTGGATTGACAATAAACACATGGTAGCCTCCGCCGAATCGGCTTGAGTATGTTATCCAGCCGTTATTGCTCCAGTCGGGGGAGACGTTTTCCGAGCCGCGCAGGCGCAGCCTTTGCGGGGCACCGCCTGCCCGTGAAATGATGTATATCTGCGGACGCCCGGATGTATCGGAGACGTAGGCTATTTGGCGTCCGTCCGGCGACCAGCATGGGGATGCCTCCGCCCCCTGACTTGTGCGCGTCAGGCGTGTCAGGTGTCCGCTCTTCAGCTTCATGACGTAAAGTTCGGGGTTGCCGTCTTTTGAGAGGATCAGCGCAATATCTTTGCCGTCGGGTGAAACGGTGGCACTTGCGTTGAGTCCCGGTTTTTTCGATATTACCCGCCGTTTCCCCGACGGCAGATCGATCTCCAGGATATCAGGGAAATGCTGCATGTATGAGGTGTAGTAGATTTTTTTGCCGTCGGGGCTCCAGTTTGGAGCAACGCTTACCGACCCGTCATGGGTCAGTTGGCGCAGCCCGCTTCCGTCGTATCCGCACAGATACATCTCCTTATGTCCCGATGCCGTACCTATCAGTGCTAATCTGGTGGATGCGATTCCTTTATAGCCCTTCAGTGCCAGAACAATGTCGTCCGCCACCTTGTGCGCCAGCCGCACGGCGGCATTCGCCGAATCTGAATAGGCCTGCGCCAGATGTTTCTCCTTGTCGGATGTCCCGTAAACCCGGCATTCCACCTTGATCTTTCCGCCCTGCGAACTGCAAGAGCCGATTATGCGATAAAGTCCGCGCCCCTTGGCGGCACTGCTGAACCAGCCTGAACGGTTCAGATCTGAACGAAGCGTTTGAGTGAAGCGCATCGATGCACTGTCTTTGGCGGAGGAGAAGCCAGACCAGTCGATCGGAGCCTTGCCGCCACCCTTGCCTACAACGCGCACCTGGGCGGCGATTGTGACCACCGTTAACAACAGAGTAACCATAACTATTCGCGCATATCTCATCTATAACTCCGGTTCCAATTCAAAATCTATCGTAATCTCTCTGTAATCCCCGCGAACCTCTTTTGGCAGGGCTTTGAGCTGAATGACGGAGCGTACCGCAGAGATGACCGATTTGTCCATAACAGAATTGCCTGATGATGCGAGAAGTTTTCGATCGCTGATGAATCCACCCCTGCTGACACGTATTTTAATGCGTGTAACCGTTCCGCGCGGTAGTGAAAGACCAGTTGGTTCTACCCAGGCATTGTGCATTTTCTGGCGCACAAGCGCGTAGTACCATGCTGGAATATCGCTTTTGACTGTCGGCTTGATGTCGTCAGGAAGCCCGGCACGTAGCATGTCCCTGATCTCCTCTGGTGTCAACCGTGTGTCATTTTCGGAGTTGGGGCGGTGGACGTGCTCTCTACTGATCTTTATCTCCCGCTTCTCCGGTTCGGGTCTTGGCTCGGGTCTTGGCTCGGATCTCGGTTCAGGTCTCGGTCCAGGTCTTGGTTCGGGTCTTGGTTCGGGTGGTGATGGCATGGTACTCAAATCGATGATGGCGACAATTTGCTCTTTCGGTTTTTTCCTGAGGCAACCCCGGAAGAGGGGGACGAGAAGCACAGCCAGTATAACGACTATATGCACTGCCGCAATTCTCCATCCGTTTTTCAGCCATTGTTCGTTCATGACTACTCTGCCGCTTCTGTGATTAGTGCCATTTTTGCGATTTTCGCGCCCTTTAGAATGTTCATAATATCAATAACCTTGCCGTACAGTATGTCCTGATCCGCCCGCACGAAAACTGTGATATCTGGCGAAGACTGCCCCAGCTCAACCATCTCACGGGCGAGCGTCTGCTGGTCGATGGGCAGGTCGTCGAGATAGAGTTTGCCATTTTTATCAATACTTACTGTGCGGGCTTCTTCGCTGTCCAGATTGTCGCCGGTTCCCTTTGGGAGGTTGACGGGAACCCCCTGTTCAATGAGCGGGTAGGTTATGATAAATGCGATTAACAGAATGAATGTGAGATCCATAAGCGGGGTCAAATTGATCTCGCTGATCTCTTTCAGTGATGTTAATGTGGTCTGTCGTCCCATAGCCTCTTTCGTTTAATCTGCAAGATAATGCCGTTGCACGGCGGACATGAACTCCTGTGCGAAGTTATCCATCTGCACGTGGAGTGTGCGTATGCGGTGTGTGAGCATGTTATAGCCGATGGCTGATGGTATGGCGACCAGTAGGCCTACGATGGTGGTCAGCAAAGCCCCTGCGATGCCGGGCGCGACCGCGCTTAGCGTGGCTGACCCGGTGACTGCCATGCCGCCAAAGGCATCCATCACTCCCCAGACTGTGCCAAGTAGCCCTAGGAAAGGGCAGGTGGTGACGGCGATGGCGAGCGCGCCCATCTTGTCCTCCAGCATCATTGCCTCATCAGTCACTGTCCTTTCAACATTATTGCGAACCAGTTCGCATTGACGTGTTGTCAGTTCATAGTCGTCATAGGCGGGGGCATTCAGTAGCAACTCTTCGGGATCGGGATTTTCCCTGTCGTTCAGTTCGCCACCGATGGCGATGCAGCCTTTCTCATAAACAGTGTACACGGGGGTGTTCCTAAACACGCGATTTTTCAGAAAAATCGCGATTGGATTGTTCTCCCGCCGGAACTGGGATATGAAGTTTTGCGTCTCTCTTTTCGCCCGGCTGAGTTCGCGTCCCTTGCTGATCATTATGGTCCAGACAACAACTGACCAGCCCAGCAGAATAAGGACAATCACCTGTCCGGGCAGATTGGATTCGCGCATAGCGAAAAGCACGTTTGCGATGGGTATTTGTGCGGTTAAAAACAAATTTTTCATTCCTTTCTGTCTGACTTCTTTTTATTGAAACGAACGAAGTTTATATTGAATTCTAAAACAAGGCAACAAAACGTGTTAAAAAAGTTTCAAGATTCGTCTCTTCAGCAGAATTTGTGGGTAGATTCTGGGCGAGGAAGCTTTCCCATGCTATGCAAGAGTGCAATTCTAACCCGTCTTTCTCAAAAAACCATTTTTTAACACTAAAAAGCATCTTTTTTCGG
>CAYTQP010000129.1:0-5210 GCA_964440175.1 uncultured Verrucomicrobiota bacterium
ATCATAGCAGTTAATGGAGAAAATGCTTCTCTTTTTATGAAATATTCGGGCTAAACCGGTCTTTTTTGGAAAATACGACTGAAAGATGGTTGTTTAGGCGGCTTTTCCCGATACAATCCTGATCGGGATTTCCAATTTACGCTCGTAATGGTTAAGCAGTCCGCCAAGTCGTTCTAGAGGGCATTGGGGTCAGCCCTTAACAATAAACTTTACAGGCGATGATTGATTATGTCATATTTCTTTTATGGCACGACAATTAAGAGTTGAATTCCCTGGAGTGATCGTGAGGGTCAACACACAAACAGCTTATAACGCAAGGAGAGTAGTGCGATCTTCCAGCTTGTCCGAAACAGATCTCTTTTGTCTGAAAGAGTGTGTTTGAATATTGAATATGTCCGCAGAAATTGCTAGAAGGGGGGGGAGAGAAGTGGGGAAGCGCTCATCGTCAGTAATTGTGTTGTGGAAAAGGATAAAATGGATAAATCATTGCCGAAAGTGGCTGTTATAACAAGGACAAAGAATCGTCCCATACTGTTGCGGCGTTGTGTTGAGTCGGTGCTTAATCAAAGATATGAGAATTGGGTGCACGTGATTGTCAACGATGGAGGAGATTCTGAGGTTCTGGATTCCCTTTTGAAGCCCTTTGAGAAACAGTACGGCAGACGTTTGAAAGTGATTCACAACCCCTCATCCACCGGCATGCAGAATGCGTCTAATCTTGCGATAAAGAGTTCGGACAGCGAATATGTCGCAATCCATGATGATGATGACAGCTGGGAGCCTGAATTTCTTGAGAAGTGTGTCGAATATCTTGATAGATCTGACAATAGTGATATTCGTTACGGGGTTGCGACTCAGATTTTATGGGTGTTTGAAAAAATATTTTCTGAGGATAGAATCGAAGAGGTTTCGCGTTGTGATTACTATCCGTTCACGGAGGTGAGCCTTTTTGAGATGGCCGGGAGAAATCGTTTTCCACCGATTGCGTTTGTTTATCGGCGGGTGGTACACAATGAGATTGGATATTTTAATCAGGAATTCAACGAGCTGGGTGACTGGGATTTTCATCTCCGTTTTTTGATGAAGCATGATATTGGTGTCCTGAGTGAGAGGCTGGCACTTTATCACTGGAGGAAGGACGAGGAAGATGCGGCTTACGGCAATACGGTGACATCAGGACTTGAGGCGCACTTGAAGAATGATCTCAAAATGCGTAATCACTATCTTCGATCGGATTTGCAGTCAAATCAAATGGGGTTGGGGTTTCTTATCAATGTTGCGAGGAAGATGAATGAGAATCATAATAGTGCGGAAGACGGTGGGGGAGTTGCTGGTAATGATGAATTTGAGCATGCCCGACTTAACAGTTTGCTTGTTTCGTCATCGCACTTTAAGAAGATGACAGGTGATCTATCGGCGGAAATTGAAAGAATTACCATCAATAACAGGAATCACGCACATCATATACACAGCCAGCTTAGTAGATTGATAGCCGCTTCAATGCACTTTGAGCGGATAACGAGCGATCTGGCGAAGGTGTGGAGATTTAAGGCGCTTCTCCGCCAGATTTTGCTCTATATTCGGCGGCGTTTGAAAGTGATGAAACGACTATTGACGCCTAGACATTACCGGGGTTCGGAACAGAACACACGGTTGCGCCGCGAGCTGGAGCGGGGGGGGGAAGTTCTCTCGGTGGATGTCTTTGACACCGCGCTTATTCGTAAAGCAAACCAGCCTGTTGACGTGTTTCTGTTTATACAGAATGATGTTCGTCAGCTTCTCGGAGAGAAAGATTTGGATTTTCCGAAGATGCGCAGGGCGGCGGAGTCGCTTGCGAGGAAGCAAGCCGGTGATGAGCGGGGACTTGAGGATATCTCAATTGGTGACATCTATGACAGATTCTGCGAGATGGCTACTGTTAAAACAAGCAAAAAGAGGGAGCTTGTGGAGATTGAGATTGCCGCCGAGAGACTGTTCTGTTGCCCGAATCCCCACATACGGGAACTGTGCCGGAGTGCAAAGGATAACGGTTGGAAGGTGGTGTTCAGTTCGGATATGTATCTATCGAAAGAGGTTATACGGGAACTACTGGAGAGAGGGGGATATCAGCCGGACGATCTGTTGGTGTCGTCGGAGGAGGGCAAGGCGAAACACACAGGAGCGTTGTACGACACCCTTTTGTCGAAGTATGGATGCCGACCGGATGAGGTGATGCACATTGGCGACAATCTCCATTCCGATTATGTGATGGCGAACGAGAAGGGGTTGCGAGCCTTTCATTATGACACCGAACTTTACGGAAAACCGTTTATTGATCAGTTGCGTTTTAAAAAGATGCCTGAAGATGATTTGATATCCAGTGTATACACCGGACTTGTGCGACAGCGGAGAGTGCTGACAGGTGGAAAAGCAGAGGACGCGGAGGACTTTTGGAGGAGTGTAGGGTATGAGATTATAGGACCGCTGTATCTGGCTTTTATAACATGGACGATAAAAAGGTCCGCTGAGCTTGGCGTTAAAAAACTTTTCTTTCTTGCCAGAGACGGGTGCCAGTTAATTAAGGTTTTCAATCGTCTTCGCGAAGAATGGGGATTGAAAATGGAGGCGGAGTATATGCTTTCCTCCCGGCGCTTACTCAATTTCCCGAGAATAGTTGATTTGGAAGCGGACAGTCTGGAGTTTTTGCTTGCTCCAAATCCATGTATGAGTGTTAAGCATTTCCTGCAAAGAGCGGGAATTGATCCCGCCCTCTACGCGGACGAGATATCCCGATTGGGCTTCAGTTCTCCTGAACAGATAATAACAACCCCGGATGGTGGTTTTATATTGGATGAGTACTGGATGAAAATGAGAAATTTATTAAAGATGATGGAGCACGAGATTATTGAGAAGTCCGAGTATGAGCGCGGGAAGCTGTTTGAATATTTTGACGATATTGGGTTCGCCCCAAATGAGATAGCTGTTGTCGATGTGGGGTGGCAGGCATCTTCGGTGAAGTCGCTACGGGAACTGTTGGTGCTGAGGGGGCAGAAATGCGCCCTGAAGGGGTTTTATTTCGGAACCTGGCATTTCGCGGAGAGTGCGGTCAATGCCGGAGCCAAACTGGAGTCCTTTTTCCTGCATATGGGCAAGCCGGACTGGCGTGCGGGTTTGATTGCCGAAAGTGTTGAATTGCTGGAGTCTTTCTTTTGGGCTCCGTACTCCTCTATTACGGGAATAGAGAAGGATGGTGAACATTTTAAGGCGTTATATGGCGAAAAGGAACTTACGGATGAAATAAGCGTTTTGATGGAATTGGCGGTAGAGTCCGCTTTTAGTTTTATTGATGACGCGCTTGAGGTTCTCCCTGATATGCGAGAATATGAACCGCCGTTCAGCTATCTGGAAGGTGTTATGGAGAGATTATTCAGATATCCGTCCGAAAATGATGCCCGCGTATTGGGGCAAATAACACACCGCACCGGTTTTGGCGGATATGGGCCAATCCGCCCGCTCGCCAAACTGCCCTCTGCCAAGAATATGTTTTTACATCTAAACGCATTGCAGGATGCGTATGATCACTGTTTCTGGAAAAAAGGTTTTCTATCCCAGCTGAATCCAAAAGAGAGTGAGCTGATTATTAAATAACACAAAATTTGAATGGTGAATCCATGAATTTTTCTGACAATCCCAATCTGCTCCTCTCTTCAATGGAGTGCTACTGGAGTGTGATTAATCCGCTGGTTGATGCGGTGAATGCCGCTTCGATGTGTGAGATAGGGGTGGGGAATGGTTCTTTTTCCAGACTGCTTATCAACTATTGCGTGAAGAACGGCATCGACTATTGCGGCATTGATCCGTCGTTGAGCGATGAATTCATTGTCGCCAACCGATGTGAGAACGCCAGGTTTCTGCGTCAGCCGTCACTCAAGGTTCTCCCGGAATTGCAACCGCAGGACATCTGTTTTATAGATGGCGACCACAACTATTACACAGTGATAAATGAGTTGAGACTACTCGCCTCCGATCCAAATCGAATCCCTCTGATATTTCTTCACGATGTCTCATGGCCGTGGGGAAAGCGGGATCAGTATTGTGATCCGAAGGCAATTCCCGATGAGTTCCGTCATGAATACTCCGTGGAGCGTGCGGTTGTGCCGGGTGAAACTGAACTACGAAATGAAGGGGGCTTTCGAGGTGACGCGAGTGATTACGGTTACGGCGCGGCAGTTCGTGAATGTGGTGTTAATAACGGAGTGATGAGTGCTGTGGAGGCTTTTATCGAGGAGGATGTCGATAGAAAATGGGAGTTGATAACAATACCTGCAATTTTCGGACTCGGTATTCTCTACGCACCTGAAAAGTGCGCCACCAAGCTGGTTTCGCGCATCAAAAAACTTTCCACCGCAATCGGTGTGACGCGGGAATTTATCGAGATGCTTGAAGAGAATAGAATTCGTCTGTTTATGATGTTTAATAATAATCTTGAGAAGTATGATGAACTACTCTCTGAATACAGGCGACTGAAAAGCTATAACGAAGATATTAAAGTACACAATGCCGGATTAAAAAAACAAGTTACAGATTCGCTGAAGGCATATAAAGAGCTGAAAAGCTATAACGAAGATATTAAAGCGCACAATACCGGATTAAAAAAACACGCTGCAGATTTACTGGAGGCATATAAGGAGCTGAAAAGATATGTGGACGATCTTGAAAAGACGGATCGTTGATTAGTCCGCCGTAAGCTTTTCGTTGGCAGCAGGATTTTTATGAATGCTTCAGATTGCACGCTGAGTGTTTGATGGAATTGGAATGACATTGAAGCGGTCAGCAATATGAAATTATATCAGATGTAACGTATTGTTGTGCATAGGATTAAAATGGGTTCGCCTGAGAACGCAGGGATGGGGTTTTAGTTGGCGGTGATTTCAAAAGGCACGGCGGGCAGGCAACCGAGGGGGTTGCGGCGTTTTTTGTTTTTCACTCGTTTGTTATTTATGGTTTTCTCCGTGAAGAGGGTGATAATCAAGTTGCCTTTTGCTCCCGCTTTAACTTGTTCAGGGTTGGTGCTTAATTGGATGGCGATGCCGTTGGGGGTGAGTGTTTTTTCCTGAATGGTTATGCCGTCTGGCGGGTTGTCTAGCTCAACCTTAGCCTGTTTTGCGATCCATTTCGGGATTGGGCTGAAGGTGATCCGCGCTGTTCCGCCAGAAGGGATCTTGATGGGC
>CAYTQP010000130.1:0-5106 GCA_964440175.1 uncultured Verrucomicrobiota bacterium
TAAAAAGGGCGAAAGTGATTTTGATAGAATATGTTGTTAAAAATCATGAAGACAGGTGTAAAAATATTATAAAATTGTGTTGGGAGTGAGAGATGAAAATAGTTTTTATATATCTTGGTGTTTTTAAAGTTAGAGGGCGAATGTTTAAGCAGATAAAGTCTTTGCAAGATGCGGGACATGAATGTTCGTTGTTGCACGGGAGGGTGGAAGATGAGGAGCCGGATTATTCAGAACATAATTATCCGGTAGAAGCATTCCGCGTTATTCGCGAAAAAAATAAAATGTTAACCTTTGTTTCGCTTCTTTTGTTTAATCGTTGGGCGGCAAGGAAGGTTTATGACAGTGGAGCGGATGCTATTGTTTGTATCGCCCTGCAGAGTGCTTTGAGTGGAGTTTATATCAAAAAGAAGCAAAAAGAAGTAAAGTTTATTTTTGATAATAAAGAATTGGCTTTGGAAATGATTCCGCAATTCGTGCAACGACGCGTATTCGGCATCCTCCAAAAACGCGCAATTGATGTAGCGGATGTTATTATGCATGCGGAAAAACACAGAGTGGAATATTTCCATAAGACCTATCCATGCAAAGCAAAGCCATTTTTGTTGGAAAATTTACCGTATAGCAGACCCCGGGTATGCAGGGAAGCACATGATGGCGTGCGAGTTGTGTGTTTAGGAGCTTTGCAGGCTGATCGGTATTGTATTGAAATGCTGGAGGCATTTGCGGACTTTAATGATTTGGATGTTCAGTTTGATCTGGTTGGATACTATGGTAGACAAGAAGATAAAAGGGAAATTGAGAAGTGTTTGGGAAGATTGAAATCCGACAATATCCGTGTATTGCCGCCCATACCACACAAAGAAATATATGAATTTCTTAAAAATTATGACATAGGATTAGCATTTTACAAAAATTTAAATTTAAACAATTATTATTGCGCTCCAAATAAAGTTTATGATTATTTGCAAATGGGGCTTCCCCTCATATCAAATGATTATCCGGGCTTGAAAGATGTGATAGAAAAGAATAACGTTGGTGTTTGTCTCAGCGACGTAACTCCTGAAAATATCAGAGATGCTGTTCGTTATATAATTGACAACAACATCTTTGCTAATATTAATGAAAAAGTACGCAAACGATACAGTTGGGAAAATCAGGAGCAAGGGTATCTTGATCTTTTTTGTTAGCTATTCCCCTGATTGTGGGCTGTAAAGTTGTTTGTGTGTCCAGCGCGAAATGAAGAAATGCATAGAGTTTATTATAGGGCTGGCAATTTAACCAGCCGGACGGCTTGAATGGTGTAAACCAAAAAATTAAAAAAAGTGAAGGAGCGGTGATGAGTCATATTAAACTGAAAGAAATTACCATCAAACGTGTTGTGGAGGCGGTTGGTCGCAGAATGGCCAATTTCCCTCATCTAATGGCATGGAACGCCTCTGGCGGGTTGGCGGGCGAAAACAGAAAGCGGCTTGAGCAGTATAGAAACAAGCATGCAGGGGAACGGTGTTTTGTTATAGGGAACGGACCCAGCATCAAGAAAACAGATCTTTCGTTGCTTAAAAACGAGGTATCTTTCGGGGCGAATCGGCTTTATCTGCTCTTTGATGAATTTAATTTTTTGCCGACATATTACTGTTCTATCAATGGCTTGGTTCTTGAGCAGTTTAGTAAAGATCTTAATGAGCTTGATTTGATTAAATTCTATAATTGGAATTATCGCCACTTGTTTCAAGCGAATGACAAGATGCTTTTCATTAAAGGCGAACTGGGGTTGAAATGGGATGCGTTTCAGCCCGACATTACAAAGCCTATTGGTGATGGCGGTACGGTGACTATCGCGAGTATTCATCTGGCTTATTTTATGGGGTTCAAACAGATAGTCCTAATCGGTGTTGATCACAGCTTTGCGGAGAAAGGGACTCCCAATAAGACTGTTGAGAATAAGAGTGATGATGTGAACCATTTTCACCCCGACTATTTTCCCAAGGGTTCTAAATGGCAGTTGCCGGATTTTGCTAAAGGGGAGGCGGCCTACCATAAAATTAAAGAGGCCTTTGAGGCGGATGGCAGGGAAATAATAGATGCCACAATTGGTGGGAAGCTTCAGGTTTTCCGCAAAGTTGATTATGAGTCGTTGTTTTAGCCCGAACTGCTAATAAGACTGCCATGACCGTGCTTTTCTCGTCCGACGGAAGATAGCGTGGCGAATAAAAGGAAAATATTGATCAAAATGCGTAATAAAGCAGATCCAATCAGTGTTTTTTCACGCGTGAAATGTGTGCTTGGTGAGAGTCCGTTATGGCATCCTCTCCGTAATTCCCTGTTCTGGCTGGATATCCTTGAGTGTCGGCTTTATGAAAAGGCGTTTGATTCTGAAGCCGCTGAGTTTGATAGGGTCTGGGAGTTACCAGAGACGGGGTCTGCTTTGGCGTTGGATGGCAATAGTTCTGATTCATTGTTTATTGTGACAGATATTAGTTTCAGCAGAATCAATTTAGAGACGGGAAGATTTTCGCAATTTATCAGTCTGTCCTCCAATGTTAATATGAGAGCCAATGATGGCGGTGTCGCGCCAAATGGTGATTTTTGGTTTGGAACCATGGAGAAAAATCCCACTGGTCAAAATGGCGCGGTTTATTCAATCTCTTCTAATGGCGAGATAACTCATCAGCTGGCGGGAATCGGTATCCCGAACACATTTGCATGGTCTCTTGACGGAAGATTATTGTATTTGAGTGATTCGATTCGGCAAAAGATGTTTGTCTTCGAAGTGGATGACGGGCATGCGGTTTCTCATTCGCGGAAGACAACATTTATTAATCTTTCGTCAACAGATGCGACTCCTGATGGGGGCGCAATGGACTCAGATGGCAATTTATGGAATGCACAGTGGGGTGGATTTAATGTTAAATGTTATTCTCCGCGTGGAGAAGTGCTCGATTCGATTGAACTGCCGGTACCCCAAGTCTCAAGTTGTTGCTTTGGCGGTTCGGGAAATTCCAGCCTGTTTATTACTTCTGCGCGCGAAGGAATGAGTGAGGCTGAATTAGAAAAATATCCTTTGTCGGGTTGTGTGTTCATAAAAAAAATGAGGACAGGGTTTGGTGTTGAACCGTCAGTTTTTGTTGCGAATTATGGGTGAAGAATACGTCAGGGGGTAGCAGGGCATCCTCATTTTGCAGAGGGGTATCGCATTTGCCGCAGGAAATTCATGACCAGATTCTTGATCTGTCGCGATCTCCGTACTTCTCCCCCTTTGCTGGACAAGTTGTGGCAAAGTGTATGCATAGGTTTGGTTAATGGTTGCCGTTCAAACGAGAATATGTTAAATGGATGTTTTAGCAGTTGAAAGGTGTCGTTAGAGAGAAGAACGCACGAAATATTTACCTTAACATTCTCTGCTTTGTATTTAGCTGGCAGGGTTATTTTGGAGCAGTATAGATTATGGATAAATATAAAACAGTGGCTCTGTTGCCGATGAAGGCTCACAGCGAGCGGGTTTCAGGCAAGAATTTCAGGTCTTTCGCAGGCAAACCTCTTTTCCATTGGGTTCTTGAAAGCCTGCTTTCAGTCACTGAAATTGATTTGGTTGTTATTAACACGGATGCCAGAGATATTCTTGCGGAGAATGGTCTTTCTGATGGCGATCGGGTTTTAATTCGTGATCGGAAACAAGAGATATGCGGAGATTTCGTGAGTATGAATCTTGTGATTGCGGATGATCTTCATAATGTTGATGCAGAGACTTATCTTATGACGCATACGACAAACCCACTGATCTCAGCAGCCACTATCAGTGCCGCGCTTGCCAGATATCGGGCGGGGATAGATGCCGGGTCGGCGGACAGCCTCTTTACGGTAAATCGGTTTCAGACGCGATTTTATACGGAGGATGGCGCACCGGTAAACCATGACCCTGACAATTTGATTCGTACGCAGGATTTAGTGCCGTGGTTTGAAGAGAACTCAAACCTCTACATCTTTTCGCGTGCGAGTTTCAATGAAACGAATGCTCGAATCGGAAGGAAACCGATTCTTTTCGAAACCCCGCCGATTGAGTCTGCGGATATTGACGATCAGACGGGATGGGATATTGCGGAAAAATTGGCCGTAACCAGTTAGAGTGGAAAATGATTCCAGATAAGGATATTTATGAAAAATAGGATTCTATGCACGTGTCCCCCTATGATTCGGGGGATAGACGCTTTTAGCGATCATTTCGAGAATATTGGCGCTGAAGTTGTGTGTCCTGAATTTCAGCAGGTGATGAGTGAACAGGAACTCATAGCCTTAGTGCCTGAATTTGACGGATGGATTATCGGGGACGATCCGGCAACCGCTTCCGTATTTCGGGCGGCACGCGCAGGACGGCTCAGGGCGGTGGTCAAGTGGGGTATTGGCATGGATAATGTCGACCTGGAAGGTGCTGCCGCAGAGGGGTTTCAGGTTCCAAACACACCGGGTATGTTTAGCGAAGAGGTGTCGGATGTCGCGGTGGGATATCTTATCGGATTGGCTCGTGATCTGTTTTTTATTGATCGTAATGTGCGGGAGGGAAACTGGGTCAAACCGCCGGGAGCAACGCTTTTTGGAAAAACGGTGGCACTGGTTGGATTTGGAGGCATTGGACACTCTACCGCTCGTAAATTGTTGGCCCTCGGAATGAAGGTTGTTGCTTATGATCCGGCTTATTGCGAGGACTCATCTCTTGACGTGGAATCAGCGGTATGGCCCGAGAGGTTGGGCGAGGCGGACTTTGTTGTGCTTACTTGTGCATTGACGGAGTCAAGTCGACATATTGTAAATGCCGACAGTTTGCGGTTAATGAAAGAAGGGGTTTCGATAGTTAATGTCGGGCGCGGTCCTTTAATTGATGAGAAGGCACTGGTTGACGCGCTGGTGTCGGGGCATGTTTCAGCGGTTGGTCTTGATGTGTTTGAGAATGAGCCGCTTTCACAGGGCAATCCGTTGAGAGAGTTTGAGCACTGTATATTTGGCACTCACAACTCGTCCAATACGAAAGAGGCTGTATTCAGAGCCTCCGTTAAGGCGATTGAGCTTCTTGAATCCCGGTTGAGGGAGAAATAAAATGAATAAAAATGCTGT
>CAYTQP010000131.1:0-4942 GCA_964440175.1 uncultured Verrucomicrobiota bacterium
TAATAGCCACTGTAATTATCTGCCTTTCGTTTTCCGCGCGAGCCGATGTGTGGGTTAGCCACCTCAGGACAACCGCATTCACCAACGGACTGGCAAGCGCGTCAACAAACCTGACTTTCAATTCCGGTGACAAATACGTTGTGCTGGAGGTGACGCTATCGTGTTCGGCTCCTGATTCCAGATTACTCGAGAATCTTGGCACACTTAGAGTCGATAGCACCAGACCCAACAACGAAAGCCCAAGCAGCGACGACGGAGAACGGTCTAAGTGGTGGGACAGTAGTACCGATCCCGCCAAACATGAAAACGCCATGTTCAGAGTACACCTGCTTTCTTCGAAAGGGGTCGATCCTTGGAAAATCGGGTTTAAATTTATTGGGATTGGAATAAGGGAGGCAGATTCCAAAACTTCATCGATCAAGGATAACGACCTCCTCTGGAGTTCAACAGCCACACCGACACCTGTAAGTATCTTGCTCCATACTAGACAGATACGACAATGGCGTTTGCTGGACAGAGAGTTCATAAATATCGCCACTACCAATTACACGGGAATTCTGGCTTTTAACACCACCAAAGATGTTGCGTATGGATTCAGAAACGACGGGTCTAAACATACCGCCGCTTTTGAATTCGCAGTTGAGGTTGAACCACTCCATGGAGCCTCCACCGCCATTATTAGATCCACCACAGAACAAAATAAAATGCCGGATTCTGGCGCGGGAATGCGAATATGGCACTCATCAAAAGGCGATTCTATTAAAGCCCAATTTAAGGAAGAGTATCTCGGATGGATTACGCTAGAAAAAGCTGATGGCAACATTGTGAGGGTTCACGTCTCCAAATTGAGCAAAGAAGACCGTGACTATTTGAAAAAACTGAGATTATAGTTCAATTCAGTTTTCGAAAGTCAATCTGGAGACACTCTTATTCGGTATACGCGGAAATTGAAATACGCATCCGTAACAAAGATCACAATTGAGTGTGATGGCGACGGCCAAAAAAGAGGTATACCAGTGAGTCATCATCATTATCACAATACATTAGAGGACTTTATTGCTAAAGTTCGAGTAGAGCGGTGATGTTTGCCACGCTATTTAAGCGTATCTCTCTTCTTCGCACGCAACACGCTCCAACTTTTTATTTGACACCGCATAATCAGCTAAAGTGCTGGTCATTGGCGGCGGTTCGCCGCTGACGGAGAGCGGATGAATGTTGTCCGGGCTTCGGACAAATGCCCCGTAAAAAGTTTCAACGTTTGGACAAATTGGCGACTCTGGGTTCCAATGTTCGGATAGACCAGAAATCAGCGAATGAGGTAGATCAGTTTCTTTCGCTCTTCGCCACGTTCAACCTCAATGACGACAGCGTTGATTCTGTCACTCAAAAATTCTTTAATGAAGTATTCTGCACGGTTGCGGCTGGTCATATTCATGGAATTAACCTTGTGAACAACATCTCCGTTCTGAAGTCCCACAGCATCGAAGAAATCTTTCTCCCCGACAATATCGACAACATATCCGCCGATCTTGTGATTCTCGTCGTATTTGGGGCGCATGGTTTCATAGACATCAACCGCACGAGCAGGATCATCCATCATTTCCCTGTAGTAATTCATGAGTTCGGCCTTCTTGAGCACCCAGCGTGCATCCCCCACCCTTTTGCCAAATCTGCTGGTCCCCAGAACCTTCTCGTCCGGAGTAGTCTCTGTTTTCTCAACGTCTTCGCCTCCCGCCGCCTTCTCGCCGTCACTACTGAAACTGAGCCAAAGCTCTTCCCTTAATCCATCTTTCTCTATTAAAATGTGGTCTTTGGAGATGCGAATTATTTTGAGATCGCGATACTCCTCGCCTTCATCCACGAGTACCTGAAATTTACGTTCAAGATCATCCAATATCGCCTTGCGTGGCGGCGAGGAGTTGACCTTGCCGCCACCATACGCCAGGAATGTGCCAGCAAGGCGATAGTTGCTTGAGATGGGTCCTGATGCTGAAGCTCCAGATGTCGCTCCGGTGACGCGAAAAATGGACCAGGCGGAAGTCGATAAGTTGCTTGTCGCATTCGACCAGACAACATTCGTGTTTGCGGTAGCACTGGCGGGCGGTGGCAATGGAATCTGCCTGTAGGCAAAAACAGCGGCGATCACAAGCGCGGCGATTGCCACGAACAACCCCCACTTCGCTTTGTCTGCTATCTGGTAAATGCTCATATCATTAATTAACACTCAATGCCGATAAAATCTTAAACGACCATAAAAAAGACAATGGACAGGAGTTATAAGCCGGATTCTGTATCCGTAAACGGTATCGGTCATTTATCTACCCCTCCAAAGAGGAATTTGTTGCGATCTACCCTGGACGACTCCCGGACGAACCGGAATTGAACGGGCCGCTCAATCGTCCTAATTTGATCTTGCTCCAGACGGGGTTTACCGTGCGATCTGCCTCTCGGCAAAACCCGGTGGTCTCTTACACCACCTTTTCACCCTTACCGCGCAAATACGCGGCGGTATATTTTCTGTGGCACTTTCCATCCCCTCCGATTTGGCAAAGGGGTCACAGGTTTAACACCTGAGCGTCCTGCCCTGCGGAGTCCGGACTTTCCTCTCCGGGCATAACTGCCCGGAGCGACCGATCACTCCTGTCCACTGTCAAAAAACTAACTGCAACCTACACTATTTCGACGGCATACACAAGAAGCGTCCGCAAAAGTCACAAATCTCGATTGTCTGTCCGCGTTTCACGTTCTGTATGCTTTGGGGCGGCAATGCCATATGACACCCTGTGCAGGTTTTCCCTTCCACGGAAACTATAGCGGGTCCAGCGCGGTGCTGAACCGCACGCTCATACCTTGCCAGCCATTTGGGATCGATGCTCTCAACAAGTTCCGCACGCTCCTTTTTCAGGCGTTCAAGATTGACCGACAGTTCCGCCATGCGTTCATTGAGAATATCTATATCCTCCTGAATATGCGACTCCTGCTCGGTCAACTCCTCTTCACGCACCGCAATCAGCACCCGCATCTTCTCCATATCCTCCATAATCACCAGCTCGTCATCTTCGTACTTCATTATTTTCTGTTTGAGCTGAAAAATCTCTCTCTGGAGGGCAGTATATTCCGCATTTGTTTTCACGTCGGATTCCTGACGCTGATGCGCACTGATCTTGTCTTTGGATGCGTCAACGCCAATTTCTATATCTTTCATCTTGACGGTTGCTGATTTCAACTTCTCACGCGCATCTTCGAGTGCCTGCCGTGCGTCATTAACATGTTCTCTTATATCTTCTTTTCTCGCAGGAATGTCTTTCATCTCCCTTTCAAAGCGCATAATCTGTCTATCATGCTCCTGCACTGCCAACAATTGTTCGAGTGTCTCCTTCACGTTAGTTGCCTCTTTCGTTATTTATATTTAGCTCTCATTTAACAGGGTAATCTTCTGGCGCAAGAGTATCTGCACTTACTGCGGGTTCGCTCGCCGCCGGTAACAGCAATATTTCATCCGGTGCGACCTCCAATGCGGCATCCCGAGAACCCCGCTGTCCAGAGGAGCGGATATATATGTCTGTCCGGCGGTTCTTTTGCATATTTTCAGGCGTATCGTTTGGCGCAACCGGACGGCTAAACCCGAATCCTTCGGATGTTAGCCTCTCCTCGGATATTCCGCCGACATTGACGAGGTATTCAAGCACGGAACGTGCACGTCGCTTCGACAGTTTCAAATTGTACTCCGGTGATGATTTAGGACGTTTATCGGCGTGCCCCTCAATTTTAGCGGTAGCCTGCGGATCGCGTTTCAGAACCTTAACAACAATATCAAGATCATTGTAGTACTCTTTGCGGACTGTGGCTTTGTCATAATCGAACAAAATATCCAACCTGTACAGCTTGAGATCGTCGGCAGGGTCGAGAGGATCTGTGTTATCTTCCATAACCTCGTGACCATCGGTAACTCCACCATCATCGGTATCTGCGTCATTCGGGTTCGTAGTGTACTTCTTCACCTCCTGCCCATCTGTGAGTAAGTCCATATCGGAATCTGGATTAAGAGGATCGGTCGAATACCTGTGAACCTCTTCCCCGTCCAGCAACCCGTCACCATCGCTGTCTGGATTATGTGGATCGGTTTTCCATTTACCCTCATCCAGATCAATAAGCCCGTCACCATCGCTGTCCGGCATTCCCCCGACAAACGCCAGCTCAACTTTCCGACGAGTTCCCCAGCGGTAATTCGCACCAAGCGCAAAGAGGATATTTGCCTCTGTGTTGTCCGATGTGAGAACGGTGCGGACATCACCACGCAAAGCCCATGCATCGTTGAAATGGTAGAACAATCCTCCGCCCGCCATGGCCATCTTGTCGTTTTTCCCCTCACCCATGTCGGTGCCGTAACGCACAAACGCGCCGCCGAGCGAGAGGAACGGATCCCAGTGCATGTTCTCCGTGTTGCGAAGGTGAAACAGTGTGTTCGCACCGATGCGTACGCCCCACGTGTCATCATCCAGGGCGAAGCGGTTATCTGCAAATTCCGTTTTTTCGAGCGAGGGCATAATCCCCAAATCACCTTCTATCGTCCAGCGCGGTGTGAGATCGTACCCTAACCGCAGTGAGATGTAGAAGCTGTCTTGAACAACCTCATCGCCTTCAAAATTGACACGTCCGAGTCCCGCGCTGACTGACCAGGGAGCATCCTTGAACAAATCATTATCGGCCATGGTGTGTAACGGAATAAGACAAACAATGAGTGAAAGAAGTGCGTATGCGCATATATTCCTGCTTTTTTTCATAACCAAATCTCCTGATCAATCTAAGATTTCAACACTGCTCGCCATCTTACAACCGATAGCGGTAAAACTCGACAATGTTATTAATTTGTTTTTTTTACCTGCCCCTCAATCCACGCATAAGTCTTTCTGATTCCCTCTTCGAGTGAGACGCTTGAACT
>CAYTQP010000132.1:0-4846 GCA_964440175.1 uncultured Verrucomicrobiota bacterium
TCAGCCAGTCAACATCGTCCTTATCAATGCCTGTTTTCTTCAAAAGATTGTTTGCCGCCAGCGTCATATTGGTAACAGCGTGCTTGTAAACCTCGCGACCCGTCATCTTCAGATAGTGCATGCGCCCATCCACAGTCTCCCGCGTAGCCGGCATTCGACTCCCTCCAGCCGGCACCATCAATAACTCGCTCAATGATCCGTCCGAACCCATTGAGGAAGAGATCAGTCCCGCGTTTTTGCCGCCACTCTTCAACACAACCGCGCCAGCACCGTCGCCAAACAGTACGCAGGTGTTACGATCCTCCCAGTCTAAAATCGAACTCATCTTCTCCGCACCCACAACCAACGCCGTCCGAACCGCGCCCGCAGCCAAATAGTTACGCGCCGTCTCAAGCGCATAAATGAAACCGGTGCATGCAGCCTCCATCCCCATACAAAATGCATTCTTCGCGCCAATCTTATCCTGAATCAGACATGCAGTATTCGGCCATGGAAGATCCGGCGTAATCGTTGGCACTAGAATCATGTCAATCTCATCGGCATCCATACCGGCAGACTCAAGAGCACGCTCCGCAGCACGTGCGCCCATATCCGATGTGGTCTCATCCTCCGCCGCTATCCGTCGCTCTTTCATTCCTGTGCGCGATGATATCCACTCGTCAGTGGTATCCACCATCTTCTCCAGATCCTTATTGGTGAGCACCCGTTCAGGTGCGTAAGAACCAGTTCCCGCAATCTCAACATTCAATAATTCCTGCAATTGTATATCTCCAGATTTCATTAACGCCCGTTTTCTGTAAAAACTCTATTTAGAAATGATGTCAACAATACGCCGGTTCACATCGTGGCTGACCGATTCACAGCCAACCCGTATTCCGTTGTACACCGCAACTGGAGACGACGAGCCATGCCCGATAATACAGGTCCCGTTGACACCCAACAACGGTGCCCCGCCGTATGCCGATGGATCGCTACGCTTTTTTATCGTCCCGATAGCATTCCGCAACAGCAACGCGCCAAGAATACGAATCGGATTTTTTGTAAACTCTTCTTTCAGCCAGTGCGCCATGGCATGCGCGGCACTCTCGCTGGTCTTCAACACAACATTGCCAACAAACCCGTCACAGACAACCACGTCAACGCCGCCCTCATAGAGGTCATGCCCTTCAATGTTGCCGACAAAATTGACGGACATCTCATCCAACAACGTATACGCCTCTTTCGTGGCCTCGTTACCTTTGCTGGCCTCACCGCCAATACTAAGCAACCCGACTCTCGGATTATCAATCTTCAGTATCTGCTCAGAGTAAACACTACCCATAGCCGCAAACTGCGACAAAAGCTTCGGCGTGCAATCGATGTTCGCCCCGGCATCAATCAAAACAAACGGACTCTTCTTCGTCGGCATCACCGTGGCGATTGCCGGACGTCCGACACCCTTCAGTGTACGCAACTTGAGCGTTGCCGCCGCCACCGCCGCACCAGTGTTGCCAGCCGTAAACACCGCCTGAACATCACCGGACTTCACCATGTCAACCGCAATTCCAACAGAAGACTTCTTCTTCCTGCGCACCGCCAAGGCCGGTAACTCGTCCATGCCAACAACCTCGTCCGCCTGAACAATCTCCACCTTGGACGGCAACTTCCCGCCCGTCTCTGCCACCGCTTGCCGAATAGCGTCTTCACGCCCGACCAGAAAAAGACCGCTCAAACCGGAAAGCTCCTCAGCCGCACGGATAGCACCCTCAACAATATTGCGGGGAGCCTCGTCCCCGCCCATGGCATCAACGGCAATCCGCATCTCAGCCTTCTGCGTCGATTGTCACCACCTGACGTCCACGATAATATCCGCATGAAGGGCACACGCGATGCGACTCGCGTGACTCTCCGCAGTTCTCGCAGGTCTGCGCCACTGTCATAGGACGCTTGTGTGAGCGTTGCCTCATCAGTTTTTTACTCTTCGATGTTTTTCTTTTTGGTACTGCCATAACCTAATCTCCTGAATTCCTTCGCGGTGTCACCCTGACGCCACTCTCTATTTCCCGACTAAATCCAATCATAACCCGGAGTCGCCTGCGCAAACCGGATATACATTCACAAAACAAACAATCGTATTGCCGCACCATAGAGTCCCGGCAACAAAACGGCGCACACCCTACTCTAAAACAGTTTGCAATTCAAGTTTCATCCCACCTTCTTTTGCAATGCCCTGCGACAGGATTCGGGAACAAACTTTCCAAAATCCCCGCCCATCTCCGCTATCTCGCGAATTGAACTGGATGTCACATAACTGTACTCCTCCTTGGGCATCAGAAAGATAGTCTCAATCTCAGGCATCAGCTTGCGATTGGTCAACGCCATCTGAAACTCGAATTCAAAATCCGAAATCGCACGCAACCCGCGAATCACAACACTCACCCCGCACGACTTCGCATATTCAACCAGTAGCCCGTCAAAAGGTCGCACCTCGACATTCCCTATATTCGCCGTTGCCACCGCAACAATCGCCACACGCTCATCTATTGAGAACAGTGTATTCTTCCCCCTGCTCTCCGCCACCGCGACAATGAGCCTGTCAAAAATACGCGCCGCACGCTTCACAACATCCAGATGCCCAAATGTCAGCGGATCAAAAGTCCCCGCATATATCGCCGTCTTCTCCATAATGATAAACCCGATCCAAATAATAATTCATTACGCCGACAGCTCCAACCATCGGACAATAACCCGAAAAAATTGTCCAACCATCGGACAATCATTCGGAAAAACCGCTCAACCCGCAGACACAAGCCTCAGTCATAAAACTCACATAACCCTGCAAAGCGGGCAGATATAATCTTTCAGACCAAACTCATCAATAATAAAAACACTCGTCTTTTCGCACACGCCACCCCTGCTCTTCCGTTTCAACCACGTATGCCCGTGGCACACCGCAAACAGCACAACCCGGATTAGTATCTCAACAGAGAAACCCGCCAGCACACCCCGTTCACCCAACCGAAGCACCGCTTGGTATATCACCGTCCACACACAACAGACGCATCTTCCCTCCACCCGTGGCGGCCAGCAACATACCATTGGATTCGACACCCCTTATCACGGCGGGCTTTAGATTCGCCACAACCACAATCACGCGCCCAACCAGCGCGTCCGCTTCATAGTGCGCGGCAATGCCTGCCACAATCTGACGCTGCTCACCGCCTATCTCAATCTCAAGCCGCATCAGCTTGTCAGTGCCTTCCACGCGCTCGGCAAACTTCACCGTCGCCGTCTTCAGCTCCAACCTCTTGAACTCATCAAACGAAACATGCTTAACCCCGATCATATCCTCATCATCCCCCGCCTTTTTACCGCTCCTGGCGGATGACTGCGCACCATCTTTGGGTGACTCCACACGGGGAAAGAGCACTACGCTGTCACCAAGCGCACTCCCCGGCTTCAACACACCCCAAACCCTCAGTTTAGCCAAATCGGGCGCACCATCGTCCAGTCCCAGTGCCGACCGCAACGCCCCCATCTTCTCGGGCATCACAGGATAGAGTAAACCGGCGACCACGCGTAACGCCTCGATTGCCGTATAGAGCGTTTCACCAAGTGCCGCGTTCTCCCCGTCCTTCGCTAGAGTCCACGGTTGCTTTATCTCAAGATAACGATTGATCGCACGAACAGACGCAATGGCACGCCCTACCCCGTGATCGAGCAACATACCCTCTACAGCCGCCGCCATCTGATCCACAGCCTCCTGAATATCCGCTTTTAAATCCAACTCATCACCCGCAAGTACCTGCGGCGACTCTGGCACAACACCGTCACAATACTTGCTCAGCATCTTCATCAGACGACTCAAAAGATTGCCAAGATCGTTCGCCAAATCAGCATTATACCTACGGACAAACGCCTCTTCAGTGAAGCTGGCATCCTGCCCAAGCGTCATCTCGGCGATCAAAAAATAACGAAACGCATCCACCCCGTACTTGTCCGCCATCTCCATAGGATTGACAACATTCCCCAGCGACTTGCTCATTTTGGTTCTGCCTGTTAGCCACCAGCCGTGCGCAAAAACCATTTTTGGCATCGGCAACCCCATCGCCTTCAGCATTGTCGGCCAATAAACCGTGTGGGTAGTCAGAATGTCTTTCCCTATCAGATGACAGTTCGCCGGCCACCATTTATTGAAGCGGTCATCATCGCTTCCATAGCCAATAGCACTAATATAGTTCACCAGCGCATCAAACCAGACATAACAGACAAAATCACTATCAAACGGAAGATCAATTCCCCAGGAAAGCCGACTTTTCGGACGCGATATGCAGAGGTCGTTCAACTTCTTCTTCAAAAACCCCAGCGTCTCGTTACGCCGAAAGTCTGGCTGGATAAATCCGGGATTACTCTCAATATGCTCGATAAGCCAATCCTGATATTTGCCCATTCTGAAAAAGTAGTTCTCCTCCGTGATGCGTGTGATATTCGGTAAATCACCGGGACTCTTACCGTCCGGCAGGTTCAAATCCTTCTCCTTGACAAACGTCTCACTCGACACATCGTACCAGCCGTCATAGCGAGACTTGTATATCTCGTCGCGATCATAAAGATCCTGGAGTATCTTCTGCACAATTTTCGTGTGCCTCTCCTCGGTGGTGCGGATAAAATCGTCGTGAGTTATCTCTAAACGCTCCCACAACTCCTGAAAGCGCACCACCGTACTGTCCGCCTGCTCTCTCGGACTTATCCCCGCCGCCTCAGCAGCCTGCTGAACCTTCTGCCCATGCTCGTCGGTTCCCGTTAAAAACCAAGTCGGCACCTCCATAAGGCGGTGGTACTGCGCCAGAACATCCGCCAGAATGGT
>CAYTQP010000133.1:0-4727 GCA_964440175.1 uncultured Verrucomicrobiota bacterium
CGTGCCTCCATTTGACATCCATTTCCTTGAATATCCATACGAACACAGCGTCCCCGGCGCCAAAGGGGTTGGGGAGATACCGATGGACGGACTGGCGCCGGCGATCGGTAACGCCGTTGCCGCCGCAACAGGTGTCAGGATATACGAACTGCCTATCACTCCGGAGAAATTATTGGAGGCGGGCTTCTTTTAACCGAATTTTACGCAAAAACGGCTTGCCAGCAGGCAAAAAAGTGTGTTTACTGCCTCGCTATTGTACATTATATGTATCGTGTTGTTAAGCAGGGCGATTTGTTCTAACGATTGGAAACATTAATAAAAGATGGAGAAGTCATTATGGCACTCATTGATATTCTAGTTTTTGTCGGGTTTATTATAGCGGTAATCTCCGTTGGCTTGATCAAGAGCAAAGGAGAAGAAGTTCACGGTGAAAACGGGGCACAGAACTATTTCCTTGCAGGTCGCGGATTGACCTGGGGGCTGATTGGATTTTCTCTTATTGCCGCGAACATCTCCGCTGAACAGTTTGTCGGAATGAGCGGACAGGGGGCGGGACTTTACGGACTCTCCGTCTCAAGCTGGGAGTGGTGCGCCGCCATCACACTGGTTGTGGTCGCATTTGTGCTCCTGCCCTACTTCCTGAAGTCGGGGATTACAACGATCCCGGAATTCCTTGAGGTGCGTTACAACCACTGGGCGCGTCTATCAATGACAGTTTTAATGATCTTCATTCTCATAGGCATCAGCCTTGTGGGAGTAATTTATGCGGGTGCATTGACACTGAAACAGTTGATGGCATCCTATGATATCACGCTATCTCTGGCGGGCGCATGCTGGGCACTGGGCACCATGGCAGCCATCTACGTTGCCGTTGGCGGGCTGAAGGCCTGCGCCTGGGCCGACCTGCTTCAGGGGAGTGCCCTCATTATCGGTGGTGGCATTATCGCCTATTTCGCATTTCACGCCCTGGGACAAGCTGATGCAACTGATCTTGTTGCAGCCACCGGATCGCCGGCAAACATCGATGTGGGAGCAACCGCCATGGCGAAGTTCCAATCACTGAATGAATCCGCCATGCACATGGGCAACAACCCAGAGATGCCATGGGGCATCCTGATTGTTGGCATCTGGATTCCCAACTTCTACTATTGGGGTTTGAATCAATACATCACCCAGCGCATTTTGGGTTCTGCATCATTGGCAGAAGGGCAGAAAGGTCTGGTTTTTGCAGCCGCCCTCAAACTGATTGTTCCGTTTGTAATTGTGATTCCCGGTATTATCGCCTTCAACCTCTACAGCAAAGGGATGGAAGAAAATGCGAATGAGGAGAATTTTCTTACCGCATATAAACAGGCCACCAAGGATGCAGATACAGTTTTAGTGTTTAATTTTGATTCAGAGTGGGCAAAGTCTAACAAGAAAAAGGCGAAAGAGATCACCGCTTTCAACGACTCTGTTGTTAAACGAGTAGGCAGTGATGCTGTTAAAGCGGTTGATGCGAAATCTGCAACACTTGCCCCTTATGTGCAAGCTCTCGAAGATCCTGAATCTTCCACAGTTTTCAATATGGACGCAAAATGGGAACTCGCAAACCCCGAAAAAGCAGCTGAAATAACAGCATACAATAAGGCGGTACTGGCACGTGTCGGCAAAGATGACGTGAAAAAGACAGATCTCAAGTCGTACAAATATGATTCCGCGCTGGGGCTGTTGATCACCAGGCTGATTCCACGTAATAAAGGTATACTCGGTTTTGTTATCGCCGCGCTTCTGGGGGCGATTGTATCCTCGTTGGCAGCGGTGTTGAATGCCGCCTCCACACTTCTCACAATGGATGTATATCAACCATATGTAAATAAGAAGGCCTCACAGTTCAAGCTTGTGACTATGGGGCGTATATTTATCGGGGTCTTTGTTTTGATTGGTTGCCTGGTGGCTCCCCTGCTGGCGAACAACAAGAGCATCTTTGAGTATATTCAGAAGTTCCAGGGATTTGTCTCTACAGGTATTCTGGCGGTCTTCATCTACGGGTTATTGAATCGTACATCCGGACCATGGGCAGGCGTGATAGGGCTGTTCCTCAATCCGATCGTCTACGGTTTGCTTACATTTTTCTATCCTGATCTTCATTTTCTCTACAGTATGTCGTACTCACTGGGAATCGTCTTGCTGGCACTCATTCTTTACGGCATCATATACAAGGGAGAGCGAGTTGTATTTGCCACAAACACAACGATGAGCCTAACGTCCTCAAAGGGGGCCTTGACTTGGGGAATTGTAGTCTCCGTCCTCACCGTATTGCTTTACGTCGTCTTCTGGTAGGAGTGAATCATGACAGTTGATATCGATGCAACCATGCGCGGGAAATTGGCGCAACTGGCAAAGGAAAACGGTCTGGATGTCTCCGGTGGCAAGATCCGCCGGAGTTCGTCACGCTTCTGCCTCGGCGTAGAACATGGCGACTACAACGGCACAGAGCTGTTCGGGGTCGGCACCGACCGCTTCATCTGGCTGGCGTATAAACCAAATGAGTCGGGACACATCCGCCTCTTCAGCGGGAATTTCCCCGATGACGGGGTGATCGACTTCGCGCCCGGCGAGACACCTGAACCACAGTCTCCGGAATATGCGGACAGTTGGGCGCGTTTCCCATACGGGACAGTTCATGTTCTGGCTCGCGAGGGGTTTGAAATATCGCAGGGGTTTGATGCCGTGTTACTCGGCAATATTCCCGGAGGGGGAATGTCGCGTTCGGCATCGCTCTGCCTGAACCTGATTCTGACCGTCTTCGAGATAAATAATATCTCTGTTGATGATGATATGCGAATCATCGATCTCGCGCAAGCCGTTGAGAACGACTACATCGGTTCACCCTGCGGTCAGCTGGACCAGATAATGATATATTTCGCCAGAGACGGGATGGGCACACACTACAATCCGCGGGACAACTCAATAAACTACGTCCCGCTCGGCGAAAACGCCACCGACTTTCTCATTGTCGGTCTCGACACTGGTACCAATAGACCGGGTCTGGAGAAATCCACCTACAAAGTGCGACGCGATGAGTGTGAGAAGCTCACAGCACTGGCGGCCGAAAAATTCGGGATCACATCCCTTGCCGATGTACGCAACGATGACCTCTATGAGCGAATTATGGCGCATTTCGAAGAATCCTACCCTGAAATGTGTAAACGGCTGGACTATATCTTCCATGCCCAGAAACGCTTCTATGAGATGATGGATGCATGGAAGGCGGGCGACATTGAAAAAGTTGGCGCAATCTTCCGTGCGGATGGAATTGGACTGCGGGACGATTACAGAATTTCGGGTCCTGAGCTGGAGTCGATGTGCGACATTGCCAGAACTGTACCCGGCGTGTTCGGCGAACGCATGCTCGGCGGTGGCGACAAAGGTGCCGCCGGGGCACTGGTCGCGGCAGAGAGTATTGGTGCGCTGAAGGATGCCGTCAGCACCGCCTATCCGCTCAGTCATCCCGACTTTGCCGACAAATACGCCGTTCACCCGTGCAAGATTGTTGACGGCATAAAAGTTATCGCTGGCATCGAATGACCCGCCAAAATATTCTCATGAAACAGGGAACTGCAAAATGACGCTTAAATCAGATATATACGGAACCATGCCTGACGATCGGAAGATAACCCTTTTCGAACTCGAGAATGCAAATGGCATTAAGGTGAGCCTTATCAACTACGGTGCCACTGTGGTATCCATTGAAACACCGGATCGAAACGGAAACATCGCAGACATAGCACAGGGATTTGACGATCTTGAAAGCTGGACAAAACGCAATGACCCTTACTTCGGCGCAACCATTGGTCGGTGCGCCAATCGCATCGGCAAAGGACGATTCACTCTCGACGGCGTGGAATATCAGCTCGCTATCAATAACGGACCCAACTCTCTGCACGGCGGGCTGACAGGTTTTGATAAAAAAGTCTGGGATGCTGAGGTTCTTCCTTCAACCCAACACCCCGCCGTTAAATTCACACTGATAAGTCCCGACGGCGAAGAGAACTATCCCGGCACACTCACCTGTTCCGTTACCTACAAACTGACAGACGACAATAAGCTCATCATGGAATACACCGCTGAAACGGACAAACCGACAATCGCCAATTTCACCAATCACACCTACTTCAATCTCGGCGGACACGATTCCGGTTCAATTCAAGATCACGAAATCGAGATCCGTGCCAACTATTACACTCCTACGGATGACGATATTCTGGTCACTGGCGTCATTGATCCCGTTGACGGGTTGCTGGTAGATCTTCGCAAACCTGTCCGTATCGGTTCACGTATAGACGAAGTGGGCGGATTTGATCACAACTATGTGCTCAACAAAGAACGCGATACGAATTTGGGCGTAGCCCGCGTTAAAGATCCGGCAACTGGACGAACACTTGAGGTTTTCACAACTGAACCCGGACTACAGTTCTACAGTGCCAATTTTTTAAACTGCATTCAGGGAAAGGGTGGAACAAAATACGAGAATCAAACCTCTTTTTGTCTTGAGGCTCAGCGTTTCTCAGATGCCATCAATCACGATAACTTTCCGAATCCCGTTTTGCGTCCCGGGGAGAAGTACTCACAGATAACGACCTACCGTTTTGGAGTTGAATAAAGCACATTGAGTCTGAACCGGGTGATAAAAACAGTCCTGTCAATGTTCTGAATTTAACACCACCTGCCTACAATGTCCGTTG
>CAYTQP010000134.1:0-4720 GCA_964440175.1 uncultured Verrucomicrobiota bacterium
GTATCATACTCGTAAATGGCCATCACATTGTCTTCCCATTCATGAGTCTTATAATAATCCACACCGCCACCCGCCATCACGGTTTTGGGCGTGGTGCCGAGGAACCAGTTGTATATATCGATCTGATGCGCACCCAGATCCGAAATAGGACCACCTCCGTACTTTTTGAACCAGCGCCAGTTTCTAAACTGGTGCATGTTCTCATACCCATACCTCTTGAGGGTCTCGGTGGGAATAGCATACTTTTTTGGCCATCCGAAATCTTTGCTAACACCCCGGTTCCACTGCCCGTTCACGTTGGTGATCCGCCCAAGAATATGCGCTCCGTTGAGCAACTTGTTCAGTGCATGCAAATAACATGGATTGCTGCGGCGTTGATGTCCGATCTGAAGTAGCTTGCCGGTCTTCTTCATCGTGCGCACCATGGAACGCGCCTTTTCGATATCGTTAGACATCATCTTTTCGCAATAGACATTGATCCCTTGCTCCAAGCACGCATTCGTGTGTTCGGCATGCATAAAGTCCGGGGTCGCCACAATAACAGCGTCGAGGTCTTTCTCCTTCTCCAGTAACTCATGATAATCGGTGTAGGCGTTAGGCTTGTGCCCGTATTTCATCATGTAACGCTGACCATATGTCTTTCTGTAATCCCATATATCACATACCGCCTTGAAGCTCAGATTGGGTATCTTTAGTGCCGATTCGAGTAAAACCTGCCCCTCCGCGCCAAAGCCGATAAGCGCGACATTCAACTGTTTTGCCGACGATATCGACTTCGCGTCACCAAACACATTTTGAGTCAGCGCTATACCCGCACCCGCAACCAGACTGGACTGCAGAAAATCACGTCGTTTAATACCCATATTTTCCGTTTCCTCTTTTTAATTATCAGTTAACTTTTTTCGCCACCACAAACCGCGCAAATATACACTCGTCCAGTGCAGGAAATCAAACCCTATCCGGGGGAAAAGTTCAATCACATCTCTTAAAGCAGATCGACCCATTATGCCCGCCAAATCCGAGTGAATTACTCAGACAGGCCTTCACCTCAACCTCACGCGCCTCGTTCGGCACATAATCAAGGTCACACTCAGGATCAGGATTCTCATAGTTTATTGTGGGCGCAACAATCTTGTTTTTCAAGGTCATCGCGCAGACAGCAGCCTCCATACCGCCGGCGGCACCAAGCATGTGTCCAGTCATCGATTTTGTCGAGCTGACCATGAGATTTCTCGCGTTCTCTTCTCCGACCGCAAGCTTGATCGCCTTGGTCTCGCCCTTGTCGTTCAGGGGCGTGCTGGTTCCGTGCGCGTTGATATAGTCAATATCTTCGGAATTCAATCCCGCCCCCTCGATCGCCTGCGCCATTGAGCGTGCAGCCCCCGCTCCGCTTTCGTCCGGGGCCGTTATATGGCTGGCATCGCAAGTACGACCGAATCCGGCCAGCTCACAATAAATGTCCGCTCCGCGTGCCTTGGCACGCTCCATCTCCTCCAGCACAAGCACCGCCGCGCCCTCGGCAATCACAAAACCGTCACGCTCAGCATCAAACGGGCGACTTGCCCTCTCCGGCTCGTCGTTGCGTGTGCTCAGCGCACGCATTGAACAAAACCCGCCAACACCCAATTCGCATATCGGTGCCTCTGTACCTCCGGCAAGCATCACATCGGCCTCACCCCGCTGAATGATGTGCATTGCATCACCCAATGAATGGGTTCCAGATGCGCAGGCCGTGGTTACACAATAGTTCGGCCCCTTGAGTCCATACTCTATCGCGATCTGCCCGGAAATTATATTGGTTATCATTTGAGGTATCATAAACGGGGAAAACCGCCTGGGTCCACGCTCAGCATACTGCTTGCTCTGGGTGAACAACACCTGCAAACCACCAACACCCGTGCTGACGATAACACCAGCACGCTCCGATTCCAGCTCATCGACATCCAGACCGGAGTCCTTCATCGCCATCCGCGCCGCAACCAGTCCGTACTGGCTGAAAGGATCCATGTGTCGAATCTCTTTGCGAGAGAAATGCGCTCCGGCATCAAAATTCTTGAGCTCACCACCGATTTGTGAAGAGTACTGGTCTATATCCGTCATCTGCCGGATATGACCTATTCCCGACCGTCCGTTTATCAGCGAGTCCCACGCCAACTCCAACGAATTACCGACGGGACACAACACGCCCAGTCCTGTTACAGCAACCTTGCGTTTTTCCATAGCACAGCCCCAAAACTTAAATTAAAACCGCAGACAGAATAAAACTGCCTGCGGTTTAAAAACGAGAAAACACTACTCTCCGCCAAAACCCTTTTCGCCGAGATACTTCAGTACAGCACCAACAGATATTAGCTTTTCCGCGTCTTCATCAGGAATCTCCGCGCCAAACTCTTCTTCAAAGGCCATAACCAGTTCAACCGTATCCAGCGAATCCGCTCCGAGGTCTTCTATAAAAGTAGCCTCCGGAGTAACCTGCTCGGCATTAACACCAAGCTGCTCTACGATAATGTCTTTTACTTTATCTTCCAATGCCATTCTATCATCCTCCTGGTCTTTTTATATGTTCACTATACTATTTTGCTTAAATAAAAATACGGGTGCATACTACCCTGAAACATGAAAAAACTCAAACTCAAAAAACATCAAATATCAGCTCGCCTTTTCACATGCTTTTCTCATGTCACCATTCCGCCACAAACATTCAGCACCTGACCCGTGATGTAGGCCGAGGAATCGCTCGCCAAAAACAGAACCGTGTTCGCAACGTCCTCGGGCTGACCAAACCTTGAAAGCGGAATTATTCCGAGCATCTGCTCACGGCTCTCTTCCGGCAACGCATCCGTCATCGCGGTCTGTATGAAGCCGGGCGCAACTGCGTTCGCACGGATGTTGCGGCTCGCAAGCTCCTTGGCGATAGATTTGGTCATGGCGATTAACCCGCCTTTCGACGCGGCGTAGTTGCACTGCCCGGCATTCCCGATCACTCCTATAATAGAGGCAATATTCACGATTGCCCCCGACCGTTGCCTCATCATCAGACGGGAGACCGATTTACTGAAAGCAAAGGCTCCTTTCAAATTGACACTCAACACCGCGTCCCAGTCCGTCTCGGACATGCGCATCAAAAATCCATCCTTCGTTATGCCAGCGTTGTTCACCAGCACATCAACCCCGCCAATATCCTTTGCAATCGCCGTGACCGTCTCCTGCACCGCACCGAACTCGCTCACATCAACCGCATAACAGTTCGCTCGCGAACCCAGTGCCTCAACCCTGGCAACCGTCTCCGCAAGCCACTCGACCTGTAAATCGCATAACGCCAAAATTGCGCCCTCTTCCGCGAATCTGACGGCTATCGCCTGCCCAATTCCCCGAGCAGCACCAGTCACCAAAACTCTTTTACCTTCCATCTGCTTCATCACCGTCTCCATTCAGTTCTACTTTTTTACCAGTGCTGCATTCAAGCTGGGCACATCAAAAATGTTCAACTTTTCTGACTCCTTGTCAATCCGCCTCACAAGCCCTGTCAACACCTTACCCGGACCGCACTCCGCGTAACAATTCACACCGTAACCGCGCATCCATTCTATCGTCCTCACCCACTGTACAGATGAGTTCACCTGTGCCACCATCTGTGCCCGAATCTGCTCCGCGCCACCATGCGGCTCGCCCGTAACATTCGACAACACCGGAAACTTCGGCTCTTTAAAGGAGACCGTCGTCAAAAACTCTTCGAGCCGCTCAGCGGCAGGGTTCATCAGCGACGAGTGAAACGCCCCGGCAACATTCAAACGAATAGCACGCCGCGCACCAGCCTCATTGAGAAGCGGTGCCGCCTTGTCTATGGAGTCGACACTTCCCGAAAGAACAATCTGAACCGGCGAATTGATGTTCGCAATCTCAGTACCCGATTTTCGGCATACCTCTTCAAGCGCAACGCGGTCAAGCCCGATCACGCTGATCATTGCACCCGGATTTAATTCACAGGCATCCTGCATAAACCTTCCGCGTTCACGCAACACTCGAAGTGTATCCTCAAAAGTTAATACCCCCGCGAAATAAAGGGCGGTGTACTCACCCAGACTGAGTCCGGCTGTGGCAGCCACCCCCAAATCACCACGCTCCTTACGAAAAACGAGCGCACAGGCTGCACTGGTGACAAAGATTGCCGCCTGAGCATTGTCAGAACGCGTCAACTCCTCCTGCGGGCCCTCAAAACATATCCGCGATAAATCGCGACCCAACACCTCATCGGCACGCTCGTACAACTCACGGCACACAGGAAAAGCCCCGGCAAGATCACGACCCATCCCCACACTCTGCGCACCCTGCCCCGGAAATAAAACAGCCGTCGCGCTCATTTCGTCCACTCCATCAGCGTTGCACCCCAGGTGAAGCCACCACCAAAAGCCACACAGAGAATCTTGTCACCCTTTTTGATGCGCCCATCACGCACCGCCTCATCCAGCGCAAGTCCTATGGACGCTCCAGAAGTGTTGCCATACTTTTCAACATTCACAATAAACCGCTCCATCGGCACACCCAGCCGCCGGGCAACCGCCGTAATAATCCGCATATTAGCCTGATGCGGAATCAGCCAGCGGATATCCGCTGTTTCAACACCTGCTTCCGCGAGGACTTCTTTACATGCATTAACCATAGATGTTACTGCAAGTTTAAAAACTTCCTGACCCTCCATGGTAATATACTGGAGTTTCTG
>CAYTQP010000135.1:0-4656 GCA_964440175.1 uncultured Verrucomicrobiota bacterium
ACTTACGTTGGCAGCCATGTTGTACAATCCATACCCATTGGGCGCAAATGCCATTACGGAGACAGAAGCGGAACTTCCTTGAAAATAACCACGGGTGTTGCTGATATCGTATGGATAGGTGTTTATGCTGTAGTAACAGGCTTGCTGATGTGAAATTGTGTCACCATACGGGAAACGTCGTCCACGCAGTCCGCCACGTGCGGCGTACTCCCATTCAGCCTCAGTTGGCAGGCGATAACCGTTTGCGTTGGTCCATATTCCAACATCGTCAACCTGTCCTGCCCTGTATACAAATGCCAGCATTCCTGATGGCACAAAGTAGACCGGGCTGCGACCCTCTTTTTCGCTTTTGGCATTGCACCACTTGACAGCATCATACCAGCTGATATTTTCAGAGGGACGATCCATTGCGAATTGAGATGAGGTGTTGTCAAATTGATAGCTATCTGGCACTCGATTGGTAGCCCAGTTCGCCACTTCATTCCATTCCTCTCGGCTGACCTGAGTTTTGCTGATCCAGAATGAATCAATGTTGACATTGTGCGCTGGCAATTCATCAGGATAGCCATCTCCGGAGAAGGCATCACCCATCTTAAATGTTCCTCCCGGAATCAACACCATTTGAGGTGGTGGAGCATTGGTGAGCATTCTAACTCGAAAGAACATTGGGATGTCTACTGCAAAGTGCGTATTTGTTCCCACACCGATATTTCTGAACTCTCCACCTCCCAGTGTGTTTACAGAGAATGACCAGGGACCGTTAGGGGAGGGGGCCCATTCCACACGGTAGCGGGCATTTGTGTTCATCGAATTAGTCCAACTGAGTGTTCCGTTGCTGTGAAACGAGGTGATGACAGGCATCTCTCCAAAAGCCGTCCAAAACAGCGTGATGCCAGCAAAGAAAATTAATATTGTTCCCGCAAGCCATAAATTTTTATACCGCAAAAAACGTGTTTTCATATGATCTCCCGATTACTTTATGAAACAAAGCAAGCATTTTCTCTTTCCAACGTCTTTAAATCGTAGAGTAATTGTCAAAAACAGTCAATAATATATCTCATGCTCACATCGCTCATGGCATGGCGTGCTGTTTAATGATTGCGACATAGCGTGTTTATTGATACTGTTCCGTAAAACTTCGCGAAAAAGATGAAAATGGAAAACAATAGTTTAAGATCAGGTGTCGCCATGCGACATTTTCTCGGTTGGGATAGATATGCGCTGGACGTGGTGTGCGATTTTTTATTACCCGCCTGCCGTTCAGGGGTGAACGATCTTTCCGATCTGCTGTTGATTGTGCCGACGCGGCAGACGGGACGGCGTTTGAGGGAGGCGTTGGCTCTGACCTGCGAGAGGACTGCCGGGGCACTGCTGGCACCGCAGGTGCTCACTCCGCCCAATCTTCTTTCCGTCAACTCCGTAAAAATTGCCTCGGATGTGATGGTGGATGCTGTATGGGTCTCTTTTTTGCAAGAGCTGAAGCCGGGGGAGTATCCTGTTCTCTTTCCCGTGGAGCCAGTTAAAAAGGATATCTCCTGGGCATTCAGCATGGGACGCACTCTACAGCGTTTACGGATGGAACTGTTTGAGAGCGGGCTTATGATTCGAGATGTTGCTAACCACGAAGCGGTCGCCAGCGAGGTGGATCGCTGGCGGGAACTGGCTGCGATTGAGACGTGTTTTCTTGAAAAGCTCAATAATGCCGGGTTCACGGATCCCTGTGTGGCGGGCATAGAATACGCCCGAAATCCGGTGCTCCATGCGGGAATAACGAGGATAGTTGTCGCCGCAGTGGCCGACCTCTCGCCGCTGGTGACCAAGGTTCTCGATCGGCTTGCGAAAAATATAACGGTAGACATTCTAGTGTGTGCGCCAAAGGGGCGAGAGGATTGGTTCGATTCATGGGGGCGACCGCTTGCCGAAAGATGGGAGGGTGCTGAGGTCGATATATCCGACACTGATCTTATCGCGACCTTGGATCCGGCGGAGCAGTGTCGCGAAGTTATCAGAATTATTGGTGCCGAATCAGAGAATTACGGGCAGGAAGACATTGCGGTGGGGGTTCCCGATCAGGCGGTATCCGAGTTGATGGAAGTGAGGCTGGGGGAGTCTGGTCTGAATACATTTAATCCGGCGGGTCGGCATTTGAAGGATCACCCCCTCTATCAACTGTTGCGCACGTTTGCAGCACTTTTAAATGAAGAGTCTTTCTTTACATTTCGAGTGTTACTGGAACTGGCGGACACCCTATATGCCCTCGATAGGGACATCGATGTCTCCCCCCGTGACGCGATTATGGAGGCGGATGATTTTAAGAATAAATTCCTGCCGGGGAGTATAAAAGATGCTGTGATTCGCCTTGAATCGGAGGATGGCTATCCAAATTTAAAGAAAGCGTTGGCGCGTATTGAACGCTGGCAGGCGAAATTCAAAAGTTCAGGGCTGACGGATTTTCTTCGAGAATGGCTGACAGAGTTTTACGCGGAACGTGAAATGCCGAAACAGAAAGATGAAAAGAACGTTTTTAGAGAGGCCGCTGGAAAGATGATGGAGGTTTTGGATGAGATGTCTACGACTTTCTTCGATGAGTGTATGCCCGACAGCGAGACGCAGTTGCGATTTCTGCTTCAACACCTTCAGGGTTGCCGTTGCATCGCCGAGCGGGATGGTGAAGCTGTTGATTTGCAAGGTTGGGTGGAGTTGCAGTGGGAGAATGCCCCGCTACTGTTGGTTACGGGAATGAACGAAGGGGTTGTCCCCGAAAGCGGGGGGAGCGATGTATTCCTCCCTGACACGGTGCGCCGTGTACTGGGGTTGCGTCACGATGCGGATGTGCTTGCGCGGGATCTCTACTTTATGCAGACGATGTTTACTGCGCGGCGTGATGAGGGGCGGCTCTGTTTTATATGTGGCAGAACCAGTGGCTCTGGAGATCCGCTCAAGCCATCTCGGATGCTTTTTCATTGCACGCAGGATGCGCTGATAGCGCGAGCGATTCGTCTGTTCGAGCCGTTGTCGGGTGGACGTGATAATTTTCCGCCGAGTACAAGTTTTTTGCTGGACCCCAGATTGCCATCAACGGAGAGCACTCTACTGAATGTCGAAAAGCTCTCCGTCACAGCGTTTGCAGATTATCTGCGCTGTCCCTTCCGTTTCTATCTGAAAAGAATTAGAAAGATGGATGCACTTGATGAGAAAAAGCGAGAGCTGGATGCGCTTGATTTTGGCAATCTGATTCACTACACCCTTGAGAAGATGGGACGTTCAAAGGAGTATTCGGTCTGCGGTGATGTGGGAAGATTAGGCGATTTTCTGGAGAAGACCGTGCGAATGCGAGCGGAGAAACTTTACGGGAAAACCTGCTCGTTGGCGGTGAAAATTCAGATCGAATCGGCGGTATGCCGTCTACGTGCCGCCGCAGGAGCGCAAGTACGGTTGATTGAAGAGGGTTGGCGGATTTCAGGCGTGGAGATTCCTGTTAAACTGTGTCTCAATGGCATCTCGGTGGGAGGGAGGGTTGACAGAATTGATCGTCACAGTGTCGATGATCGTATTCGTTTAATTGATTATAAGACGGCGGAGAGTGCGGACAAGCCAGTGAAAACTCATTTGGGCACGATTCGTGAACATACCCGTGAATACGCGATTTGCGGGAAAAAGGCATGGGTGAATCTGCAACTTCCTCTTTATGCGCTTTTGGCATCTGCCGGGGTAGAGGGCGGGACAATAGAAACAGCCTTTTTCCATCTACCCAAAAGAGTCTCGGAGACGGGCGTGTATCATTGGCGTGAGCTTTCAGAAGAGCTGATGAGTTCAGCGCGGAGATGTATTGATGGTGTTATTGATGATATTCGCGCTAAACGTTTCTGGCCTCCATCGGAGCGGGTTGAATATGACGAGTTTACGCGTCTCTTCCCGTTGGGAGTTGAGGAGAGTGTAGATGGCGAGGACTTCAAGGCTTATCTGAACGGAGAAACGGCATGACAGAGTCATTCAAGATCGAGAACGAGGCGATACTCGCCTCTGCCGGTTCTGGCAAGACGTTTAAGCTCGCGCACCGTTATATCAAGTTATTGGCACTGGAGGTTAGTCCTGAGCGTTTGATAGCACTCACCTTTTCCCGCAAAGCGGCGATAGAAATTTTTGATGCAATAATAGACCGTCTCTGTCTGGCGGCGACAAGCGAAAAAGACCGAGCCTTGACCTGCGAGCTAATCGGGGTGCAGGTTACGGCATCTGGTTTCAGGCTTATCCTTGCAGATGTGTTGAAAAATATGCACCGTCTCAACATTGGTACGCTCGATAGTTTTATTGTCAGTATTCTTCGGAATTTCCCAATGGAGCTTGGTGTCTCCAGTTCGTTTTCGCTAATGGACGGTAGTGGTGCGGAGGCGGAGATGCTGAGGGATGAAGCACTCGGAGAGATATTCAGTGGCATTCACATTTCAAAAAAGGATCAGAAGTCATTTTTGAATGCCTTCAAGAGGGCGACATTCGGAAATGAACAAAAGTCGGTGCATGTCCGGCTGAACAGTATTCTGGATGGCTGGCATATGCGCTATCTGGATCTACCGAAGGAGTCCGGCTGGGGGCAAGCCGTGAACATTTGGGCGCAGGGGGGGGCATGGTTTGAGCGTAAGTTTGAGGTTGAGTGGG
>CAYTQP010000136.1:0-4617 GCA_964440175.1 uncultured Verrucomicrobiota bacterium
CCCGCGACAAAACCCTGTCCCGCCGCCTCCTCGTATCCGGTTGTCCCGTTGATTTGTCCTGCCATATAGAGATTCTCTATCTTTTTGGTCTCCAATGTATGATTCAGGTCCAGGGGGTCGCAAAAATCGTACTCTATGGCATATCCCGGCCTGATAAACTCCGCATGCGCCATGCCGGGAATACTCCAGATCATCTTTTTTTGAACATCTTCCGGTAGACTGTTGGACGTTCCGTTTGGATATATCCGCACGTTATCCCGTCCTTCAGGCTCAATAAAGACGTGATGACTTGTTCTATCGGGAAATTTCACTATCTTATCCTCGATAGACGGGCAATATCGAACCCCCGTCCCCCCTATCATACCACCGTAGAGTGATGATTTCGTTAAATTATCACGGATTATTGCGTGCGTCTCCTCGGTTGTATGCGTCAGATAGCAGTCCAACTGGTTTAAGCCCAGATCGCCTCTGTTCGCAGTATGTTCCACGTGGAGCATACCCCCGTTTTCAGATTGAGGGATTCCGGACTGTTCCACGTGGAACATCGCCCACTCCCTTTTCGCTTTTCGGGAGAAGAATGGCGGGGGGGTATCACCTGGCTGGCATTCCATCATGTTGTAATCGAGGCTGTCTTTATGAATGCGAGGAGGGGTTCCGGTTTTTAGTCTTTTTATATTAAATGAATGTTTTTTTAGATTATCACTTAATTCTATGGAGGATTTGTCTTCAATGCGCCCGGCATCCTGATACCAGTCTCCGATGAAAATGCGACCGGACAGGAATGTGCCGGGGGCGAGGATGACGGCTTGGGCGTGTATCTCGGAGCCGTCATCCATGCGCACGCCAGCGATTACGCCGCGTTTTACCAAGAGTCCGCTAACGAGTCCTTCGATGACAGAGAGTGAAGGGGTGCTGTTTATAACTTGTTGGATTCTATCGGGATATCTATTTTTATCGCACTGAATTCTTGTGGCCTGCACGGCAGTACCTTTACGTGTATTGAGGGTGCGGTGGTGAATGCCCGTGTAGTCGGCGTTGCGTCCAATTTCGCCGCCGAGGGCATCGAGTTCGCAAACTATGTGTGATTTCGCGAGTCCGCCGACGGAGGGATTGCATGACATTCTACCGACGCTTTTTTTTGTGAGTGTCAGCAGGGCGGTGGCGGTGTTCAGGCGGGCGGCGGCGAGTGCTGCTTCGATTCCTGCGTGTCCGCCGCCGACAACAATGATTTCGTAAGGGTTCACTTCTATTTTCCTATGCAGAATTTCGAAAAAACCTGGTTGAGGAGTTCGGTATGGTAGTTTTTACCGATAAGCGTGGCAATCTGTTCGCTTGCCGTGCGCAGATGTGAGACGGTGAGTACTTCGAAGCCTTCATGGGCTGAGTTTAGAAGGCATTTCGCCTGTTCCAGTTCATCGCTTACTTGTATCAGGATTTGGTGGTGACGTTCTGAGATCGTGGAGTGAGGACCCTCTGAAATTTCCATACCGCTTTCGATGAGTTCGATGATTGCTTTGCGGATTTCCAGCACGCCGATATTATTGATGAGGCTGGCGGAGATTTCGTGTATTCCTGGAAGCGGGGAGTATTCACATTTGCTGTTCAAATCGATTTTGTTGCGAACCAGGATGGTTTTCCGGTGATCGTGTCGACGCAGATTCTTTTCATCCTCTTCTATTATATCTTCTGACACATCAATAAGATAGATATGAACATCTGCAAGTTCTATTTGGTTTATTGAGCGGCGAACACCCTCTTCTTCTATTGCACATTCTGTCTCTCGCAACCCGGCTGTGTCGGTTAATATGACGGGAAAGCCGTCCAGGATGATGCTCTCTTCGATAGTGTCGCGGGTGGTGCCGGGGATATTTGAGACAATTGCGCGGTCGGCATCCAGCAGTTTGTTGAGCAGGGTGGATTTGCCGACATTTGGGCGACCCGAAATGACGACCCGTGCGCCATGGCGTAACAGGCGACCTTCGTCACAGGTTGCGATTATCCGGTTTATATGTTTCGTTATGATGGAAAGTTCGGATATCAGTGTGCCGGGGGGGACAGGCTCGATCTCGTCTGTTGAGAAATCCAGGGTTGTCTCTATTGTGGCGGCCAAGGCGATAAGTTTATCAAACAGCATGTTTATCTCTTTACTGAGAGAACCTTTCATCTGGTTCAGCGCGGCGGTGGCGGCGCGTTCTGTTTTTGCCCGAATCAGGTCGGCGACGGCCTCGGCCTGCAGGAGATCCAAACGCCCGTTCAGGAAGGCACGTGCGGTGAATTCGCCGGGTTCCGCCAGGCGCACTCCCTCGGCGAGAAGCGCACGTAGAATACGTCTGGAGGTCAGGTTTCCACCGTGACACTGAAATTCTATAACATCTTCCCTTGTATAGCTATGCGGCTTTTTCATTATCAACACGAGAAGTTCGTCAATCTGTTCGCCGCGATATTTAAAGTGCCCATAGACGAGTGTTCCGGTGGCGCGTTTGGCTAGTGGGGGATCAGAGCATTTGAAGAGTTTAGCAGCGACAGTAATAGCGTTCGGACCGGAGAGGCGCACAACGGCGACACCGGCTTCACCGGGGGCGGTTGCGATGGCGGTGATAGTGTCGTTATGAAAATTCATTTAATCTTGTCATTTTCCCAGGAAGCGTGCGACAGCGGCGAAATCCAGTACGCCTTTACCCGCACTCAGGGTTGTTGATTTGTCGTGCGGGGAGAGGGAGTTTCCCAGTCTGGTGACAATTTCAGTTTGTGTGCTACCCGGATTTTCGGAGATATAGCGTGCGATAATTCCCGCGACGTAGGCACTCGATATTGAGGTTCCGGCATAGTTGCCGCTGGTGGAGCCGTCGCCTTTGGGCAGGGTTGCGGTTCCCGGAGCCGCGGCAAAGACAAATTTACCGTAATTACTTTTCTCCCATAGGGTTCCATCTGATTTGGTCGCCGCTATTGCCAGCACGGTTGGATAGGCGGCAGGATATATTTTTTTGCCTGTCGGCAGATTGCCAGCGGCGGCGGCGACAATTGCCCCCTCTGAATGGGCGTGGTAAATGGCGCGGGATATGAAATCACTTTGTGTGTCTGAACCCCAGCTCAAATTAATGACGCGTGCGCCGCTGTCCAGCGCGTATTGGATGCCACGCATGATATCGTAGTTGGAAGTGTTTCCGTTGGCATCAAATGTGCGAATCGCCACCAAGGGTGAACCGCCGCCGTCACTGCCAGTGATTCCGTTTGGGGAGATGAGCCCTGAGGCTATCATTGCCATCTGGGTTCCGTGACCAACGGTGTCCGTAATTTCTTCTCCTGGATGAAGGGCATCATACGTTCCTGCGATGATATTTCCCGGCACATTTTCCATTTTCAGACCCGAGTCCAACACCGCGAGGTATGCTTCACCGTCTGGAATGACGGGGTTATAGATTGCTTTCAGATTATTTCCCGGCAGGGGAGTCAGACGTGGGCGGGGGGTGACATAGTTTGGTTCAACGCGAAAGGTAACGGGGTTGTTTTTCAGCTGTTCCACCAGCGCGGGAATATTTGTTCCCGGAGTGAGGCGGATGCGGTATATTCCCATCTCCTTTATGGATTCGGTGATTGTGCCTCCTATTTGATTCAGCAATATGGATACATCCACGGCACTTGTTCCAGCTTTGAAGCCTATCAATATTTCATCCGCGACGAATGTTTTCCCGTCATATTGAGACAGTTGAAGATTCGGATTTTCTTTAAGCGGCAGAACGGCGAACTCTTCCCCCTGTTTGAAGATTTTCATACTATTGAGACGTAGAAGCCCGCCCACAGGACCCTTTAGTACATCCCAAGTCAGAACATAGCTGAGGGGATACAGCATTTCATCCAGACAGGTTTCAAGGTTCTGTCCGCGATAATCGCCGTTTATTTTCATTTTTATAGAAGGATCTCTTTCGACAGCGATGCCGATTTGCGTGAATCTTGCGAGGAATGAATCGAACTCTTCGTTTTTCTCGTTATACCAGAGCCTGTCGGACTGCATGCGGAAGCAAACGCCTGTTTCGGCAAAGGTGTTCGAGATCAGTATCCAAAACACGAGCAACACTGAGATTTTATTATATTTTAACATAGCGGTTTCCATAATAGACTTTACCAGGGGCAACGTCCAGCGCAGAATGATGCTTAAGCCAGGTTTCTTGTTTGTGATCGTAAACCATTGGGAATCAAGGACAGAATCTCCCGTGGCACTACAGAAACGAACCGTTTTCCACCGCTGTCCGCACGGGACAGAACGCTTTTCCCGCTGAATTCCCGGCAGGAAATAAACACGCGCCACCTCGGTAAAGACTCTTCGTTGCGATATGATCCAACAAGCTGAACCAGCCGGGAGCCGCTGATAATTTTGGTTCTAAAAAACATAAACCCAAATTCGGCAGTTGATGTGGACACATTCATTCTATTTTCCACGAGGAGATATGATCGGATTGCAACATTGAGCTTCGCAGAGAATACTGTCTGTGGATATGATCGAAACTGCGGGACAAGTAGCAGAAGGCTGGCATACTGGAAGAGACTTTCAAGCCGTCTAATCCGCTGGGTGAATGCAGGAAACGCACAGACGCTATTTGCAAAATCAGATTGCCCTTG
>CAYTQP010000137.1:0-4575 GCA_964440175.1 uncultured Verrucomicrobiota bacterium
CTGTTTGCCATGCCTGCATCGCTGACTCCGCTCGTTTTCGGTTCTCTGCTGGCTGTGGCGTATGGTGGTGCTGTATTCAAATATGACCTTTTTCTTCTCGTTCTGGTGGGGATGACGTGCGTCCATATTGCCGCGAACATGCTTAATGACGTGTTTGATTTCAAGCGCGGGGTCGATGTGGTGACACCGGGAAGCGGTGCCATCATCCGGGGACTGCTCGATTCCGGCGCAGTTCGAAATGTGGCCCTTCTCCTGTTGTTGATCGCCGCCGCCATTGGCGGATACCTGGTGTATCGGGTTGGGATGGTGATACTATATATTGGCGCGGTTGGAGTGTTCGGAGCGGTTGCCTACACCGCTGGTCCGTTCCCCCTGAAATATCACAGACTGGGCGATATAGATGTCTTTATCTGTTTCGGCGTTCTTGGAGCACTCGGAGCATGGACCACGCAGACCGGTGAACTGGCATGGAGACCGGTTGTGTGGATTACCCCGGTGGCACTCTATGTCGTTGCCATTCTACATGCGAATAATTGGCGTGACGAGGAACGCGATAAGCGAAAAAATATCAATACGATCGCCGGTCTGATCGGACATAATGCCTCAATGCGCTATTACGCATTACTGCTGTTTGCTCCATACATCATTGTGACCATGTTGGTCGTTATTCCCGGACTGCTGAGTTCGTCTGCCGCCATGCCCTGGCAGTTCCTGCTCGTTTGGCTGTCGTTCCCAAAAGCACGTTTGCTGTACCGCAAAGCACGTAGCTATTCAGAAAATAAGGAATATGAAGAAATAGATGATTTAGACGCGCAGTCCGCGCAGCTCAATCTCGCGTTCGGTCTGCTCTGTATCGTCGCTACAGGCATAAAAATCGCCTGCCTGTAAAGGATAAATATATCCCCTCCCGACATCCGGCGGGGCCCCTCATCAAACGCCAATATGCGATAAAAAATACAAAAAATGCCGCAATTCGCAAGCTGGCGAGACTCTTTGCCGTAAAACATGGAAATAACATCCCGAAGCGCGCATTTTTCGCAGTTTGCAAACTGCGAAATAAAGCGGTGCATTATCGAGTTGGATTGGAAGGTGTAATTTTGCTGGAGGGGGTGGGATTCAGTCTCAGCTGGTACTGCGGATTGCAATGTATCCGCCCGCGACCAGAAGGATGCTGGCCACGTAAAAAGTGCCAGAAGGAATCTCCTTAAAAATAATATAGGCCAGTGCGCCGGCAAAGATGAACTGGGAGAGGGTGAAAATGCTGACAATCTGACTGCGGAGATGCTTGATGGAATGGTTCAGTATGGAGTGTCCGATAATGGTGGGAATGAGCACCAGCCCCATTATGAGTCCAATCTCTTTCGGAGGGTAGGGGTGGATTGGGTTGACGAAGAAAATGGCGGTGATGAAGCAGAAGATGCCTCCGAAAAAATAGAGCGGCACAACATAGAGCCAGATGCACTCAATATTGCGGTTTTTGCGAGCCAGTGCCAGATAGAAGGTTAAAAAGATCATTGAAAAAAGACAAAGAAGATCACCCTGGAAATACCTTCTGTTGAGGCTGAAATCTCTCGCGCTCAGCAAATACAGTCCGGCAAGAGAGATGACGGTGGCAATCATCTCCATCTTGTTCAGACGCTCCCTCATCAGTGCTATCATGACGAAAGGCATAGTGATTGGCACGAGATTCACTATCAGGCTGGCATTCACAATTGTCGTCATATGTACCGCGGTGATCCATGTGATGAAGTGGATGCCCAGTAGAATGCCTGGAAGTACCGTGGCACGTAGATGACTCCACTTGTACGCGGAGTCGACCTCTTTGATGTGCTTCATGAAGAGTGGAAACAGCAGTGCGCCGGCCAGTAGCAACCGGTATGCGGCCAATAACATGGGGTGCGTGTCGCTACATCTGATGAACAGCGGGGCGGTGGAGCATGCGAACACACCCAGCAACAGAAGAAGTATGGCGGAAATCGGAGCGGGGTCTTTCGAGGAACTTTTCAAGGATTAACCACCCGCCCCATAAACAGAATAGTGCCGGTATGATTATCTCTGATAAAAAAGACAAACGGATGGTCGGCGTGGAAAACGCATGGTGGTTTTGGCATGCTCCTGAGCGCGACCACAACGGCGGTGGCGGCGGCGGCCTCTGTGCCCTCTTCGTTAACCTCGACAAACGCCTTGTGCAAAACGGCACTGATGTGGAGATCATGCTTCCCGTTCATACCCGAAAAATCGGCGTTTGTTGAGAAAGCATCGGGCATTCCCATTGCCGCAAGTGTGTCACTCAGCGAAAAGCTGGAACTCATTTTGAAGCGCGGCAGAAGTACGGTTACCTCACGCTTGCGTAAAAGACTTGATAGTTGCCGCAGTTTTCCGCTGGATAGTTCCGATTCAAGCCTGGAGAGACCGTCTCTGTTTCGCGGAAGGAGAATAAGCATTGAAAGGCCGCCGCCATTGTAAGAAAGACTGATGGTCTGCAGGTCCTCGTTTTCGCCGTAGAGGCACTTAAATTTTTTCTTCATTGTCGCGACCTTATCGTCATTGCCGTCACCGCGGTGGAATGGCAGTTCGGTTGTCAGTTTTTTATCGAACTGTTCGACCCAGTCACCTTTGAAATAGATGGCATTACAAAGCACCAGACGCGTAAGCGGTGTCAGAACACCACGGGAGATGAGGTCTTTAATCTTGTTGTGGGTCTCTTCCTTAACCCAGGCGTTTATAGTTTGTCGTGCCTGTTCGGTTTCGCCCGCGAAATCTGTGCGCCGCAGACCGGCTCCGTAATATTTTTCCGTTGTTTCCAAAAAAGGGGTCAGGAATTTATAACCGTCTTGTCCCCACAGACTGTTGGCCACAGAAAGTTTGCAACCGTTGGCTTGCTGGTTGTTGAGCGCGTTGTTGAGTGCCGCAAAAGCGGAATGAAGTTGTTTGTCTGGCAGTTTAAACCTCATTGTTTGGCGCATCTGTTCCGCAGTCTCTCCTCTGGCTCCGGCATATGTCATCGCCAGAGCTGTAGATATGGATGAGGGCGAGAAGAATAGGTTGCCCTTGGTCTCTTTGAGTTTGCTGTACAGGTTCAAGGCGAAAACGGTGTTCTCTTCGGCGAACTTGGTTGTGGCGGGGTTTGTGCCCGCAACGGCGAAGCATGTGGTCGTGAAAAGAATCACAGTCAGTATTATTACTCTATATATAGTAGTTCTCATAACGGTCTTTCCTTTCTTTACACGTAGTGGCGGTAAGCTACGTCACAAATAATTGCCGCCTGAACTGCGCCTCTGGATGCAACTGAGTTGTCGCACGGCGGTTTGAAACCGCTTGCGGTATACTAAGGCGGGCAACTTCCCGCTTTATAGGTAAACCAATGAAGAGAGGTGCTGTTAGCAAATCACTAGCAAAATTGAGTGAAAAGATCAAGCTTTTGTGTGAGTGAAAATGCAGTCGTCCGCCGATATGCGCGGAGGTTACGTCAACCGCTCAATTTTCGGGGCTTTAGTAAGATGGTGGACAATATTGCAATTTCATTTTTTCCTTTTATTCTGATCTATTCATAAATACCTCATATTCCGCAACGCCTCAAAATAGATCGAAACTCTTTTTAGTGTTACGGGCAAATTTTGACACACTGCCAGCGTATCCTCCCGTATTTTCATGGTGCGGGAGAGCGTCTGAAGATGTATCATCCCGTATCAAGCAACTGCATTTTGCGAATGATGACTCCCTGATACAGGCAAGCTGGCGAAGCACCTGTTTATTTCTGCTCGAGTCATCTTCTGGCAGGACGCTGACAGGGAGAAGCTTGACGACTTTGAAAGTCCCACAGGGTGCGGTTTGACAAAGACGGGGAGTTGAGCAAGAGTCCGCAAATCCAAAGAGAGAGAATCAAATGACGTGCCTTGTGAATTTATTCTCCCTGTCAATCGGTATGGAAACAGCGCGTGTGAATAAAACAGTTGCAGGCGGATGTAATTTCCGGGCGAAAATCTCTGCAGGCAGATGTAATTTGGAAGACAGTCTGACGGCAGGGAATATGGGTTGGTTGTTATTTTCCGGTTGTCGCGCTGGATGCCAGCGGCAAGAATAGTATTTCGTAATACAAAGCGGCACAGTCAGTTATGATGAATTTTTTTCATCTTTAGACTGCTGTGAAAAGGTTGATTTAGGAAACATTAAAAATAGCCGAAATGAGGGGTTGACTAATATCATTTAATTAGGTACTTTGTGTCTCGTTTTTGGTACGAAACTCATTTAGTTGAGTTTGGAAAACGATAGACGCTTTGGGCTGGACATCCTCCTGCTGGAGGGAAACGGGGCTGAGGCGTTTTTTTATTGGGTTCTTTGAAAACAGAATAGACGAACATTACATAATGTATCACTTCGAATCAGAAGTGGTGCGATATGCCATGTGCTTTTATTAAAATGTGAAGCGGGTCGAAGTGAATTAGCGATCCGTGGAGCAAATTACGAGTCAATTAGTAATATTGAGCAAGACAGACTTTAACATTTTTTTACAATGGAGAGTTTGATCCTGGCTCAGGACGAACGCTGGCGGCGTGGATTAGGCATGCAAGTCGA
>CAYTQP010000138.1:0-4545 GCA_964440175.1 uncultured Verrucomicrobiota bacterium
GCGAATTAGTCCTTTCCAGCCATTGAGCGTTTTGCCGTCTAAGAGAGAGGTGAATCCAGGTGGTGGAACATGATTTCGGGTTGAGGACAACTCCTTGATTCTAATGTTGCGGAAATCGACGCGTGAGCCGTGACCGAGAAACGCGATGTGCCCTTTGCAGGGACGTTTACATGCCGAGACATCAAAATGATCCACAATGGTTGCTTCGTTCAATATGACGGTGATGAAGTTTCCGTCGGCGATAATCTCCTCGGAGTTCCACTCTCCTACAGGTTTTAAATGCCCGCGCTTTGCGGGGGCAATCGAATATATGGAGCCGTGATACTGGTATGGTTTGAGATGGGCGTACTTCTCGGCACTGTTGTCCAGCACCTGTATCTCAAATCCAGCATAGGCAGGGTCTCCCTGGCGGGGAGTGCGGATGCCAATTCCGTTGTTGGCTCCGGGCGTGAGCTTGAATTCAAACCTGAAAGCGAAATTGTCATACCGCTTTTTAGTGTAGAGATTTCCATTTTCCCCGGATTTATGGATTAAAACACCGTTTTTCACGGTGTGATTTTTGAGGCTACCAACCCAGCCGCTTAAATCTTTACCGTTGAAAAGCGGAACAAACCCCTCTTCGGATTCAAACGGCGCGGCACACAGCGGCATCGCCGCAGTCAGTAAAAAAATTACGCCTGCCAGCAATGCTGTTTTATGTGTCTTTATGATTTTCATAATGTTGACCCCTAATCTCTACCCATCAAAATCAGTGTTTAGATTTTTTATCGAGATATTTCAACGTCTTCTTTTTCAACTTTTTGTCTTCTATGAAAGAAGTGACCTTTTTCAAGTATTCAATTTGCCGTTTTGTCGTGAGGGTGTCGTCTTTCAGACCTTTTGTAATGAGCAGAGCAACCGTGTTGGCGACATTGGCGCGAAGTGCTTCCGTCTCTGCAAACTCCATGGCGAGTTCAACCGTCGCGCCAATCTTTATGCTGGTTAGAGCGGCAAGGATAGTCTTCTTCTCTTCGTCCCGTAACGCATGATCAATGGCTCGGCGGCAGAACTCAGCTCGTTTCTCATCGTCTTGTCTGGACTTTTTCACAAGCTCTGAAAATTGGCGAAGTGCCAGAACATTATATTTCAAACTTTCCGTTGCCGCAATACGCAGCAACGGTTCAATCGCGCTGTCATCGGGCCAGCGTGCAAGCGCCCTGATGGACGCATCTTTCACATCGATATTCTGGCTGTGTGTTTCGGAAACAACAGCCTTAACGGCATCCCTCCCGCCCAGATATCCGAGTGTTGCTATCAGCGCGATCTTGTTCTCCGTATTTTGCGGTGAAGATAAAAGAGGGATGATCAGTTCGGTTCGTCTCCGCACCGGAGATATTTTTTTCGCCGTAGCCACAACAGTCTTCTGAATTAGCCGTTTCTCAGTCCGATCTTGTGACGCAAGCATCAATTTGAGGAGATCGGGTAGGTTTTCCTGATTCGAGACACCTCCCAGCATCCGTAGCGCGGCGATACGAACAGATTTCTCTTCATTGTTGGTCATGGCGACCAATGTGGAGAAATATTTCCCGGCATGGCGGGCGGCAAGCCCGTTTATGAGTGCGATTTTGCCGGCGGTGGAACTGGTGTTGAGGCACGTGGCGGCGTTCTGAAGAACCTTGTCTCCCGGCAGACGCATTAAAATGGCAACCGTCTCTTTAGCCTCCAGGGCATCTTGGTGTTTTGCCAGTAGATCCAGGACAGGCTTAATCGCTTTGTCTCCGCCCAGAGTGATGGCGGTGTCCACGGCGGCAAGCCGCACAGACCGCTCCCTGTCGCTGCAGGCTGTCAGAACGGTGGTGAGCAGTTTTTCTTCCCCGGTTGCAGCGAACATGCGCAGAACCCGCGTTTTAAGCACAGTGTCCGCACCTTCGAGTATGTGCGACCAAAGCTGAATGCTTTTGTCATCGGCAATCTCCCCTGCCAGTTGCACAGCGACCGCCTGCAGACGGGAATCGTGATCAGCACTCATCTGTAGAAGGGTTCCATTCACCTTCGATCCAAAGGAGTCCGCCAAAATCGTTAAAGCACAGCAACGCATGTTTGACGGTGTATTGGTGTTGGTTAGCATCGACCGGCACATCTTATATGCCATCGCGTTATTCCCGTCCCCGGCAAGTCGACGGATTATGAGAAGATAGTCGCGCCCCGCTGTGATCTTCCTGTATCCGTCAGCGTTCAGGAACGCGCTGGCGAGCGGTCGCACCATTGGTTTATATCCAATATCCGCCAGTGCCCTTTTCGCGGTCTCGCTGATATCTCGGTTTTCGCTTTTTGTGTATCCAATAATGGCGTTTGAGGCGCGGATCACCCGTTCTTCACCTAGGTTCTTTATGGTAGGAATCGGATTTGCGACGCGGCTCTTCTCCAGGCTCGTAATCATGATCGCCACAGCCTTTTCTGTGCCAATTGTGGTCAGCACTCGGCAGGCGGTGTCACAAAGTCTTGCGTTGCCTGAAAACGACGCGATGGCGTTTACGCTCTCGTTCCCGGCGACAAACTGAAGCTGACGCAACAAAAACGCATGAATCTCTGGATCCGCACGTTTTTTAAGACTGGCGCAGACTGTGGAGCAAAACATTTTGCGGTTTTCAACTGTGTCGTTGCCCAGATAGAGTGCCAGCGCGTGGAGAGCCAGACGGCTTTTACCTTTTTTCTCCGCGTTCTGAAGGTTGGCGCAGAGTGTGGCGATAGCATTTGAACCGAGGGCGGTAATGGCATCCAGAGTTTCGCGTTCTCGCGTTATATTTTTGGTAGGCAGATCTTTTAAGAGGATGGTTAGAGGGTTCTCCTCCGCATTCACCGTTGCGGGCATCATTATCTCCGTAATTACGAGAAGCACCCCCAACAACATTTTAAAAAAAATATTCATGGTCATCTCCGAAAATTTCTAAATTATTTTAAATCCGCCATGCTCCGCGCATCGGCTGATCGATCAGGCGGTTGGCGACAGAATCGTTAATAAAAACCTGTTTAACAGGATCAAAATGCAGAGGTCGCCGCAGACGTACGGCGATCTTTCCAAGATTCACCAGTGTGCAACTTCGATGTCCATTCTCCTCGTTTAGCGCGAATTTGCGCCGGGTTCGGACGGATTCGGAAAAATCGGTAATCTGTGGCAGTGGCTCAGGCAACTGGGCTACCTTTGCCTCAAAGTGTGAAATATTGGATTTGAATCCTTTAAAAATCTTCCCCTTCGGTCCCTCAATAAACGCTGCCTTCTTATCGCGGTTTTCGCCGTCGAGAATCAGTTGGCATCCGTCTGCATAGCGCATTTCGATACGTTGCCAGCGTCCCACAGCGTCTGGATGCTGAGTTGGTGCTTCGGCCTCCACCGCCACCGGGCTGGTATTGTCTTTGCCAAGTATGTACTGGGCTGGATCGAGATAGTGTTGCCCCATATCACCAAGACCTCCACCGTCGTAGTCCCAGTAACCGCGGAAAGTTTTGTGAACCCTGTGAGAATTATAGGGTCTGTGCGGCGCGGGTCCCAGCCAGAAGTCATAATCCAGTGTGGCAGGGATCTTCTGCGGGGTCAAATTTGTTTTCCCTATCCAGTTGAATTTCCAGTCGAAACCTGTGCTTTTGCTGATCGTAATCTTGAGAGGCCAGCCCAGCATCCCACTCTCCACAACCTTTTTGACGGTTCTCGGAACGGAACCAAGTCCGTAGAAACTATCGGTTGTGAATCGAAACCAAGTGTTTATTCGAAACATGCTTCCGTTCCTGCGAACGGCGGCGATAACCTTTTTGCCCTCGCCGATAGTGCGACTCATTGGTTTTTCACACCAGATATCCTTGCCGGCATCGGCAGCGGCGGTGGATATGAGCGCATGCCAGTGCGGAGGGGTGGGGATATGAATTATATCGATATCGGGACGGGCCAGAACTTCACGAAAATCGTGGTAGCCTTTGACATCCTTGCCACACACCTTAAGTGTGTTTTTAAGGTGGTTACTGTCTACATCGCACACCGCCAGCAGTCTCGCACCGCCGTACGTGAGATGAGATTGGCCCATTCCTCCAACACCAATAACGGCTTTTGTCAGCTCCTCGCTTGGAGGAGTGTAGCCGGGACCTCCGAGAACACGGCGTGGCACAATGCTGAAAACCGCTGTCGCCCCGACAGCACTTGCAGCCCCGCCGAGAAACTTTCTTCTGTTAATATTTTGTTTTGTCATCACTCTCTCATTTTCTTAAATCTGGACGTGCATCATTCGATATCGAGCCTTGCCAGATGGTGCAAAAAATATAGAAAATTAAAATACTAATCTGAATTATTCATAAAAAAGGAACGTTATCATGCAACTCGTTTTTCCGTTTTTCCGGAAAGAGTTACGTACGTGATATCAAATTAAAATAAAAAAAGACACTCATATGAAAAGAGAAAACTACAATCAGCTTGCATTTACAATCCTGAAATCAAAAAAAATAACTTCGGTTTTTGATGTAAGCCGCTCGGCATATGGCATAGGGACACACTGCATAGGGACAGGTGAATAGTGCGGA
>CAYTQP010000139.1:0-4539 GCA_964440175.1 uncultured Verrucomicrobiota bacterium
CCTTTGCCCATAGGAGTAGTGACACCAGCCGTCACACGACCCGTCATCACCCGTCACAATGGCTCTGGTTGCCGTCACAGGGTGACGGGTGTGACGGATAGGGTTTGTCTGCCGTCACTACTCCTATGGGCAAAGGTGTCGGGTTGTCGGATAGACTCAACTTCTAAAAGGATAACAAAGATTTATCTTACTTAGTAATAAGGAATGCATCCGTCACTGGTGACACACTATGAACTATCATGATCTATTGCACAGCATCAAATCTGAGATACACTGGAAGATGACTCTCCAGGGAGAAGATAAATATATTTTCGTGCAGGAACCGGCAGGATATTTCCGGGAACTGACCCTGGCAGAATGCCGGATGGCTCTGCGAGAGATTGAGGGATTATCAAATGCAACCCCCGGTCTGATCGCAGGGCTGGTGACAGGATTGCTCGAAGATAGCGAGAGGCTGATTAACCCGGGACTGTTTCGGGAAAGTCGAATACAGGGAATCGGATTCAACAACGGGATATTCGACCTGTTGACCGGAAAAATGCGGAAGTATACCTCCTCTGATTTCATCTTGGCCCCCCTCCCTCACAACATTCCTGACCATATTGACCCTGACATTGAACGCTGGTTTCTGGGCATTTTGGAAGACTGGGTGTCGCCTGGCGTGGCGCCCTGGTTTCGCCTGCTGCTGGCCTATCTGCTGTTCATCTATCCAAACGGAGAGAACTTGTGGGTCAACTTTTTCGAAGCGGGGCGGAACGGAAAAAGTTCGTGTCTGAAGCTGCTCGAACGGATTGTCGGGGACGAGAAAGCCATTGGCTGTGATCTGCAGCACATCAACCGGTTTTCCAACGCCACATTTCAGGGGAAGTGGTTGATACTGGGGCGCGACTCCTCAAGTTTTGTCAGCGAATCAGCCACGAGTTTTATCAAGAATTACTCGGGGGACGAAAAAGCATTGGTTGAGGTCAAAGGAGGGACAAGTTACGATGATTATGTCTCGGGAAAAATCATTGTGAGCACGAATAATCTTATCCAATCCAAAGACCGATCCTTCGGGTGGTATCGACGGCTGATTCCTGTGCCGTTTCCTCACAAATTTCCGCTCAACCCACAATTTGAGCGGACTATGTTCAAACACCTGCCTCAGATTATTCGGATAGTGTTGCATTCGGCCTATCTGTATCGGCACAACGATATCATGATTTCGCAAACCCTTCCGAAACCGGTTGAATCGCTCAAGCAGGAGACTCGATTCCTGAGCGACCGCGTGGCCGCATTCTGGGAACTTGATTTCTTCGAGAAGGTTGAGACTCAAGACGGAACACGCACGGTGCCAAACTCGCAGCGGATGCTGCACGCTCACCAGAAATCCATGCTCGATTTATACGGGATGTTTGAGGCATGGCACCACCGGTTTTTTGGAGACGGGACGGTCGAACCCTCCCTTAAATCGTTTGGCGGTCCCTATGGAGCGTTTTTGTCCCATGCAAAGGACTGGTACTACTACACCCGAAAACGCAACGGGCGATTTATCGAACTCCGGAAAGACAAATATGATGAATTGATGGAACAGGAAGAAATAGACTCTATGAGTCGGAAGGATGAGGAATGAGAAGCTATAAAATCTTAGATCATACTGGGGTTGAGCGTGAGATTGAGGAGCATCAACTCTACCAATATGTGAAACGAATCCTACTTCCAATTCTAACGGAGAGTGGGATCGACGCCACGCGCTATGATGGCGACCTCTATAATCTCATAGGGGCGGTCGTTGGACACCTCCGGGAATTGCACGGGACTCTGGGAGTCGCTCGCAAAGAGTACCGGAGGCTCAAACAGCAACGAGAGGACGATTATCACGTGATTGTGCGGTTTTTGCGCACGGCACAAAGTAAAGAGGCACACAACACGGTCGTATAAATCATCGCGTCATGTGCCCTTGGTGAGTCGCATCCCTATGATACATGACGCCGGGATATTGTCAAATGAAATTTGCGCGGGTTGTTGTTATAGGAGGATTCGTGTTAATATGTTTATTCGTGATAGCAGATTCGCTCAAACACCCCCCGGTAAGTGAGCGATTGCGCCTGGCTCGAGAAGAGCAGCAGATTGATAATATTTTTTTTTACGGGGCCGTGAAACATGTGTTGTCCGTGGTTGCGCCAACCGTCTTGTTGCTGGCCGTCATCATTGTGGCCTATGGCATCGCTCGATCGAGAATTTTGAAGGCATCCGTCCATACGGCTCGTATTGGTAAACATTCCGAAATCCCGGTCGAACGACGGGATTTGCGCACGCTGTCTCCGATTCTGACGGGATTGGTGACGGCTGAACAACTCAGACAAATGAATGGTGGGATGGAGAAGGCTTTTGCTCTCTATATGAACATGGCGGACATACAAACCAAACAAATACAAGCGCTGGTCGGACGCAGGGGAATATTCAACATCCCTGCCTCCCGTCAACATCAGGAGGAAATCCCCGCGCTCCCGCCCTCTCAACATATCCCGACCTTCCGGGAACTCCTGGACACTCAGGAGATTGCGCCAGGCAAGCCGATGATTCTGGGGTTTGCGCATGGCGTTCCCCGGCGCGGGTCCTTTCTCGATATTTATTCGTCCGCCGTGGCCGGAGAATCGGGCAGCGGCAAAACTGCAACCCTCTTATATCTGATCGCCAGCGGCCTCATCGCAGGGCCAGTGCGCTATATCGGGATTGATCCTCATTATCCCCATCCGAAATCCCTGGGCTTCAAGACGAAAGCCCTGTGGGACGCCGGGCTGATACGCATGGCGACCTATAAAGACGAAATGCTGACGGTATTGACGGACATCGAGCAGACCATAGATCGACGCTTACAGCAGATCGAGACCGACACGACCCCCGTGGTGCTCGTGATTGATGAACTCGCGTTTTTGTCGAAGACGTCCATCGGGAACACCATGGCGCACACGATGGAACGCATTTCCACCGAAGGGCGGAAATGCGCAGTCTATATGCTGGCGTCGTCGCAAACCTGGCTGGTGGCGCGAACCGGACAGAGTTCAGTGGTGCGGGATACGCTGACCAGCGCGTTTGTGCATCGCATCAAACCAAAGCAGGCGAACCTCCTGCTCCAGGATAAAGAGGAAGTCAACAAAGTCAAAAAGTATGTCAGGCAAGCCGGGGAAGTGTTGTTGTGTCCGGTTAATGATGAATCAGTCATCTGCAAAATACCCTTGACCACCGACGCGGACATGGAGCGGGTTGTTGCCCGCGTTGCCGCATCTGGTCAACGCGTTGACCAGCCTGTTGCCCCCGGCAACAGGAGCGTTGACCTGATTGACCAGGCTCAGAAATATCTTAATGAATCAGGCACAACCTTGCGTCAGCTTGCAGAAAATGCAGGAGTGGACAAGGGCTATTTGTCTCGTGTGCTGCACCACAAAAAACCGTTATCCGAAAGTCTCAAACAAAAATTGTCTGAGGTGATCTCATGAAACTTTACACTGCTTTTTCGGGCGGAGCAGACAGCACGGCCCTGGCCTTAATTGAGCCAGATGCTATCCCTCTGTTTGTGGATACAGGGTGTAGATTCCGTCTGTCGGGCGCATGGACTGATGCCAGAATACCCATCGTACATCCGCGGATGTATCTTGAAATGCCAATATAATCGTCAACCGTACTATTTTTCACAAGGGAAATAAAATGACATTCAGAGAATTATCGAAAGGGCAATTATTTGAATACCACCGAGAACCGGGGCAGCCCCATCTTATGATAAAAACAGGGGAGAGAGACGCTATCTGTCTTGTGGATGGTGCGACTTATGTCATGCATCCGAACAAAAAAGTGGGACACCTCCGTCCGACAAGACCGGGGGAATTTGCCTACGCTCCTGACGGAGAACCTCTCATTGTTGAAAAAATCACCGACGACAGATACCTGTGTCAATACATCATGCAATTCACGACGAAGATATTGACAACTGACCAGATAACTATTGTGGACAGAGAGACCGCACGCCAACAAAATGTGCGGGAAGGTGACATAATCTTGTCGCGGGTACAGCAGACCCTCAAAGATGCTCTGCGCCTTCTGAAATCAGCGAAAGTCATCATTAGAGATACGCCAAGGTGACATAATAAAATTATGTCACCTTGCGAAACAAGCACTTTCGCCTTATAAGGCGATGAAAAGGAGAATACATAAAGGGTCGTCTCTGTCGAGAGAGGAGGGGTGTTTCCGTTGCGTTATGGTTGTATTCATTGTATCGTTAGGTTGTGACAACTACTTTTATTGGGGTTGTTCAGCAGGGGGTATCCGGGCTGTGGCATGGTGCGTTGTCGTTCTCATGTCGTTTTTATGAGGTGAGAACCGTATAATTACAGTGGATATTCCCTACAAATATTCGCCTTTTTTCTACGGCAAAAAGAGTAACGTCCGATAAGATATATTATGTTAGCTTGAATAATGTAATACCTCAACCTGCTTTAATTCTTAGGAAAATAAGGAAGAGGTTCTTTCATCTATCCGGTCAATCCTGCTTATCCTGTCAAA
>CAYTQP010000140.1:0-4502 GCA_964440175.1 uncultured Verrucomicrobiota bacterium
TGCAAGAACTGCTGTTAAAGTGATACAGCTGTCCACCTTGCTTATAATCCGCTAAATCATGTGGTCGGTTAATAGATTTTCGCTGACAATCAATAGATGTCAACACTACTCATGTCGCAATGCCTCGATGGGGTCCAGTCGCGCGGCGCGTGCGGCAGGGTAAAGCCCGAAGACTATCCCGATGGTCATACTGATGCTGAGCGCAAGTATAACGCTCAATGGTGAGACGACTGTAGGCATGCCGGTCAGTGTTGTGATGACCCACGGAATACTAACACCAAGACCAATACCAATTATTCCGCCAGTGCCGGAAAGAACAACGGTTTCGATGATAAACTGCGCGACTATCTGTCCGCGCTTGGCCCCGACAGCGCGGCGAATGCCAATTTCACGAGTGCGCTCGGTAACGGAAGCCAGCATAATGTTCATGATCCCAATGCCGCCAACGAGTAGCGATATGCCGGCAATGGAACCCAGGACTATGTTAAACGTGCGCTTAGTGGCCTCGGCCTGACGTAAAAGTGTCAGCGGTACGCTCAGGCTGTAATCCTCTTTGGCGTGAAACCTTTTGAACATCGCGGTGATCGCTACGGCCGCCGCTTCAACATTCTCCAGCTTATCCACCTGAATCAGCAACTTGTGCAGCTCAACCTTCTCCATAGTGAAAGAGCCTGTGTTGCGCTCAAAAATCGCCTCTCCATAACTCTCTATGGCTGTGGTTACAGGAATATAAACATCTATATTCTGATCGGGGAGCTGAACGGAAGAACCGCCCGATTCGCTTTGAACAATGCCCACCACCTCTAGATTTTCGCCGCCCAGATTGATCTTCGCTCCGATCGAATACTCGGTTGCCAGCAATTTGCGGGCACCATGCTCGGTTAATACGCAGACTGGTGACTTCTCTTTTAAGTCATTCGGCGACAGAACCCTGCCGGCGAGAACGTGGCGACCAACAATCCTGAACCATTCCGCGCTTGTTCCCACCACACGCAACTCAATCATTCGATCACGCATCTTCCCCTTTTTGCGGATAAGCCGCACCGGAACAGTGTTGCAGACATACGGTATGCATTCATTAATTCGGACCTGATCGTCATAGCGGATACCATAAATCAACATGCGACTACGCCTTTGTCCGCCAGTCTGTTCATCGCCCACCGGCTTAACCGAAGAGACAATAATAATATTGCTGCCGAGCTTGCGTATCTGCTGTAACGCCTGCCTGCTGGCACCCTCGCCGACAGAAAGCATGGCGATCACGCTACTGACACCAAAGACAACCCCCAGCGTGGTCAGCAGGGAGCGCATCTTGTGGAGCATCAAGTTTTTGATGCCCAACCGGATATTACGGGTTATTCGGGAACGGCGCATTTTTCAATCTTCTCAATCTTTCCGTCACGCATATGGATGCATTTCGACGCAACCGCCGCAATGTCGGCCTCATGCGTCACCATAATGATAGTTATTCCATCTGCGTTCAGAGATGTCAACAGGTCTAAAATTTGCTCGCCCGTCTTAGTATCAAGATTTCCGGTAGGCTCATCGGCAAGAATCACGGACGGCTCGTTGGCAAGCGCACGGGCGATGGCAACGCGCTGGCACTGACCGCCGGAAAGTTCATACGGGCGGTGCTCCAGACGCGAAGTCAACCCCACCAACCCAGCGAGTTCCCGTGCGCGGAGCGCACTGGCTGCGGAATCTACGCCCTGATAGAAGAGTGGAAGCTCAATATTCTCCCAGACTGAAAGTTGCGGTATCAGGTTATAGCTTTGAAAAACAAAACCGATATGATTGAGACGAATATCGCTCAACTCATCATCACTCTGCGACGCGACATCCCGCCCATCGAGGATGTATTTGCCGCTGGTCGGGCGATCCAGGCAACCAAGAAGATTGAGTATTGTGCTTTTACCGGAACCACTGGGGCCCATCACGGAAAAAAAATCGCCGCGAGCTATATTCAATGAGACCCCATCCAGGGCCCGCACCTGAACCGCGCCAGTATCGTAAATTTTAAATACGTCCCGGAACTCAATAACTGTCTCAACTACGTGCGCCATCATTCGTTTCCACGTTTTGAATCTCCCCGCCGGTTTTGATCGTCGCGACCCCCCACCGAAGGACTCTTCTTCCCACCCTTGTCTTTTCCGGCGGAAGCCGGGGTGACGAATGACTCTTTCCCCGACCCACCGGGCATCGGGGCTTCTGACGGTTTCAGCGGCGGAGCCAGAGAGACCTGCTCTCCCTCCGAAAGTCCGTCAATAATATGAATCATCCGATTGTTGTTCATTCCGGTCTTCACCGTTCGCGCTATCTGTTTAGAGCCTTTAACAATATAGACTGTTGGTTTATTCCCCACCCGCACAACCGATTGAATGGGAACGTAAACGGCATCATCAAACTCACGTATAACGATTGTCACACTGCACGACATGCCCGGGCGTAAATCCGCATCGCTCTCCTCAAGTTCCACTTCGCAGTTGTAGACCTTAAGATCCGGGTTCAGCCAGCTCCTGGTGGAATCCGGCAGAATCGCAATCTTTGTCAACACCCCATCCAGCATCACCCCCTGAAGCGCGTTAATCTTCACTAAAACAGGAAGACCTTCTTTTATTTTGCTGAGACTCGACTCCTGTATCTGCGTTCGAGCGTTCATAATTGTGGTCGTCGGCAGATAGAGGATCTCTTGGCGCTCTGAAACCTCCCGCCCCACAGCCAAAGGTTCTTCACGGCGGCGTCTGCCCTCTCCTTGCGCATAGACAACCATGCCACCGCTCGGCGCGGTTATTGAACACTTCTCTATCTGCTCATTGATGTTCTCCAATTTACTTTTTTCACGTTTGAACTGCGACTCGCGAGCACGCAGGTCGGCCTCCGCGTTAACAACTTCCGCCGTGGCCTTACGCTCAACGCGCTCCAGAGCCATCTCGGCCTGCGAGAGATCACTTTTCAGTTTCTCCAACTCCTTGCCATGGGTATAGTTTTCGAGAAGTGCCAATTCGCCTTTGGCGGTTTTGAGGTCTATCTTGCCACGTTCGACGGACAGCTCATCACCCTTCAACTCAACTCCCGTGATGTAGCCTTTAAGCTCAAGTTTCTTTGACCATGCATATTTATCCTCCTTATTCTGAAGCTCCTCCTCCGCAAGAGTTATCCCCGACTCTGCCTTCTGCAACTGCATCGGATATTCTCCCTCTTCATATTTCTTCAGATCCAGCCTGGCGAAACGCAGGTCCAGCCGAGCCTGTTCAGTGTCGGCCTTACCTTTGTTTTTTGTGATGGCAAGATTCTCCCGCGCCTGAATAAGGCTGGCCTCGGCATTCTGCATGCTGATCTCCTGATCGATCTTCTGGTCTTCGAAGTCGCTGGAATCGAGTTTGACCAAAAGCTCACCCTTCTGAACCGTTACCCCCTCCTCCTTCAGATAGACAATGGTGTTCTGTCCCTCCGCTTCGCTCACAACAATCACTTTTTCCCGGTTTTGGATTGTCCCGTTCTCGGTGATGCTGATAGTCAACGGACCTTTCCTGACAGTGAAAACAGGTATCTCCGCACCGTCGTTGCTCCGGCTACCGCAACTCTTCAGCAACTGTATCCCAAGAACAAGAACAAGCAACACGACCGTAATCTTAATTACACGGACTCGATTATTCGTCAACAAACTCATTTTTATGTCCACACCATCTTCCTTTGGCTTTTTAATGCAAAATTCGCCATTCGCCAGACCAAAAGGGTTATACCACACCCGCCGATTACAGCCGTAGCATCAAATCTCGCGGCAATCGCTTATCGCCTGCGTCTACTTTATAAAGTAACCCGCCACCCGCCATTCACCGTCTTTATCAAGCATAGGCGTAACAACCTCGACTGCTGACTTCTTGTTCTCAAAAGAGCTTTTGAATCGAACAACAACATACTCTCCATCAGGTGCTCCCGGCATCGACGTATGGCTCTGACTTGACTTATACTTCCGTGAGACATTCTTTCCGAGCGGTTTTCTGACAGATTGCATCATCTGTATCCACTGTTCGCTCTTAACCGCGCCTTTAAAAAACGGAGCGGCATCATCCCAACTCTCGATATACTTCTCCCCATCGACAAGCACCAACCAAGCCTCTGCGGCGGCAACAGCTTCGCCAGCAACCCGCGATTTATCACTCTTGCCGCACCCGACAAAACCGGCAACTGCGACAATCAGCAAAATAATCACCATTTTCTTCATCTCATAACCCCCTTAATCTCTGGTAATTAAATCGACCCATTCTCTTCCGCACTCTTATACGACATCGCCAATTCACTGTCAATGTATTGGAGAGATTACGCATTTATCCTGATAAACCTAAATTCAGCAACTGGATCCAACACATATACACAATCATTTTGCCCGCAACGAGGTGCGCATGAAACTCTATGCGCTAAAGAGCGCGTCTTCACTCATGCACAACCCTTTGCGAGCAAAAACATAGCACATCTGCATTCACATCAACTGCCGAATCCAG
>CAYTQP010000141.1:0-4496 GCA_964440175.1 uncultured Verrucomicrobiota bacterium
CCGTTGTCAGCATAAACATATCTTTCGGGGGCGCATTCCAGGGATCTTCCAGTATTCCACCTTCATAACTGATATGAAGGAGGTTGCGATCCATGCTGTAAGGCTTGGCTGCTGTCACGGGGACGGGAATGCCGTGCTTTTCGGCGTATGCCATCAGCTCAGTGCGTGACTTCATGCTCCACTCGCGCCAAGGTGCAATTACCTTGATGTCCGGTTGGAGAGCATAAAAGGTGAGTTCGAAGCGAATCTGGTCGTTGCCCTTACCGGTTGCCCCGTGGCTCACCGCCTCGGCGTTGTTCTCTTGGGCAATCTCTATATGACGTTTTGCGATCAGCGGTCGTGCGATTGAAGTTCCCAGCATGTAGCCGGACTCATAGACGGCACCGGCACGCATCATTGGGAAGACAAAGTCGCGGGCAAACTCTTCGCGTAAATCCTCAACATAACATTTTGAGGCACCAGTAGCGGCAGCCTTCTCGGGAAGACCGTCCAGCTCCTCTTCCTGTCCAACGTCTGCCGCGTAGGCTATCACCTCGGCATCGTATTCGTCTATCAACCACTTGAGTATGATGGAGGTGTCTAAACCGCCTGAATATGCCAATACTACTTTCATGAAAAATCTCCTGATAAAAAAAGGCAAGCGGCGCAGACGGCGACCGCTCGCCAATACTGGGGAATGTTTATCCCTGAAACAATATAACAGCGATTTACCGCAAAAGCGGTAAATCGTGTTGCAACCAGTGTCTCCGCGTCTTATCTGCGGTCGTCTCTGGGTTTACGCGGTTGCGCTTCGTTGACGCGTAGTGGGCGTCCCATCATGTCTTGCTCGTTCAAACCCTCAATGGCCTTGTCAGCTTCAGCCTTTTCCGGCATCTCAACAAATCCGAATCCCTTTGATCTGCCACTGAATCTATCAGTTATCACACGAGCGGAAGTTACTGTTCCATACTCTCCAAACAGCTCTTGCAGGTCGGCATCCGCCGCGTCATAAGAAAGGTTCCCAACATAGATATCCATAATACTTCTTCTCTCTATTCTTGTGTCACTAAACAAATGAACCGATATTTCAGCCATGACACCAATACCGAAATTCGATGCAGCCAATCTAAATTTGGCAATTCAAGCACATAAAATACACAACTCTCCAAACAATGTAAACATTTTTTTGTGGGTTTTTTGCCCCGGAAAAGTGCGATATGAGAGCTGAAAAAGGATTGGGATGGAAATACAGCCCGGAAATTTGTAACTTTTATACCGCTTTTGTTTTCCTGCGGAACAAGCCTGCCGGGGCTGAGTGCAAAGTGCTGTCCGAGTCAAATCTGCAATTCATGCCCCTGATGAACTCAAAACTATCTCATAAGAGTATAATATTGCGGGATATGAGACGTTTATGAATAAATCAGGCTGAGGTTTTGTGCCATAAAATCGTGTGTTAAGCAGGAAATTCGTTCCTGTATGCCGCAGGCGATCGCCCGGTCTCCTTTTTGAATGCCTTGCTGAAATAGTAGCGGTCGCAGAATCCGCATTCCCTCGCAATGGTGTCGATGGTTCTCGTGCTGTGGTGCAGCAGAACACACGCCTTTTCAAGGCGGCGTCTCAAAATATAACGGTGTGGCGGATATCCTGTGTTGTGTAAAAAGAGCCGGGCAAATGCGTTGGTCGCCATGCATGCGTTGTGTGCGAGCATGGTGTTTGAAATGTCGCTTTGCAGGTTGTTCTCAATAAACAGAACGGCGTTCTTAACCCGGTAGTCGGGAGGGGACAACGGCCACTGCTTTTCGGAGATGCGCGACAACAGCTCCGTTATGAGCGCGTAAATCATGAGACTCGCGCTCCGGTCGAAAGTTCTGTGCTCGCCTTTGGCAATCGGGATGATCTGGTCGAGCAGGGCTTGCAATACCGGGTCGAGAACGAATGTTAAGATTTGCGGAGGAACAAAGTCGTGCGGGAATCCGAGGTTGAAATGCGCAAAGAGGTGGAATATTGAGCCACCCGCCATGATTGCCTCTTCGCGAACATCTTCATCAACAGGTGCTCCCGCCAGCAGTACATCGTCGCCATCTCTGGAGTAGACTTTCTCAATTCGGGTCGAATAGGGGGTGTTGGGCGCGACCAGGAATATTCGGTCTGGTGTCATGGTGTACTTTTCACCGTCGAACGACATGGACGCGCCCGCATTCTTGTTCCAGTAAAGACGCCAGTATGGAAATGCGAGATTCGGAAAATCCCAAGTCTCGATCCACCAGTAACGCAAACAGAGAAGAGTGATGTTAATATGCTGAAACTGCTGATGCACAGCCGACGGATCACCGCCATCCGGCATTTTTGAGAACCTCATACTCTCTCTCCGATGTTTGAAATATACACAAATTAGGAGTTTTATACCATTCCACGCAGGATGGCAATAATGTAATTTACGAAACGGTAATAACTAAATCATGTAACACGAGGAGATGTTATGAGTAAAGCTGTAAGAATGTCGGAATCCGTAAGCGCGGATGTGATCAATGCCACAACCATTGGGGTTTGTGCGGCGTGTGACCCTAGAGTGGATCAGGAGTCTCGCCAGAGAACCCAGAATATTATCGAGAATATCGCCGGTATTATTGCCGAAAAAGTTAAAATGCCAGACGGCTCGCCCGTCAGCGTCGTCTGGAGCCCCGTGCTGATCGACGGCGAGAAACAGGCGGATATTGTCGGCTCGCAGTTCAAGGATGCCAACGTCGATGCCATTGTCTGCACTCCTGACACCTGGGCATTCCCGCAACTCACATTCATGAGTGTTCTTGCACATTTGCCAAAAGATATTCCGATCAACATCACCTGCGGCAACAGCGCGCCGAAACCCGGCGTCGTCTATGCACATGCCCTCAATGGAGCCTTGGCGCAGTCGGGGAGAATGACACACCTCAATGTCGGCACATGGGAAGAGACCGGCATGAATCCCGAAGTGACAGAGGCGACCGTGGCAAACCTGATTGACTGGTGCTACGCGGCTATAACCTACGCCGGATTGAAGGGTCGCCGCGTTGTCTGTTTCGGACACGATTCGATGGGAATGGAGACTGCGCTCACCCACGTCAACGCAACCCGTAAGACGTTTGGTGTGGAAGTCGCACGCCTGGATATGAAACTCCTTGCCGACATGCTTAACAAAAAAGCGTATGACGAGAAAGAACTGAAGGAGCTGAGCGCATGGATTGCCGATAATCTCGGAGACCGCGTTGATCGCTCACAGCCCGATGGCGAACATAAGCTCAATCAGTCGCTTGCGATGTACCTCATCATGCGTGACCTCTGCAAAGATATGAATGCGGTTGCCGGCGCATTCATGAATCAGCTCGAATGGGGTAGCGACAACCGTGGAATCCCGCTTCCAATCTGCGATATGGCGGAGTCGCTGATGAACTCCACGTTCGACCACAATGGTCCGAAAATGCCGTTGCCGTTCGGAACCGAGGCGGATATGCAGGGTACACTGACAATGCTCTTCAAAACCTGGCTTTCCGGTGGTAACCCGCCGCTCTTCATGGATTTCCGTAAGGTTTGGGAGCCATGGGAGATTCAGGCGAAGGCTAAAGAACTGGGTGTCGATTTCACCGGCGATGAGCTTTGGGCAACCAAGGGGATCGTCGATGGCGACAACTCTGGTTCGGCCAGTTTGAACTGGGCGGCACTTCCAGGTGCGTCACTTGAGGAGATTATGTCGAAGGTCTCAATGCCCGGAGCAGAACTCTACTACTTCCCCGGCGGAGGCAACAGCGTCTCATTTGTTTCACCCGGCGGAATCGAGGGAATTGCAGGACGCCTCGCCTACAGCACGATGAGCGGTATGTTCAGCATGATTTGGGACGAGGCCTGCACGGTCGATCTCCCTGACGCGCTCGCCTCGGCGGTGGCTAACAGCTCAAACGTCACCTGGCCGCATTCGTGGATTGTGCCCAAGTACGCATCAATGGCAGAGTACAAACAGTACGCCCCGGCTAATCACTTCCATATGACGTGGAACCTGAAACCGGCCATTCTGCAGTACTGGATGGATATGACCAACGTCATTTCCGCGACACCATGGCAGGCTCGTCCGCAGTTTAACGAAGGTGTCGATCGTCCCTTGCCACTGATCTATCTGCTTAACGGCGGCGAAAATATCACTAAGCGACTGCGTGCACAGGGGTAAATTAAAAGAACCAAAAGACGGGGCGGATTGTTGAATATCCGCCCCGTTTTTTCAGCCCGTAGCAAAAACTCCGAACTGCGGAAAACATCTCATCCGCCATCCTGCTTCCGCCGATCATCCAAGCATCGGACAATCGCCTGAAAAAATTGTCCAATGTTCGGACAAAATCCCAAAACTGTCATTGCAACCATGAATGCATTCATCTACACTGGCAGACTAGTGAATTAATAGGAGTGATCGTGGCAGAGACGCAAAGAGAGTAGCACAAGCTTCCGGCTTGTCAGCAACTTCGAGTAGAGTGGATTACAACGCACTTACA
>CAYTQP010000142.1:0-4493 GCA_964440175.1 uncultured Verrucomicrobiota bacterium
CATCCATATCATCCCCGTGTTGCGGAGAGATTGAAATATCCATCTCAGCCGAATCATCGCCGCTTCCTCCGCGCTCGCATTCGAAAGAACTTCACCAGCTCTGTCTCATATGGTTCGCCGGCAAAGACCTCAATTGCGTCAACCCCTGCACGCCGTAGCTCTGAGAGTAGATTACTCCGACGATCGCGTTGATACTCCTCAAAGGCGCGGCGTGTTCTTTTGTCGGAGGTGTCCACAAGAAAAGACTGTCCCGATTCGGAATCTTGCCAGTTCACAATCCCGGCATGTGGCCAGGCGATTTCGCGTTTATCGCTCACTAACACCCCGATAACATCATGCCGTCGCCGCGTTACTGCCAGCGGTTTCTGGCAATCTTCATCGAAAATGAAGTCACTAATCAGAAAAGTGGTGGTCTTTCGGTTTGTTATGTGGTTAAGGAAGTCTATCGCTGGCTCCAATCGGGTTCCAGTCTGTTGCGGCTTAAAATAAAGAACCTCGCGAATAATTCGCAACACGTGCCGTGCTCCTTTCCCCGGCGGCACATAAAGCTCTACATCTTCAGAGAACAGGATCAGTCCGACCTGATCGTTGTTCTGAATTGCTGAAAATGCCAGCACTGCCGCGATTTCTGCGGCGATATCCTTTTTCAACTGGGCGGAGCTACCGAAATTGTGGGACGCGCTCACATCCACCAGCAACATCACGGTCATCTCGCGCTCTTCCTTAAACTTTTTGATGTACGGATAGCCCATGCGTGCCGTCACATTCCAGTCGATCGAACGGATCTCATCGCCCGGTGCATACTCCCGCACCTCCTCAAACTCCATTCCCTGACCTTTGAATATGCTGTGATACTGTCCCGCGAACACATCACTTACCATATGCGATGTCCTGATCTGGATACGCCTCACCTTTTTTATTATTTCCGATGGCACCATTATTCTTCCCGTCTTTCGATCTTTCCATCCGACTCTAAAGCAACCATTCGCCCTTACGGGACAGGCATCTCTTTCAGTATTCTCTCTACCAGACTGTCGCTGTCGATCTCCTCCGCCTCCGCCTCGTACGATGGAATAACGCGATGTCGCAGAATGTCCGGGGCGATGGACTTCACATCCTGCGGAGTCACATAGCCACGACCTTGCAGAAAAGCGAATGCACGCGATGCGATAGTGAGGAAAATTGTCGCCCTTGGCGAGGCTCCGTAGCGCATGTAGGGACCTATATCAAGATTATACTTCTCCGGTGAGCGCGTGGCGAAGATCAAACTCAAAATGTAGTCTTTTATTTTGTCGTCAACATATATCTGGTCAACAACCTTGCGAGCCTTCAATATGGCATCTGCATCAACAACCGCGTTCACTTCGATCTTCTTATTCGTCTCAGCCATTGCATCCAGTATCTGACCCTCTTCCTCAATGGAAGGGTAATCGATGTGAAGTTTCAGCATAAAGCGATCAACCTGCGCCTCTGGCAACGGATAGGTTCCTTCCTGTTCAATCGGATTCTCTGTCGCCATAACCAGAAACGGCGATGGCAATGGGAATGTCTCTGTGCCGATAGTTACCTGTCGCTCCTGCATCGCCTCCAGTAACGCGCTTTGAACCTTGGCCGGCGCACGATTTATTTCGTCGGCCAGTACAATATTCGCGAACACAGGACCTTTGCGCGTGGAGAAAGTTCCGTCTTTCGGATTGTATATCATGGTTCCAACCACATCCGCCGGGAGCAGGTCCGGGGTGAATTGAATTCGACTGAACTCTGTGTTGATCGCCGCCGAAAGCGTGCTCACCGAAAGCGTCTTCGCCAGGCCAGGAACACCCTCAAGCAGGATATGTCCGTTTGCCAGCAGTCCGATAATCAGGCGATCAATCAGGTATTGCTGCCCGATAATTACTTTTCCCATCTCCGAACGCAATGCGTTAACAAATACGCTCTCTTCTTTAACCCGTTCGTTGATAATCTCAATTCCTGATGCCATATCGTATTCTCCCGTTTAAAAAATATCTTTCAACTGTGCTTTTGAGTATAACAGACAAATCATTAATTATGATGTTCATTTTTGCTCCTGTTTTTTATTTCCCCATATCTGTCCGACTTTGAGGGAGATAGTTTTGAAGGGCAAGCCCCACGTATCCGGGGGATTATACTGGAAAATCGCGTGACCTTTTGTTCGGGCTGGTTTCACCCGATGGCATCTTGACCTTTTTCTCCTGTACGAATGCGTATGCAGTCCACCATGTCAATAACAAATATTTTTCCATCACCAATGTTGCCAGTACGAGCACCCTTGATAATAGCCTCTATGGCAACTTCCATATAATCATAATTGACCGCGATCTCCAGGCGCACTTTCTTCAGTAAGTTCACCTCGACATCAGCACCCCGGTACGACTCGTGATATCCCTTTTGCTGCCCACACCCCATGGCGTTGGTGATCGACAACCGGAAAACCTTTTTTTCATATAATGCTTTTTTAACTGCGGTCAGCCGTTCAGGCTGTATATATGCAATAATCAGTTTCATTTTTTCTCCTGATAGTTGTTTGTAAATCTCTTGCCTTATCTCTGGCATACCTTACTTATTGAGTGGAAAACACCTGAAAACCGCTGTAGGCCTCCATTCCGTGTTCTCCTATATCCAATCCGCGCAACTCCTCATTTTCGCTAACACGAATACCCAGCGTGAATTTCAGTGCCACAAAGATAAGCGTAGCTGCTGCAAAACACGTCACTCCGCAGGAGGCAATCCCGATAAGCTGGGTGAGAATACCGTATTCGGGACAGAAAAGCCCCACTGCCAATGTCCCCCAGACACCGCAAACCAGATGAACAGACAATGCACCCACTGGATCATCCAGACGCAGACGGTCAAAGCCGAAGACCGCCAGAACAACCAGTACACCTGAAATCAGACCAACAAGGATCGCCAATTTGACCGATAGAATATCGGCTCCGGCAGTAACTCCCACCAATCCGGCCAGACAACCATTCAAAACCATCGAAAGATCGGGCTTTTTCTGGATAATCCGTGATACCACCATCGCCCCCATAATACCTGCGGCCGCAGCCAGCGACGTTGTTGCAAAAACGTATGACAGTGCGCCCGGATCGGCGGAGAGAACAGAACCCCCATTAAAACCAAACCATCCCAGCCACAGCAAAAATACGCCAATCGTGGCCAGAGGCATGCTGTGCCCCATGATAGGCTTGGACATACCATTGACATATTTTCCGAAACGTGGACCCAGGGTGATTACCCCGGCAAGAGCGGCCCAGCCACCAACCGAGTGAACAAAAGTTGATCCTGCAAAATCATGAAAATTCATTATGCTTAACCAACCGCCACCCCATCCCCAGGAACCCACAATCGGATAAACCAACATTACGTAGATAGCTGAAAAAATCAGAAAGCTATGCAGTTTAATTCGCTCCGCAACCGCCCCGGAAACAATTGTTGCCGCAGTGGCTGCGAACATGCCCTGAAACATAAAATTAGTCCAGTATGTATAGCCGGGATTATATGCCGCCGTCAACCCTGCGGCATCTGTCCCGATTCCAAACCCGGAAAACCCGATCACATGGGGCAGTACCCAGGATTCACCCGGATACATGAGATTGAACCCCATTAAGGTATAGGTTAACAGCCCGATAGCAACGATAAGTATATTTTTAAAAAGAATGTTCACCGTATTTTTAGCACGCGCTAATCCCGCCTCAAGGGTTGCAAATCCCAGATGCATAATAAAAACAAGAAAGGTTGCTACCAGCATCCATGTATTGTTGATTGTAAACATCAACTCTTCAATAGTCGGAGGACAAACCTCCCCGGTATTCGCAAAAACCGGAAAGGTAAGCCATGTAAAGATAAAAGCCCCTATAAAGATGATTGTTAATCGTTTGCATTTCATTAATTATTCTCCCGCTACTCTTGTTCTCTATATTTAGTATGGCTCCACAATATGCGGAATATGGAATCGGTCTATTGCAAACTTCATGCCAACTAATATTTATCGATAGTTGTATTTCTGTAACCAATTGAGTGCCAACCGAAAAGAAAGAAGTATTATTTATAACAGAAAAATAATAAATAATTATAATTACATATATGTCTATAAAAAGCATCAATTATTACAAATATGTAGTACTCGAAAAAGGGTGGGATTTATGAAAAGAGAAGACTGCAGGCAGCTTGTATTTACAGCTGTGAAATCAAAAATACGGATATCAAAGAGGTGATTCAGTTTGGCTGATAGATTTTAAAAATCTTGAAAACAACGAGTTTATTGTTGCCAATCAAAATAAAGATTTATTTGTGCGCATATATATTCTATTTTATTCTATATGCAAACAATGAGTTTGGTAAAAAATAGTCTCTTCAGCAGAATGTGTGGGTGGATTCTGAGTGCGGAAGTTGAGCAATTAACATTTTTAGTTAGTTATTAGGGACAGGCCTTTAATAGCCATTTAATGCGGGGTTTGCTTCAATTCAGT
>CAYTQP010000143.1:0-4329 GCA_964440175.1 uncultured Verrucomicrobiota bacterium
TTTTTGTAAGTCCTTGCTTCGGCATCAGAAAGGTTTATCTCGTTTTTCCTGAAAATTTGCTGTAAGAGGCAGGCATGGATTGTATGTGTTTAAAGATGTTCGCGTTAATGCTCTGCGCAGACTGGCGTTTGGTATGATGGGCATAACGGGAATGCTTATCTGGTTTGTCGCCGCAGTGTGCTCCGGATATATTTTGTTTTGCTGGCTACGAACTATGAGTTGGCAAAACCGCCTTTTTTTCGCCGTCTTTGTGCTTGTGGCAGGGCTGGTTCTTTTTCGTCCGCACGAAGATATTTTCGGCGGCGATGATCACGGTGCCTACCTGAATACCGCTGCTGCCTTTGAGCGTGACAACTGTTTCTTTCGTGAGGAGCCACTCTTGAAAGATGTCCCCCCCGAAGTGCGCTCCGATTTTCTGTACTATGGGCATGGGAGTGATGTTAAGACACTTTTCCATGCATTCCGATTCAGTGGTGATGATTGCGCCGAAATGAGACCCTGGTTCCAGGTGGGCTATCCTCTGCTGATGAGTGTGGCAGCCAGAATCGGAGGCAAGATGCTGATTCTGTTTGTGACTCCGTTTTTCGCGCTTCTCGCAGGGTTCGCGCTCGCGGGACTTGCGGGATTGCTGTTTGAACAGCGCTGGGTCGGACTCGCCGCGTTTTTGCTGTACACTCTCAACCCGCTCATCGTTTGGCACGCCCGTTATGCGCGTGCAGAGATTCCTGCGACATTTTTTGTGTTTGCCGGATTATACTTCTTCCTGAAAAGTCTGACTGCTGAAGAGCGTGCTTCGCGCTGTGAGCCGATTCTCGGCGCGGTCTGTCTGGGCATCGCCATCTTCCTGCATGCCACCGCCTGGTTGGTGCTGATACCGGTGACTCTGTCGGCTCTCTGGCTTGCTTTCAGGGGATTAAAGAGGTTTATCATCTTCCCTCTTTTGGGTTGGTGCTTCGCGTGGCTGTTTGTCTGGCAGATGGCGTATCTGGTGCATTGGTACGGATTGGAAAATGTTTGCCGCTGTTTTCTGAGCCACTCGATATCTCTTAACATCATGGCTGCTACGATTTTTATTGCAACTCTGTTCGCTGGAGATCGCAATGGAACACCGAATACCGTTACGCATGACAATGAGATAAAAAACAGGATGGGAAGAATTACCGGACTCTGCCTGGGACTTGTCACGCTGGCGTGTTTTTTTTCTGTCTCACTGCTTGATTCAGATGACAGCTTTGCGCTCTCACTCCTGCGGATGGCCGATCTGCGGGGTTTTGCGATACTCACATCGCCAATACTTGTCACGTTGGGGCTGATCGGCTGGCTGGCTCTTTTTGTGATGGACGATACTGAGCATATAAAACGCCAGTGCTGGCTGGCTGTTCTGTTGCTGCCGGGTTTGCTGTTTGGTTATGTGATGAAAGATTATATGTACGGGGCACGCTACTTTCTGCTCTATCAGGTGACAGCATTGACACTGGGCTTTTCAGGTCTTTGCGTACTGATCTCACGACTGTTGCCGAGACGGCGTGCGCTTGCGGGGATGACCGTGTGCGTTCTGTTGCTAACCGCGCAGACATTGATACACGTCGAACTCTACACGCTGACACAGTTCAAGGGAGCGTTCAGATTTTTTGAGAAGATTGCGGAGAGGGTTAAACGTGATGATGGTCGTCTGCTCGTGGAGTACTCCAGGTTCGGCACTCCTTTGCGCCACCTCTTCGGGGTTCCCGCTCTGGGGCTTGATAATGAGTACACATTCGACTATCGCGCTGCCGAAAAGAGCTGGCTCAAAATTATTGAAGCCGACCCAGATAGACCCGCTTACTTCCTGACACCATTTGACGGACTTCCGCTCAGCCGTCGTATCTGCTTTGATAAAGTATGGGGCGGTGATTATAAGGGGAGACGTCTGGCAACCCGGACTTACGGCTATCCGTCCTGTGTTAAAGACTGGGAAATCACGCTCAACATGTACAGAATGACTCCGCGCGTCGGCACTTCCGTCGATACGCAAATGTCCAGAGGGGTGTTGAAACTACCTCTGAGCGAGAGTAATATGGGATTCGTTAATTTCTCGGCGTGTGTAAATAAGGGAAAGGTGAATGTTAACGGATTCCCTGTGCATCGAAACGACTTCGCAACTGTCCTCTGGGAGAATATGAACCCTTCGCCGCTGGAGAACGCCGGACTTTTTATGCTATTTCTAGCGGAGTCCGGGACAGACGAATTGGAGCTGATGCCCAAACCGAAACAAGTTGTCCATTTGCGCACTGCTGACGGAGTGACAGATCTCACTCTTTCAGCCCTCGGCGGGGGATGGTTTGTGGCGCGTGCAGATGCGGCGGACATTGGAGAGGATGGAGGCATTGAATTGAAAGCGGAAGCGCATCTTTTGATGACCGATGCATTTCTCGTTCGCGGAACGCGGGTCACGCGACTCAATCCGGCGGTTGATGACGTTATGGAAAAACGGAAAGTGCCTCCCTTCAAGGCTCGGTGGGCACGCAATGGCGCAAGATTGACGGTTCCCGCGCTGAAAAATTCGTTCCTTATGATCTTTGCCGTTCCCCCCGTCGAGGTTGACGGCACTGTGAACGTGCGAATCGGTAGAGACTCCGGTCCCGTCGAAAATTACAAGATTAATCCTGGCGAGTGGGGCTGGATTATAACTCCGCTGTGGAATTCTCACTCATCGAACGGGGTTGTCGAGGTGCGTTTGGAGACAGACCGGGTCTTGGATCTCCGCCCCATGAATTTGCCCGCTGACATCAGCCTGCTGACGGGACGCTGTGTGATCTTGACGGACTGACAGACACGCAGCAATCATCTTTTACTGATTTTGCCCGTTGCCGTTTTAGAGGTGCGAAAAGATTTGTGAAAAAAAATTAGAATATTATATCGGTGGGCGACAGCGAACGGGCTGACAATGATGGTGTCGAGGCAGTTGACGATCCATCGCAGATACTGAAAGTGTGTGACACCATTTCTATAATAGCTCAAAGACAGAGGAAAGAGAAAGTGCTGAATCGTTAATGTCCATTGTGAAAATGAGAACATAAGAACATAGCGGAGATGTAGATGAAGAGAAGCGTAGCAATATTATGTGTAATGGCGATATTGATGATGGTTGGAGGTTCGGCACTGGCATGGCGACCGGCGGGCTGGGTTTATCATACGGGGGACTGCGCCTATTCTACAGGAGATGCCGAATGGTATTACTTCAATGCAGCTGACACCCAGTGGCGGGTAAATCTCGTTTCTACAGCGTGGGCTTCCGAACTTGTTTGCCGTCAGGTTGACAGTGAGCCAGGCAAGTGTGTTTGTGCGTGTAAACACACAAACAGCTTATAGCGCAAAGAGAGTAGTACAAGCTTCCAGCTTGTCAGCAACTTCGAGTAGAGTGGATTACAACGCACTTACAGACGGGAAGAATATCAAATTTTTCTTATCATATTCGCAAAGTAGAGAACGCAAAAAAAGGGATTTTATGGGAGTTAAAAAACAGAATAATGATCCCGCCACCGACCCCGGCGCAGGCGAGCTGAAAAAGATCGACTACTCCGACCCCGGCACTGGTGACATAACGTTCACCTACGACAGACTCGGACGCAAAAAGACCGTGGCTGATATTATGGGAACCCACACCTTCAGCTACAACGCGAATTTGCAGTTTGTGTCTGAACTCAACCCCCTCGGCACAATCACTCGCACCTACGATGAAACCATCGTTGACGGTCGCAATATCGGCTTCACCCATGCACCCGTCGGCGGATCAGTCGACTATGAGGTCGAATATGGGTTCGATAATGTCGGTCGCATGGGTAGCGTCACTTATACGGACAGCAATAACAGCGAGCATGAGTTCAAATACAACTACATGTCCGGCTCCGATCTCCTGACAGGCTGGCAGACACCTGTGACATCCCCGACCTTTCAGACAGTACGCGCCTATGAACTCGACCGCGACCTCATTGACTACGTGGAGAACAAAGCGGGATCCACTCTCGCTACTCTCTCCAAATATGACTACACAACTGACGCAATCGGTCGCCGCACCGCCCGCGACGACACAGGATCGGAATTTAGCAGCACAATCAATAACGACTTCGGCTACAACTCCCGCTCCGAAGTTACCTCCGCCACAATGGGGCTGGGTGATTACGCCTACGCCTACGACAACATAGGCAACCGTAAAACCCACACATCTCCGGGCGTAAGCGAGATCAACTACACCGCTAACGATCTCAATCAATATGCGGCAATAACCGGCCGCACCGGAGTACGATGACGACGGCAACATGACCGCCAACGGCAACGGCTGGACCTATG
>CAYTQP010000144.1:0-4266 GCA_964440175.1 uncultured Verrucomicrobiota bacterium
TTCAGAGCCTTATTGCGTCCAGTTTGTTGCCATCCGTTCGAATCAAGATCTCCATAAATGCGCTCTTTACTTCCCCCGTCTAAATGAGCGGCATTGGCAAAAATAGTGGCGGAAAGGACGCATTTCATTTCGGTGTTTTTCCAATTCTGACTCCACTCGTGCAAAAATTCAAGTTGTCTGTCACCGAGCAAGACGGCCTCTTTGAAATCAAGTTTTCGGGTGTCAAAATCGGGATCCTGCACATGGTCAACGCGCTTGAACGATTTTGGAACTAGATCCCGTGGTCCGGTTTTAAATTTTCGATCTTCAATAATTGCAAAATCAATACCACCCACATTTAACGAAGTGTAATACACCCCGATTCCTTGTTTAACAGGAGTAGGATCGTATGGGTCTGGAAGATTAGAAGTTTGTGCCCACTCCACCTCTTTCACATATTCGGGCGACCAATTGTACCCGCCGTCGTTGCTATATTTTTCGTGCGATTTTTTCCCGCCTGCTCCCCAAAGATTGCTTTGTCCTACATCGTGATCGTCCGGGATGCAAATAGTGGGACGATCTCTAGTAATTTCGCCAAATTGTTTTCCAAAATCGAGCCAGCTTCTAAGATGATTTTTGTGGTCATACACTTGATCTCCCGAGAAAAAAAGAAGATCGGGATCAAGTATTTTCACATTTTTAATAATATCGGTTCGCGGGCTTTTATCCCGGTTGGAATTTCCAGTAAAAGCTGCCACTACAATCTCTTCTTTTTGCATTGGATCTTTTCTTATAATCCCCGTATAGGTTGCAACGCCATTCAGTGCATTAACTCGATATTTATATGTTTTGGTTGGATCCCACTTTTCTATTCGGAAATGAGCCGTCCAGCTTTTAGCATTTTCAGGTCTGGTGTACGGGTTTTCACGAACCTTACAAGTCGCTATTTTTTTCCATTTATTATTATTCTTTATTTCCAAATAGACATCGCGACTCTCTTCTTTCGAAAGCGGATAAAGTTGCACCGTCATCTTTAAGATGTTGTTTTGCACTGTATAGAGAGCAAAACATATTTTTTTCGATGACGGCATCTCGGCGAAAAGTGCACACGTGAAAGAGAAAAGGATAAATAAAGTTAATTTTTTCATAGGCTCAACCTGAATTATTCGTAAAAAAGGATACTCACATGACAAGAGAAGACTACAATCAGCTTGCACTTACAACTCTGAAATCAAAAAAATATCCCCTTTTTTCGAGCATGCTTATATCTGTTTCGGAAGCGTCCCTAAAATTGTTAAAACTCAAAAGTGGTCTCCAATGCCCATTCGTGTAGAATAGGCATTTCCCCACCAAAGAAACAATGGAGACCACAAATGGATAAGATAGAGCAAATAGCAGTTTTAGACAACGCAAATGCGGACGAAAATATAAGCCAACGGAAAACGGATAAAAAACTACGAGCATTTGAAAATCCTCGCAACATCATTGGGTCGGTCAGGTGACCCATCCTCCAGAGGAGAGGTCAAAGAAGAGAGTCTCAAAAAGTAAGATTTGACCATGATCCACTAAAAGGTATAAAAAAGAGAGAGGTCACATTTAGTTTTAACAAAAATGGAACACCCCCGAACAATCACCGGTTTACCTTTCTCATTCTTCATCACGAGCCGTTCGCGCATTCGCCGAAGAGTTGTCCAACGTTCGGACAAATCGGGGGATTCATTGTCCAATGCCTGGATACTTCAAAACCCTTTGTCACGCAGGCATATTGCAGGGGTGATGCCTGACGCTCTTATTCTTCACGCAGCAGAACGACGCGACCGGAGACAGGGGCGGAGGGATTCTTTATTCGCCAGAGATAGAGTTTTCGTATAATTTCGCGGTTGAGCTCGGGATGCCCTGTTGGTTCTTCAAGAAAGACCCTGTCTGGCACGCCGGACTCGTCAAAACTAATATGCGCGGTAGCACGCCAGAAACGGGGCATACCCTTTATTTCGGGGTTTATACCGAGTTTCATCGAACTGAATTCCGCATCACCGAGATCGCTTTCAATGACGATACGGGTGGCGACAGGAAGTGGCGAAGTTGAGTCACGGACAAGGGTGTCACGCTGTCGAGGCGTTGGCTTGTCGAGCAAACGAGCGACCTGCCCGTCCATGTGCCAGGGCCAGGAGAGATATGTATCCGCATGTGTAGCGGCGGGGCGGTCGAGTAGCGCAACCTCCTCTTCACGGGTGTAGCTGCCGGGGAGTATGTCTTCCTGATATTGAAGTAGTGGACGACTGAATCCCTGCGCGCTGGGGAGGGAGAAAAGAACCGGCGTCATAAGCGCGTTAACGTCTGTGTCGGTCTTTCCTGCGAGGTTTGCGGAGATATAGACAAGGTTAGGCTGTTGCGCATGCCGCACAGTAACAGGGGGAGGATTTGAAGGTGAAAATTTGGCCCAGACAAAGGCATGCCAGACCAGTGAGGCGAGAATGGCCGCAGTCCAGCTGAAATATCTGACATTCCGCGCCGTCATGGTTCAGAAACTTTCTCTGGCGAGATACTGGTAGCCATAGTTATGTTTTTTATACCCGCCCGTGCGCCCATGTTAAAGATATCCACAATTGTGCCATAATCGATTCGGAAGTCGGCCTGGATAAGCATACTCATATCGGGATGTTCGTGACTGGCTCGTGCGATAGATGGCTCAAGTCCGTCCAGGGTTGTCAGCTCATCGTTAAAGAAGACCATCCCCTCTCGGGAAAGGGTTATGAGAATGGTGTCAAATTTATTGTAATGCGTTCCCGCACGAAACTCGGAGTTTGGAAGTTTAAGGTTTATTCCCGGCCAGATCACAATTTGTGAATTCTGGATTGTTATGAAAAAGAGAACAAACAGCAGGCAGAGGTCGAGAAAAGCCACTGGTGAGAATGGACTACGTGCATAGGAACGCTTTCCTCGATAAGGTGTCGGGAATAATTTATAGTCTCTATGTTTCGTATGTGGAGTTTTTTTCATTGCTTTTCCGATTGTACCAGGGTCTTCTTTTTATTGATGAACAGGAGAATATCCCACGCCGAGGCATCCATATCGGCAGTGATGCTCTCAACCCGGCTGACCAGGAAATTGTAAGCACCATAGATGGGAATGGCAACGATAAGCCCGGCCGCAGTAGAGATTAGTGCCTGGTACAGCCCGACGGAGAGATCTCCTGAATGAACCAGCGGGGCTTCTCTGTAGACCGTATTCAGCGTTTGGAGCATACCCAGCACTGTGCCGGTAAGACCAAGTAACGGTGTTATCTTTGCAAGCGTGGCAAGCCAGCTGAGATTGGCCTCCAGTCGCGGCAATTCGGTCTGCCCCGCTTCCTCCATGGCCTGACGGATGGAGGCATCGCCATCATCGCGATGCAAAATGGCGGCCTGAATGATACTGGCGACGGGTCCCGGCGTATCATCGCAGATGCTGATGGCTTCGAGGTAGTTATTTCGCTTGAGGTTGTTGTAGATTCCGTCCAGAAATAAGCGCGAATCTATCTGTGCGCGATGCAGGTGCAAAAGACGCTCAAGAAAGAGCGCAACGGCAAGAAAGCTCGCAGCCAGTATAAACCACATCAGCGGTCCGCCCTTTGTGATTATTTCAAACATATTGTACTCCTGTTCAATAAAAGTTAAAAAAGTATCCAGTGATCGAGGCGAATTTGACGAATGCGCTTCTGCGCCTCGGTGGCAGAAGCGACATCTGCATCAAGTACACGCTGATATATATTGAGTGCCGAGCGCCACTCCTCCCGGCTTTCAGCAATCTCCGCAGCCCGGAAGGCGGCCTTGGTGAACCAGAGGGTGTCACCGATATTTCCTTTTTTCCTGTACTTAAGATGTTCATAAACAACGTTCATATAGTGCTCAAGTGCCTTATCGGTCTGTCTGATTTTCTCTAGACAGCGTCCGATTTTGAACTCCGCCTGAAGCTTGAGCTGAACGGACGAACTCTGGCTCTCCATAATATGGCTGTAGCAACGCATTGCCGCATTGTAGCGCTTCGGATCTTCCGCACCGAGAGTGAAGTTGCAGTCGCCCATGCGTCCCCAGGCACGCATGACAAAATAGCCACCAGCGGAATCCTCTTTGCGGTTTTTCACAATCTCCTCAAACACGAGTATTGCCTCAGAGAATTTACCCATGGCGGAAAGAGCATCTCCCTGGGAGAAACGGGCCTCATATATCTTTGAGCTTTGCGGATATTCATCGATCAGTTTACCCAGATACTCGACGGCGTGCGTATACTCTTTCTGCTTTACCGCCG
>CAYTQP010000145.1:0-4215 GCA_964440175.1 uncultured Verrucomicrobiota bacterium
AACCGGAAGGAGGGGGGGGTGACTATGTAACAATTGCTGTACTGATAGGTCGAGAAAGCACACATGATCATCCATAGCATTAACAAAAAGGAGAATCGTATGAACATGAAGAATTATAAGCTGACAAGAAGAGTATCCCCAAGAATCATTCTGGGAACATTGTGTGTTATTTGGGGAATGCTGAGCTCCCAAGACACCTTTGCGAGTTCAAGTTTTATTGCTCAGGTCTCATTTTATGAAGGCGTAAGCATCACGCATGATATGACAGAGTTCGATCCAAGCGTTTTGACTGTCGTTGTGGGAGATGGTGATGAAATTGTTGACATTGCCACACCTCCTCTTGACCCATTGTTCGAGTTCAGTGAGTTCGTCGAACTGTATTTCGGGTACCATACGAATGCAGCACTTCCAATCACCGTCTTCACACACACGATGACGCAGATTGGGGTCCTACACCATGCGAACTTGCAGTCCATTTCAGAACACGGATTGCTCGGGGTAGATTGGCAACACGTGTCCACGCCACTCGCTGTCAATCACGATGACATTCTTCTTCTCCAAACAGGGGCGCAGAGCTATGTCGCGCTTGGGAATATTCAGAAGTGCTCATGGGACACAACACAGCTCACATTTGAATATCTTGTTGTTGATGGAACGAGTCTTGATGTCCCAGAGCCCGCAACGTACGGATTCATCGTTATCGGATTGTGTTTCTTAGGAGGGATTGCCATTTTTCGCCACCGCAAGTCATTACGTGTCCCTTATTGTCGTACGAGTACTTCGAGAATTATTTTTTTGGGGGCGCTCATCTTCCTGACAAGTGTTAGCCACATGACGATGGCTGCGACCTTAAAAGTGATTCGAGTGGGCACAGGAGATGGACTGGTGGAAGGAGAAAAGATTTTTTGCGGCCCCTTTTGCCAGAAGAGCTATGAGGAAGGCACGGTCATCCATCTGAAAGCCACCACTTTCAATGACGAATCAGTGTTCCGGGGGTGGACCGTGAATGGCCGGCCGCACGAGGGCGTGATTCGCCTGGAAGCGGAGGATATGATTGTCGCCGCCCGCTTTGATGCCGTTGGCTGGACGCCTGATGAACTCACGATGATGTGGTATGAGGGGAACAGTAAAGTCTGGGGGACACTGGTGCTGGATGAGGTCGACGTGACCTACGAGCCATTGAACTCCTGGGATGTTTCGACAGAAGCCGAGGCCAGGGCCGCCATCCAGGAGATCGCCCGGCTTTTTCATCCGCAGGCAACGATGAAAAAAATGGGGCATACCTCGATCTCCTTTAGCAGTCCAATTCCTCTTGCCAGAGAGCAGCTTCCCCAGGTGCTGGCCGCATTAGAGGCGCACCCCTATGTCAAGGAAGCCTCCCCGATTATCTACAATCACCCGAGCCAGCGAACAGGCCGAATGGTTCCGAAAAAAAGAATGTGGATCCGGTTTCCCTTACATCTTACTGACGAGGAACGACAGACCATTGAAACGCGCTATGGCTTGCTCTATGTGAAACATCTTTTTGAAAAGAATGACCAGGACCTTATTTATACCGTTCAAGAGGGGGATGTGCTGGATCTTATACAGCGGGCCAATGAACTGTATGAGTCAGGATTCGTAGAAGAGGCATCTCCGATTATCGGACATGAGTTTGAACTTCGTTCCATGCCTGACGATACCTTTTTTCCGAAGCAGTGGCATCTTTCGAACACCGGGCAGTATAACGGCACCCCCGGTGAAGACCTGCATGTGACAGAGGTTTGGGATACCTATCGAGGTTCATCCGAAGAAGTTATCGCGATTGTCGACGACGCGATCAGTCTGGCGCATGAAGATTTGCAGGACAATGTGCTTGAGGATGCCTTGCATTGGGATTATGCCGACTCGGACAGTGTGCCGCAGCCATTACCACCATCATTTTGGGAAAGCTTCCTGTTGAATAATGCAGAACATGGCACCCGAGTCGCTGGAGTGGCTACTGCTAGAGGATTCAACGAGCTTGGAGTTTGTGGGGTTGCTCCCAATGCAGGATTAGTTGGAGTCCGCATAACCTTAACTAATGAGTTGGATGACGATCAATTAATGCTAGCATTACAGCATAAGCACAACATTATCGATATTTATAATTGTAGCTGGGGACCGATGAAACCCTTTGTGCGCCTTCAAAAATTCCTAAAGGCGCAAAACACGCTGAAAGCCGCTCCAGGTGGACGAAACGGACTGGGAAATCTGTACGTTTTTGCCGCCGGAAATGATGCAAAGAAGGACGGTAACACCAACTATGACTTGTTCAATAACTCGCGGTATGTGATCCCTGTCGGAGCCTCTGATGTCACTGGTGCAGCATCAGTGTATTCAACACCGGGAGCGACAGTCCTGGTTAATGCGCCGTCTGATAACTATTGGCTTTTCGGTATATTGCAACGACAGCGGAAATCTCCAGCACCCCTCAAGTTCCGAATAAAGATTACGATTTGGAATTTACGGGAACCTCGGCGGCGGCTCCTGCGGTGTCCGGTGTTATTGCGTTGATGCTTCAAGCTCGTCCGGAACTCACCTGGCGTGATATTCGCCATATTTTGATCGAATCCGCTCACAAGAATTCCGATCCGGATGCTGATTGGCAGGAAAACGCAGCCGGATACGAACATAGCTATCAGCTCGGTTTCGGACGCGTCGATGCCGAACACGCTGTCGACATGGCGCAAAGTTGGACGCTTGTCGAAGCGGAAGCCGAGCCCATAGAGGAACGCTCTACAGGAGATGATAAACAGGTGATTTCCGTTCCCCAAAATTTCAGGATCGAATTCATTGAGGTCTATTTCACCTCTTCTCATCAACCCTGGAGTGATTTAGATGTAACCCTGACATCGCCACACGGTACAAAAAGTGTCTTAGCGCAATCCCACAACACCAGCTTCTTTGGTTGTTCCCGAAATTCCGACACTTACGATGATTGGCGATTTGGAACCGTGCGCCATTTCGGGGAAAGCTCACAAGGAAAGTGGACAATAGACGTAGAAGGGGGTGACTTCGAATACTGGGCGCTTAGAATCTATGGCACTCCTCTTGATTCAGGAGTGATTCCGATTGATTTTTCGTTACATCCAGGCAGTGACATTACTGCCGAGTTCGATCCCCGTGTGACTTTACAGGAGAGTGCTGACCATAGAGATGTCTTTGTCACCAGCCCGCTAGCGATCCATTTTTCTGTGCCGCATCCCACATTATGGACAGCGGATGATGTGATTTATGAATCTACGACGCGTTCGTCTTCTGCGGGATCACGTGAGCCACTACAGAAGACGCTTGTCACAATGTCGGATGGTTTTGATAACTACTCTGGACACATCTCTCTGCCGCTGTTACGGGCTGAGTCTGATGACTCTCTGCTCTCCTCACCATCCTCAGAAAAAACGCAAACGGACCTCCCTGTAACGAAAACAGCCTGGTCAGATGATGATGTGGTTATTTCTCTTGATGAATTTCTCTTTGAACGAGAGAATCAGGAACTCTCCTGGAAGATTCCATATCAGGGGCGATTTTTTTATCTTTCCGACTATGCAGACTATTCCCCGACATGGAATCTGCTGGACAAGCGCATCATGGGGCGCTACGGTCATCGCTGGCGGTATAATCCGTTTGTCGCCATGTATTTTCGTGATGCCGCGGAGACCAACGAGCTTAAATGGACACCGGATTTTGCGGTCACGCTCAGTTCGGATTGGTGGTGGGCCACAAGTGTCGGACGGATTTCAGGAGATACCCTTGAATTTACGATCGGAGAATGGGATGATTATGACGGGATCGTGAAGCATGTCAAACTATTTCTCACCCTTGATGATCTGTCGCAGTGGAATATTGCGGCCTACCGTCGCCATTTTACCTTCCACGGAACGCCACAACCGACAGCGACAACACAAGATATCTTTGGAGGAACCGCTGTTCATTATCAGGATATGTATCCCATTGTCCTCTTGTTTGGAAGAAAGTCATAGCAGACTATCTCACGTTGAACATGTCGAACAATGGCATGAACAGTGAGCACAACCCGCCGCCTCAATTTTAGCAGATGTGCGTGTCGTAGAGTTTAGTGGTGCCTCAAACGTGGACGGCTTTGGTGAGGGGCGGGTTGTGCCACGTTATGCCCAGCGTTATCAGGTCGCCCCCCGCGCGAGCGCGGCAAGGAGTGAGACGATGGGGCGACCTGAT
>CAYTQP010000146.1:0-4179 GCA_964440175.1 uncultured Verrucomicrobiota bacterium
TGAGGTTGCGATCACGCTGCCGCATATCGTTGTGTGTGGCCCGCCGAATCACTCTAAGCATATCGTCGTTCTCACGAAAACAACGAGCAGTTGGAACCAGCACCTCACCGATAGCCAGCCCACGCCCGGTCTCCACTATTACCGTCTCACCACGCGCCAGAATCATATCCTGACAGTCGTAGTCAGCCACGTTGCCTGACATGTGAAGCTTTACCCCTGCCACATCTCGCAGTTCGCCTTTTTGGTCAAAGTCAGCCTCCGGCATATCCTCCAACAACATATCAACATCAGCTTCGTGAGGTTTTAAAAACTCAATATCAGCCGCAGCCATGTTCTGAAAATCGCCTTTGGGATTCGGTGTGGTGTACTCTTCTTCAACAACAGGCTCCCAACCCGAATTCTCCATGATCGTCTCTTTTCGAATCGACCCTTGACGAGCATCACTTTTATCTGCCCTACTCCGATCATCACGGCGTTGTCTTCTTGGGTCACCACGTTGATCACGCGGCCGATCATTGTTTCCCCTATCCCTTCTGCGGCGATTATTTCTATTTACTTTGTCGCCCCCCTTTACAGGGCTGTTCCCCTTTTTGGGGGCAGCTCCCAAAAGGCTGGCATTCGCCTTTGGGGTTGAAGAATCCTGTGCATTCGCATCCTGTGCATTCGCATCCGGTGTCTTTTTCTTGCGCCTACGCCGAGGACGAAACCCTCTGCGGCGAGGCTTATCACCTTTGTCAGCAGAATCTGAGGCTCCGCCCCCCTGCCTGTCTTTTTTATCTTCACTCATCTAGCACCAATTCTCCCCCAGGAGTCTTCCTCCTGGAGTCTTCCGCGCATAGCAATAAGCATCCCCTCAATGGCGAGCTGTGGGTTCATGTTGTTGCGCTTTATTCTGGAGACCGCTTTGTGAACCGCCGCAATGTGCCGCGCAGTCCCAAAGGGTGTCCCCGTAGTCGCAAACCTCTCCAGTCGCCCGTCCAATCGCCGCGCCAGAGGGCTGATATCCGCATCCGAAACTTCCCCGGCAAGACTACGCAGCCACAGAAGTTCATCTAGCACTATCATAAGCAGCTCCAACACCGCTATACATTCGCTTCGATCTCCTCGTAAGGTGGCCGCTACATTGAGAGCCTTGCCCGGCAGCCTACTCGCCGCCCCGTCCAAAATCGCCCCCACCGCAGTCAACCTCGCTACAATCTCTTCTTCCGAATAACTGGCGGCTCGCTCCATGCTGCCTTCGCTCAACGAAGCTATCACCTCAGCATCAGCGTTTTCAATTCCTTGCTCCACCAGCAGATCCACCACAGTACTGTCATTAAGAGAGGCAAACCTAAGTTTCTGACAACGAGAACGCACAGTGGGCAACAGCGAAGACGCAACCGCAGTCAACAAAAACAAAAAACTCCCCTGTCTGGGTTCCTCAAGAGTTTTAAGTAGCGCATTAGCCGCAGGCTCGGACATTTGATCAGCCGGATCTATAATAAGTACCTTCGCCCTACCCTCGTGCGGAATAATCTTGAGCCAACTATCTGCTTCACGAACTGACTCAATGGGAATTCGCCGTTTCCCCTCAGGCAGAGTAAGCCATCGAACATCCGGGTGAGTTTTTCTGATTATTTTTTTACAGCTAACACATTCGCAGCAGGCATCGTTACCACGTAACTCACAATTTAGAGCCATAGCCGCAGCCCGAGCCGTCAGAGCCTTGCCGACCCCCGGTGGGCCTTCAAACAGATATGCGTGCGCCATTTTATCAGTGGCAACAGCTCGCATCAATCGTTTCACAACAAGACGCTGATCTCTTATTTCTGAAAGCTTTACGGCCAAAGGTTCACCTCTACCGCAGAGGTATCACGGCCCGACCTCGGGGGTCAATCCGGTGATTTATCCTTACAAGACAATTTCTCCACCAAAATCTTAACTCGTTGCGCCATGGTCTTACAGACAATCATAGAAAAATGAGGCATCACTTCCATCGCTCTAAAAAAACCTTCCTTGTCGACAACACGAGTCATACAATCACCCTTGGCCAACACCGTCGCAGCACATTTTCCACCGCTCAAGAAACCCACCTCTCCAAAAATTTCTCCCTGCGAGATCTCTCCTAAAAACTCCCCGTTCAAGGTTGCTTCGACGCGACCAGAGACAATCTCAAAAACATGCGATGCCTCTTCGCCTTCAGTTATGCAGACATCACCTGACTTGTAAGTCCTGAATTCAAAGTTTAAATTTGCGTCATCAGGAACAAAAGCCGCACACAGTTGAAGGTTTATGCGGCGATCTTCTTCGAGAATTTCAAGCCAACTCGCCAACAACTTCGCGTCTGCGCTTAAAATCGCAATAAACTGCTTGGCAGAAAAAGAAACATAACCAGAAACAAACTCACTCGAAATAGTAAAATCCTCAGCCCAACCAGACGTTGGAACAAAATCACCCTCCGAATAAAACCGTACTTCCCTGTCACCTTGAGATAACTTTAAAAATCCGTCTAAAAGAAAGATTACATCGCCGGGCTCACCAACGCTGAGCATGTTTTCGCCCCTGCCCAGCTTCTTCCGTTCTGCATTGTTATCGAGCGTTGCAAACAATGTGGCGGATTTCTGTTTCAGCGCCTCATAGTCGGCTTCGAGCTTTTCAGAAATTTTTGAAGAACTCAACATTTACAAATCCTCGTTAATGTCCTTCATAAACAACGGTCGGCTATATCAAATATTAACATTGCCAAGCATCATTTTAGTTTATTATATATTTTGTGAAAAAATAAAGTGCAAACAGTCAGGGAGATTCAATCGTGCAGAAATATTTTCCAATATTAACAATTATTGCACTGGTGACCTGCTTGCATATTGCAAGTGGCTGCAGTGAAGATTCCACAATTGTGGGAAATGGCAACTCAGACGGAGACTCCGATGGAGACTCCGATGGAGATTCGGACGGCGACTCCGACGGCGACTCCGATGGAGACTCGGACGGCGACTCCGATGGGGACTCGGACGGCGACCCGGGGCTTGGCGAGATTCCACCAAGCACCCACAACGCTGATAGGTTGGACAGACTCTTTTGCGAATACAAGACCATCGAAGAAACAGACACAACCTTCAAGGGCATAATAACCGTAGGAAATAAAAACGAAGACTACGTTTGGAACGGCTACATATTCACTGTATGGTCTGTGGACTTTACCACCACATCCTCCATAACCATGCTGTCCCAGGACGAAGGTGGCTACACCCCGGTGGATTACACTCAAAAAAGCGACCAGTTCAAAATTGACTTCAGCTGGGATAGCGTTTTTGAGCTGAAAGATATGGTAAAATTGTATGTGGAAGGAACAAAATCAGGCAAGTACCCCTACCCTGCCAGGTGCACTCCTCGCTACATTCGCGGCGACGTTATATATCCCATTTATCCCGAACTGCCATTGTCGTGGTGGCCAGGGAAAGATATTGAGATAAAAGACATTATCCGCAACGTTGACGATTATTACAAAGAAGACGTTGGTAAAATCACCGAGTCCACTTTTATTTACGACCCTCCCCACGACACCCAAATTCTAATTGGATTGCCCGACCCGGTACCGTACAAAGTAAACGGATTCACCAACATGCGCATCTTCATGCCCGATGAACTCCTGGCGCTGGGAATAGGCTTCAACTACGAGTGGTTCAAGTTCAACCCCAACTACTTCTGCGCGCTGGGCACCAAGGAAAACGACGCCTGCGGCATCATTCCAAAAGCATCTGCGGGTGCTGGCGGAAAAGATATCACATACGACGGCAAAGATTACGTCTGGTACACAAAGTTCGGCCAGGCCGAAGGCCCCTTCCAGCACGAAGCACCCAATTTTCTGGAGATGACCTATTTTTTCCCGGATTACTTCGAAGACGTCGCATCAGCTGACATGAACAAAGTCCACGATGAATACATAATCGTCGAAGACAAGCCCAACAACCCAAAGTGGGCCACAGCAGTTATCTCAAGCGCTCTGAGCAGCATCGTAGTGCGGGAAACCCTGTGGGCGACAGGTCACAACAACGGAAACTACTACAAGATCATCTCACAATCCGCCAACCCCAACGCCGAGATGGAAATCATCACCTACACCTACAATCGAGGCATTTACGGATTCTGCAGCACTGGAATGCTGGAAAACGTAGCCGGTGCCATCGCTTCGACCGA
>CAYTQP010000147.1:0-3956 GCA_964440175.1 uncultured Verrucomicrobiota bacterium
AGCGACTAAAAAGAGCGAAAAAAGTCCGTGCAAATCTGAGGAATCTGTGGATAATGAAAACATTATTAACAGCTAGGAATAACGAACCAGAGGGTAGACTTTACGGTGATTCGCGCACCATTTTGAGGGCAACGTCTTCAGTACCGAAAGTCACCCAATAACCGTTGGATATGAGAGGAAACCAAAAAGGGGGATGCTGAGATGAAGAAGCGCGGCAACATCGTTAAAAAAGCACTGGTTGGTTCGGTCATATTTATATGCGTTTGCCTGTCAACACAGGCACAAACTGCGGAGCAGTTGGAAGGTTACACCGCAGATAGAGGCTTTGACAGTCCAGACAACCGGCTCAACCTAAGAACTTGAAATTATCAATACCATCTGCCTCAAGTCTGTTCCGTCACTACTTGAAAAGCTCGAAGATGATACGTTCTGCCGTTTACAAAAACGTCAAGCCGGAACCGAAGCACGCAACTGTAAAACGTTCCAAGTATCATTTCATGGGTGAACTCTGTCAAAAAACGGTCAAAATCTGCCGTTAATCCGACTGAAAGGAAAATTTTCGGTTTGGATAATCAAAATTGCCGATTTTCTCATAGTTGAAAATCTCGTTTTCTTTCTGTTTTCTAAAAACGCCTCACATGGGACAGGCTCTACATAAACGGGCGTGCCCAACCACCAAACGCCTTTATCAAGCGGGTCTGGTTTGCGCGGATTGTGCTATCGACCATAGGGAACTGTCCGACATCTTTGTAGTGTGTGTGAAAATCGGGATGCCGAGGTGATGACAGAGGTGTCATGTTCTCCCTGAGTTCAAAGTTGCTGGTGTATTTGTACGGCCAAATATCGAGAACGGGTAGTGCGCTGGATATGGCACCGATCATTCCACTCATCTTTGAGAGCAACCCCTCTTCCTCATTTTTTTTGCCGACAATCCAGCTATTCTGAGGTGCTATATCCAGCAAGATACTATCTTCGACGAGTGACGCGAACTTTTCGTCCCACACAATAACTCCACATTCACTGTTAAATGTGGCAGATCGGGGATCAAAGTTGTGTGAACCGATTTTGGCTATTTTGCCGTCAACAGTGAATGATTTGGCGTGAATACAGAGTCGTGGGCCTTTTTTCATGATCGGCACAATATCGAGTTCTCTAATATATCGGTCAATCGTTTCATTCGGCAATGCAACAAGTTCTCTGTAGCGCGGCACAAATTTACCTATACTGGCAGGAAACGGTTTAAATTCGTATATGTCGATTCCCATACTCTTGTAAATGGCCTTTCTGTATTTGTAGGACAACGCATACGCTGAGATGTGGTCGGCGGTCGAGAGGCTGTTGCTCGAAACTATGATGCGTAGATTCGGTTTCTTCTTGCGTATTTTCTTTATAGAGTTCTTGGTGCCACGGTCATATATGAGATAAGGTGTTTGAAAAATCACCAGTTTGTTCGCCGTCATCAGTGCCTCCGCCATCCTGGCGTCCAGGGTGCTTATAATCTCACCCTTTTTCTTTCGGAATTTTTGAGGGGGATCATAGGCGAACTCCACTTTATCGGCTGTGTGAATATTCATGGCGGGGCGAATTGATGTCAGCGAATAATTGTTGGCAAGTTGTGAAATATCCTGAAAGCTCTGCTTCGCCTTCTCGGTGAAAGGAGGTGCGCTGATCTCTTTGTGATTATACAGATAATGCTGAATATCGTTGAAGGCAAATGCGTAAACAGATTGAGAGTCATTCCAGTATATATCAAATGAGTTACTCATCTCTTTTATGGCTGGGCCGATAACAATCAGTTCCCTGTCCTTGAAAATAAAGACGGGGTTGCGGTCGAAGTATTTGTCCTGATAATTTCTCCCGCCCACTATGCCGATTCTTCCGTCCACCACTGTTATCTTATTGTGCATCCTCCGGTTCATGCGTCCCATTCTGAAGATTATGCTTTCCATGGCACTCAGATTTGACTGAATGGCGTTGTAACTCAGCGGTCTATAAAGACACATCTCTATGTTTTTGTGGGCAACCGCCATCTGCGCGATATACTTTGAGCTGCCTATAGGCATAAGCGCATCCACAAGAATACGCACCTTGACCCCACGTTGGGCGGCATTGAGAAGTTCGTCGAAAATGAAGGCTGTCAGGCTGTCATCCGCCCAGATGAATGTCTGTATGTCTATCGATTTACGTGCTGAACGAATAAGATGAATACGCGCCAGCAAGGCATCGTCCCCGATGTCGAGAAGAACGAGATGGTGTTTTTCCGGGGACTCTTCCGCAATCCTTTGATATTCTGAATCGATCGGTTTCGCGTCTGTATGCGTCTGCCCCATAACCTCCACAAATCTGGTGGCAATTTGGGGGTTTCGTTTCGGCACATTCGCGCACCCGACACCGCTGATCACCAGTAGCAGGGCGATTCCCGGCGATACAAGGCTTCGGATACGCTCTATGTTTTTTTTCGTCATAACTTGACAGACGGTGAGATGTGATCTTAAAGGGCATCATATTAGAAGCAGATGGAACAACAGTCAAGATGTTACTCAGAACTCCTCGTTCACGCCGAGATAGCGCCATTCTCCCAGCGGCAACTTTCCCAGCATGACTTTGCCGACACGCACACGCTTGAGTCCAACCGCGTTCAGTCCGACCAGTTCACACATGCGGCGAATCTGGCGTTTTTTGCCCTCACGCAGAACAAAGCGGAGCTGATCCTCGTTCTGCCAGACAACTTTTGCAGGTTTAAGAGTCTTCCCGTCCAGGCTTAATCCGTGGTTGAGCAGTTTGAGGTCGTCTTCGGTGAGATGTCCTCTAACGCGCACCAGGTACTCCTTCTCAATCGATGAATTTTCACCTATGAGCTTTCTCGCAATCCTGCCGTTCTGGGTTAGGATTAAAACTCCGGTTGAATCTATGTCCAAGCGACCGGCCGGAGCGAGTCCCCGCAACTGCGCGGGGTGGAATCGGCGTGTTGATTCGTCGCCATTGAAATGTGTCTTCTCGCTGATGAGCGAGACGGCAGGTTTGTAACCATCCTCTGGTTGACTGGAGACAAAGCCAATGGGTTTGTTCAGCAGGATGGTGACTTGCGCATCCTGCCGCCGCTGTGCTTCTTCGCAAAGAGTGATCTCCAGACACGGATCAATCCTCGTGCCCAGAGTGGAGACACGCTTGCCCGCCACCAGCACGAGTCCTTGTTCAATGTAGCGATCCGCCTCACGGCGGGAACAGAGTCCGCGCTGAGCCATAACCTTGGAAAGACGAATCTTCTCCATCATATCGCTCTGTTCATCATGGTATTCACGGGCGTGCCGGATCTTTTCGTAAATCACACGGTTAAAATGAACCCCAGTCCTGTTTCCCTGAAATATAGTAAGATGGGCAGATAAAGCGGAACATTTTTGCGATCTTGTGGCATTTCGAGGCATTTTCTTCGCTCTCCGCCCGCATTTTGGCGAGGTCATCACCAAATGTTTCCTCAAAATATTTATTTGCCGCGGCGTTTCGGTCGTCGATCGTCTCAAACTGTTCACGAATCTGGCGCAACTCTCCGGCATCTAGCCAAAACCCACCGCATTCCGGACATTCATCCACCTCCACCTCGGCTTTTGTACTCATGAAATGCTTTATCATCTTTCGGTTTTCACATTTTGGGCATAGCCGTGTTTTGTTATAATCTACTTCTATGTCAGGATTTTTTTCAATTTGAAGAAGAGCCTCTCCTTCGATCTCGTGTTTTTCATCGACCTTTTCCAACTCGAAATTATCGAACCATATTCCTGCGCAACCGTTCACACAGACATCCACAAACAGTTTTCCAACCTTTATCTCTTCCAGTTGATTGTCACATGCAGGGCACTTCATCTTTAACTCCTTCCAGTTTAGTTTTTTTGCCGCTGTCATAAGCTTTATCATTAAGTCTCAATAATTGGCAGTTTTTTTTGAATATTTTCCACGGA
>CAYTQP010000148.1:0-3949 GCA_964440175.1 uncultured Verrucomicrobiota bacterium
ATCTATTTCACTCATCTTCTCTTCAACTCCTCTATTCTATCACGCAATATAGCAGCCCTTTCAAACTCAAGCTCCGCCGCCGCCGCAAGCATCTCTTCCTCAAGATTGCGAACAGCTTCAACGACACTGTAAGACACTCCGGTCTCTTTAACAACACTCTCCTCCACTTCAACAGCCTCTTTAGCAGTGCGCAACGTCTCCTGTATATCCTTTTTTATGGCGTGCGGCGTAATGTTATTCTCCTCATTGTAGATCGTCTGCCGCCGCCGACGGTAATCTGTCACCTCTATTGTCCGCCGCATCGAATTTGTGATCTTGTCGGCATACATTATCACTTTTCCCTCAATATGCCGCGCCGCACGTCCAGCCGTCTGAATCAGAGCCGTCTCCGAACGCAAAAACCCCTCCTTGTCGGCATCCAGTATCGCAACCAGCGAAACCTCGGGCAGATCAAGACCCTCCCTCAAAAGATTTATCCCAATCAGACAGTCAAACTCCGCCTTGCGTAAACCCCTCAATATCTCCACACGCTCAATGGCATCAATATCAGAATGCAGATATTTAACACGCAACCCTGTCTCCTCCAAATACTGAGCCAAATCTTCAGAAGTTCGTTTTGTGAGTGTAGTCGCCAGTGTGCGCTCATCACGTTCGGCACGCACACGCACCTCCTCCATCAAATCATCTATCTGTCCTGTCAGCGGACGAACCTCGATCAATGGATCCAATATCCCTGTCGGACGAATTATTTGCGGCACCGTCTCTCCGCTCCGCTCACGCTCAAAATCGCCGGGCGTGGCAGAGGTGCAAAGAATATTTCCTGTCACATCCAGAAACTCCGCAAAATCCAGCGGACGGTTGTCCAAAGCAGACGGCAACCTGAAACCGTGTTCAACTAAGACGCGCTTGCGTGCCTGATCACCATTGTACATTCCACGTATTTGAGGCAGTGTCACATGCGATTCATCAACAATTGTGAGAAACTCCCCCTGGAAATAGTCCATCAACGTAGCCGGGCGCTCACCCTCCGCCCGTCCAGCAAGATGACGCGAATAATTTTCCACCCCTGCACAATAGCCCAGCTCTCGCATCATTTCAATATCGTACATTGTCCGCATACTAAGACGTTGCGCCTCCAGTAGCTTATTCTCCCGCTCCAGCTCCCCGATGCGCTCATCCAATTCAGCTCTAATGCCGACAAGCGCACGCTCAATGCGCGACTGCGGCATCACAAAATGTTTGGCGGGCGATATCATAACGCGCTCCAACTCGGCCTGAACCTTGCCGGTGAGTGGCTCTATGCGCTGGATACAGTCCACCTCATCTCCGAAAAACCCAATACGAATACCGTCTTTCGCATAAGACGGGAATATATCGACAGTGTCACCACGCACACGAAAAGAGCCGGGCATCTTCTCGTAATCGTTTCGCGAATACTGCACCTCCACAAGCCGCCCCATAACATTTTCACGACCTGCACATTCGCCACGCTCCACAGTCACCACCATCTGCTTGTAATCCTCCGGCGAACCCAGACCGTATATACAGGAAACCGACGCGACAATCACAACATCCCTTCTATTGAGGAGCGCATCCGTGGCAGCCAGCCGCAAACGCTCAATCTCCTCGTTTATAGATGAATCTTTTTCTATGTAGGTGTCCGTGCCGGGGATATAGGCCTCCGGCTGATAATAGTCGTAATAACTGATAAAAAACTCAACAGCGTTCTCCGGGAAAAATGCCTTAAATTCCGCGTAGAGCTGCGCCGCCAAGGTCTTGTTGTGAGATATCACCAACGTCGGCAAACCAGTGCGCTCAATCAAATTCGCCATTGTAAAGGTCTTTCCAGACCCCGTCACACCCTCAAGCGTCTGAAAACGCCGACCCTCCGCAAGACCTGAACACAGACTCTCTATCGCCTCCGGCTGATCCCCTGCCGGTTCATACTTTGAAATCAGCCGGAACTCTTGATCACTCGAAAAACACATTGAGCTTATCGGCCTGCAATCCGGTCTGTTTCCACACCTCGAAGTCCGAAATGAAACTCAAAAACGGTTTGGCATGAAACAGTTTTTTACCCTGAGCCGAATCCTCGGCAATCGTATTAAGTAGCTCCTCTTTCGTCATTCTGCCACCATGTTTCCGCACCGTCTTCGCTATCCGCTCAATAATCAGCTTCAGCCTGTCCCTGTGCACACGCCACTGCGCGTCATCTTTAAACTCCACATTCAACTGCCTGACACGCTCCCTGGTTATACCGCTCCAATTACCGATAGCCTCCAGCGTCATCGCCTTCTTCCCCGTCAAACCCATCCGCATAAGGAAGGCCTTCTCCCGTCTTTTATTGCCCCTCGACACCGTCTTCGCCCACTGACGGAAAGCCGCACAGGGATAATCAGGATCAAGCAACCATTCCTGCGATTTGGAAATTTTCTCTTTGAATATCCGCTCGCAAAACTTCGCGAATATATCCTTCTGCTTTATCTCTTTGCTACCATTCATAAACGAAATGGCTATCGTTTTCATCTGGTGTATCTCAGCCAGCGTCACCTTCCCCGCTCCCCGCTCATCAGGGATACTCAAAAGCGAAAGACGTACAAAACTGTCAACCGTCCTGACATTCAGCCTCTCCAAAAGAGCCTTTGTCCGACAATTCAACCCATCAAGAATCGCATTAATAGCCAGAACTCCGAGTTCACCACTAAAACACTCCTCTCCCTCAACCATATCTTCTAAAGTCCCCGAAACACCGTACTTGTCAGCCCTCAAATTATTGCGCAGTTTCAGAATCTCTTTCGATGTCTTCACCCCGCAATGCTGGGTCGAATTAAGCGCATCAACCGGCAACTCCATCAGCTTTTTAGCATCCCTTATTTCAAGTGCCACCAAAGTATGTTGCGCCCGCACACTGAGAGTCTCTTCAACTATACTGATAAACGCTGGCGACAAATCAGCCGTACCCTTCTTACTTGCTTTCGTTCTTTCGCTCATAACTACCTCGCCTAATAACTTTTCCAAAACACCCGTCAACCCCGCAAACATCATTTCCCATGCTCGCCAATCACAGTCTTTTTTATCCGTCTGTGTCCGCCAACCAACCACAAAATTGGCGTTTTGTCAAATATATTGTCCCCATATTTATCAAAAATTTCACTGTGCGCATGCCTAAAAATACCAAAAGAAGCCGCCCTCCAACTGCATACGCAAATGATTCGTTAGTCCATGGCTTGGAACTTTTTTAATAGCATTTGTCCGAAGGTTGGATAGCCATACTGAGAGGTTGTTCAACCCTTGAATAAAAGTTTTTAGCGTCGCTACGCGAAAAAATATCACAATAAAATATTGCCCCCTCCCATCTCTCTTCAGAATCATCAATTCATATATCTTTTCGCTCCTAGCATAACATCTACCGCATCAAAATACCTTTTTAAAACCTTTTTTGCCTACAGAAAACGGTCGTAAGACTCTCTCAGAGGATTTCAAAATGATTCATTTTATTGCTTCACAATAATTTACCGAGGCCTGCCTCAAGGACCCTGCAACGGCGCAACTTGGAACGAGAATGCGAATGCCACAATGCCAACGTATAAGTCACGAGCCAAGCTTCCTTGCTGGACAGAAGGAAAAGTATGCCAGAGGGAACTACGCACGGCAAAAGTAACATGAGGCACAGCAACAACGGGGGATCCGCCTTCTGCGCAACAGCGTTCCAAAACATGGTCGCACCACCGACTATCTCCGTCTTCACAACTGCAACGCTGGAAAGAGCGACCATGGATGCCCATGCAGTAACGACAGTGACGAGCGCAACCTGCATCCATCTTGCGGCGAACAGATACCGCCAGCATCTCCGACGCTTTGGTGTCATTTGTTCCAAGATTTGCATTCTTCTTTCTAGCCCGAATATTTCATAAAAAGAGAAGCATTTTCTCCATTAACTGCTATGATA
>CAYTQP010000149.1:0-3812 GCA_964440175.1 uncultured Verrucomicrobiota bacterium
GGTGTCCGGGGATTTATTGAACCGCGAATAAAACGGGGCGTTTCCAACAATTATCCAACGTTTGGACAATCGCCTAAAAAAATTGTCCAGGGTTTGGACAAATCTAATTTTCCGACGTTCGGGGTGGGGTGAAATGGTCGGGGCGACTAGATTCGAACTAGCGACTTCTACAACCCCATTGTAGCGCTCTGCCAGGCTGAGCTACGCCCCGACCTTGGGTGTAGGAGGGGGATAGTGCTGAAAATCACTGAGTGAATCAAGCCAATTTATGAGAATTGTTTTTCCAGGAATTTCTCGCTTGAAAAACGGAGAGAATATTAATAGGTTTGATTCATGAAAAAGAGTGTGCCGAAGTTTTTTAATGGGTTGTGCAATCCGACTGTGTCGGATGTTAAAGGGAGTTTGAATCTGTAATTTATGGGTAGTGATTTCTATATAAAAAACGGGTTGGTTGTCGATCCGGTTGAGGGGACTGCGGAGAGACGTGATCTCTTTGTTTTGGACGGGGTTATCGTGTCACCACCCAAGGTTATTTCGGATGAGGTGGAGGTGATTGACGCGGAGGGATTGATTGTTGTGCCGCCGTTTATAGACATTCATGTTCATTTCCGTGAGCCGGGCGGGGAGGCGGCGGAGACGATTGCCAGCGGATGCCGGGCAGCAGTCGCCGCCGGGTTCGGGACGGTTGTAACCATGCCGAATACGTTGCCACCGACAGACACGCCAGAGCTTGTGCGCAAACAGATTGAGGCGGGACGGCAGCAGGGCGGGGTAAAAGTTTGGCCTTCCGCGTGCATTACGCGTGGACGCGGCGGGGTGGAACTGACGGATATGGCGGCACTTGCCGGAGCGGGTGCGGTGTGTTTTACCGATGACGGTTCGACGGTGATGGACGATGCGCTTATGCGCGGGGCGATGGAGGTGGCGGCTGGGCTGGGATTGCCGATTATGGATCACGCTCAGCGGAGTGGGGATGAGAAGCGGGGGGTCATGCATGAGAGCGCGATGAGCGCGGAGCTGGGATTGCCCGGTATTCCGGTTGAGGCCGAGGCGGAGATTGTTGAGCGCGACATACGGCTGGCGGCGGAGACAGGATGCGCCCTGCACATTCAGCATGTCAGCGCGGCAGCCAGTGTTGAGTTGATTCGCGCTGCGAAGGCGGATGGAATAAAGGTGACTGCAGAGGTGACCCCCCATCATATTGCGCTTTGCGACAGGGATGTTCGGGTGGACGATGCCAACTTCAAGATGAATCCGCCCTTGCGGTCTCTTGTAGATCAAACGGCTTTGCGGCATGCGGTGCGCGATGGGGTGATAGACTGTTTCGCAACTGATCACGCTCCGCATGTTTCCATGCACAAGGAACGCGGGTTCCGGCGTGCGCCGTTTGGGGTGTTAGGGCTTGAGACAGCAATCGGCGTGACCTACACCGAGCTTGTGGCGATGGGCGAAATAAGCCTGCTCGACTGGGTGCGTTGCTGGACAGTGAAGCCGATGGCTGTTCTGGGGAGAGGATACACATCGCTCAATGAGGGTGAGAGGGGCGACGTTATGTTGCTTGATGTTGATACCCACTGGTTTGTCGATTCGGAGGAGTTTAGATCGCTTTCAAAAAACACATGTTTTGAGGGGCGCGAGTTGCGAGGGAGCGCAGTGCGCATTTTTTTGCGGGATGAAGGGATATTGAGTTGACTCTTGGCTCAATGAATGAGAACTTGAACCAAGTTTAGATTATTGAGAAAGGTGAGGGGATAATATGGCGATGCTGATTGGAATGTCGGAAGGTATAAAAGGAACGGCCTTTGAGGTTAAAGACGGAAAAACCACAATAGGTCGGAACGCAAACAATATATTGGTGTTCGACAATGATACAATTTCGGGGCGGCACTGCGCGATTGAGAAAAACGGGAAGGTGTTCACTCTTATTGACATGGGTTCCACCAACGGAACCAGGCTGAATTCGCAGAATATCACTGAGATGAAATTGCGTATTAAGGACTTGATCCAGATTGGGTCTATGGAGTTCATGTTTGATGCCGAAGACGACGAGGTTGCGACTTCGTTCGGACCGTCAAATACGCAGGTGGAGGTTGCCAACGGTCCGGCGCATATCCCTGAGACTTTCAGTAGCATATCTCCGTTTGGATCGCATCGGAACACCCGGAACTACTGGTATATTCTGATTGGAATTATGGCTCTGGTCGCTATTGTTGTGATTGTCTGGTTCACCATCAACCTTCTCGGTAGCTAATGCGCCATAAATCGTGTTGTTCTTTGAGCCGTCTGAAAAGTATGGCGGGAATGACGCTGATTGAGACTCTTGTGGCACTGGTCATTTCTGTGATTGTTATGGCTATTGTGTTCACGTCGCTTCGCACAGTGCATCGTGTTATGAGCGGACAGCAGGGACGGAGCGGGCGGCGTTCCGCTTTACGGGTGCTGAATCGGCTCTCGCGTGAGCTGAGTTGCGCGGTCGCGACGGAGGGGACCAACTCGCCGACCTTTCAATTGACCCGTGCTGAAGACTCCGCCTCGTCACGCATCGAATTTTGCACTGCGTCACATAGCACGGGTTTCGATGTTGAAGGGGGTGGTTTCATTCGCAAGCTATACTGTCTTGAGGCGGGGAACTCTGAGTTTTCGAAGCTTGTATGCAGGAGCTGGCCGATACGTGGTTCCGGTTCGCTCGGTACGGGTGTTGTGGAGCGTGTTGTCTCGGGGGTACGTTCCTTTGAAGTGGCGGTGCTGGACGGAGACGACTGGCTGGAGACTTGGGAGGGGAAGGTGAAACAACCGTTTCCGGTGGCGGTCAGAATTGGGATTACGGTTGAGAGTGTTGCGGGTGCGGTTAGTAATTCGGTTATGATCCTGATTCCGGTCAGCCTTGAATTTCACTCCTCAATTGAGCGCGGATCGGTGGCGGAGTGAGCATGCGTTTCCCCCTGCAAAATGATGCCGGGCATCTCTCAATCTTTACCGAGGACTTCGCATATTGTTTTCTCCAGCCTCATGGTGCTGTTACTCCATGAGAAATGTTGTTCGACCAGTTCGCGGGCATTATTGGCGATGCGTTTGTGGAGGCTTTTATTTTTAAGGAGCAGGTCGATGCTGGAAACCATTATATCAGCACTGTCGGCTATAACGCAGTTGACTCCTGTCTGCGCGGGGATTCCCTCCATGCCGAGAGATGTAGAGACGACTGGGAGGGCGCAGGCCATGGCTTCAAGCACCTTGCCACGCAGTCCCGAGCCGATTCTGATGGGGCACACGAATATGTCGGCGTTTCTGAGGTGGTCGCGGATGTCTTCGATGAGTCCGGTGAGGATTATGTCGTCATCCTGTTTGGCGAGTGAGCGCATTGTTGCGCTGGGGTAGGGGCCGAGTACATAAAATTTGAGAAGCGGATGTCTCTCTTTTATTTTCGGCCACACATCTTTGATAAACCATATCACGGCATCACGATTCAGCTCATCCATGAAATGACCGGTGTATATGAGATTGCTGTGATGCCGTTCGGGTCTCTTTTCTGTGGGGGCGAAATATTCCAGGTCCACACCGCCCCGGATGATGGTGATGGGGATGTTCAGCGAGAAAGCCATCAGTTCGTTACGTTCCTCTGGTGTCAGCACCAGAACGCGATCGACGTTGCGATACATCTTGAACTCGTAGTGTTTGAGGCGGTGATACCAGAGTCTGTGAATCCAGTTTTTTGCGGTGAAATAGGTTTGCTCGTCGAGGAAGTTCCGCAGTCCGACTGTGTCGCACTGATGGCACGAAATAATTTTGCGCACGGCTGGCATATAGGGGTTGTA
>CAYTQP010000150.1:0-3775 GCA_964440175.1 uncultured Verrucomicrobiota bacterium
CGATTTTTTGTCTTCGTCAGTATTTCGCCGGAGATTTCGTCGTTGGAGCCGTCGAGTATTTTGGTCATTTTGTTGAGGACGCGCAGACTGTGGATATGATAGCTCTCGATCGAGCGGAATGTGCTGGATAGCAGAGAGTGGGTCACTCTGTTCAGAAATGCCCGCAGTCCCTTTCCTTCTGGTGGTGGCACGGCGTAGTTTTCGTTGGCGAGGCGTAGCGATTCGTAGAGGTTGTTCTCGATGTCAAGGTTCTCGGATGCCGATGTCGCCGAAGAGGCGGTGGCTCGATCGATGTGTGCGGATATGTCCGCCATAATCGCTTCAACATTCGGGGAACTCTTCTGTTCTTTATCATTCATAGCGGTATATTATCATAATTCCGGTTTCTGGCAAGGGCAGCGTTTAAAAAATCAGCGTTTATGTTGTGATGAACCTTTCGGGAAAACTGACTTACGACCTTATTGAGGGGTGTGTGTGACTGAATTATCTGAAAGCATATCAATAACACTCTGGACGTTGCGCCAACTAAAGTCTACTATTATGGCAGTTTAGGTCGAAAACGAAAATGGCGGCGAGGAAGGTTGCGGTTGCCATGGTGGCGGAGAGTTTGAGATGGATCAAAAATTGAGTGAACGGAAGATTGAGCATATTGAGATGCTTCTAAGTGACCATGCGGCAGATCGCGGCAGGGGGTATTTTGATGCAGTTGTTCTGAAACATCACGCCCTGCCGGAATTGGATTTGTCGGATGTTGACCCCTCTACGGTGTTTCTTGGCAAACCGCTAAAGTTTCCGTTCATAATCTCGTCCATGACGGGGGGGGCGGACGAGCGTTTGATTACGATTAATCGCAACTTGGCATGTGCTGCTGAGGCGGCCGGTGTTGCGTTGGCTGTAGGTTCTCAGCGTGTGATGTTCAGCGAGCCGGTGGCACGCAGGAGCTTTGAATTGCGCGAGTTCGCGCCCCATACGGTGATATGCGCGAATGTCGGCGCGGTGCAATTGAATTACGGATTCGGTGTCGATGAGTGCCGTGCGGCGGTTGAGATTCTCGATGCCGACGCGCTGATACTGCACCTGAATCCGCTACAGGAGTCCTGTCAGGTGGGTGGCGACACTGATTTCAGGGGGTTGGCGGAGAAGATAGGGTCGGTTGTGGCAGCACTTGCGGTTCCGGTGATTGTGAAGGAAGTGGGAGCCGGCATTTGTGATAAAGATGTTGAACAACTTCTCGCCAACGGGGTCGAATATGTTGATCTGGCTGGTGCTGGGGGTGTTTCGTGGAGCCGGGTGGAAGAGGGTCGAGCGAGAGGCGAATCGCGAGAGACACCCTTTGACGACTGGGGGATCCCGACTCCGTCTGCGTTGAAGATGATGCGACCATATCGCGATAAAGTTACGTTGATTGCATCGGGCGGGGTTCGCAACGGTGTTGATATGGCAAAGGCGATTGTTCTGGGGGCATCGCTTTGCGGGATGGCACGCCCGTTGCTGGAGCCGGCATTGGAGTCTGCCACGGCGGCGCGGATAGTTGTCGAGCGCGTCAAGTCCGAGTTAAGGAAGGCGATGTTTTTGCTGGGTTGTTCGACGATACCGGAGATGCATGGACGGGAAGATCTTATTGTTTGAGGATTGAATATGAAGCAGGATATGGACAGATTTAAGGTTGGCATCGACGCGATATGTTTCTACACACCGCGTTATTTTATTGACTTGAAAACCTTGGCGGAGACGCGCGGAGTGGATCCGGCAAAGTACTATGTCGGAATTGGTCAGGAGCGAATGAGTGTTGCTCCACCAGACGAGGATATTGTTACGATGGGAGCCAGCGCGGCATCCGTGTTGCTGGGAGAACGGGAGCGCGAGGAGATTGACCTTGTGATCTTTGCCACAGAGAGCGGGGTGGATCAGTCGAAAGCGGCAGGGATATTTGTTCACGGTCTGCTGGGACTGTCCGAGAATTGTCGAGCAGTTGAGCTGAAACAGGCCTGCTACAGTGCCACGGCGGGATTGCGGATGGCATCGGCCATGGTTGAGTGCGGTTACTCCCGGATGGCATTGGTGATAGCGGCGGATATAGCGCGTTATGATCTGAAGAGTCCAGGTGAGGCAACTCAGGGAGCCGGCGCGGTCGCAATGATTGTGGCGCGTGATCCGGCATTACTGACATTTGACCCCGAAGCAGGTTGCTACACAAGTGATGTTATGGACTTTTGGCGTCCTAACTATCGCGAGGAGGCTCTGGTCGACGGCAAGTACTCCACACTCGTGTATATTACCGCTTTGCGTCATGCCTGGGCGCAGTACAGCAAAAAGAGCGGGCGTGAACTCGATGATTTCTCTCGTTTTTGCTATCACATTCCGTTCACGCGCATGGCGGAAAAGGCGCACAGCAAGCTCGTTCAAAAGGAGACAGGAAAAAGACTTTCTCCAGAGGATGCGCATACGCTTTTGGCTGACACGTTAAAGTATAGTCGCCTGGCTGGTAACTGCTATTCGGCATCCATGTATGTGGGATTGACTTCCCTGCTTGACAATGCCACCAGCGATCTTGCCGAAGAGAGAATTGGTTTTTTCAGCTATGGTTCGGGCTGTGTCGGAGAATTTTTCAGCGGGGTTGTTCAAAAGGGATACCGCAAAAAGCTCCACACCAAATATCACCGTGATCTTTTGAAAAAAAGGATAGAGATCAACTGCCGACAATACGAAGACATCTATCATCTTGGATTTCCCGGCGACGGGGGAAAGCATGATTTTGCGCAGTATAAGACCGGCCCGTTTCGTCTTTCCGGGGTTAGTGGCCACAAACGTCAGTACGAGAAAGTGGAGGGAGAGTGAATCATGAAAACCGTGAAAATGTATCTGCTGGGCATTTTGATCGTCTTCACAATATTGATTTGTGTTGCGGCAGAACAGCCCGATCCGGGTGAGTTTGTTTTCCATTGGGAAAATTACAAGGCGGATCTTGTTGCCACCGAGGTGCCGTTGAATGAGATATTGAACGAGATTTCCCGTGTTGTTGGCATTCCAATTGACGTAGACCCCGCAAATGAGGCCGTTATAACAACCAATTTAAAAGGGAAGACACTGGAAAAAGTGATAAAATCGATCTGCTCCAGCTATTTTCTAACTTTTGTTAAAGGCGATAAGCCAGGGGAGTATCGCGTGGCGAGTGTGGGCACAACGGCGATGATTGATAACGAGGCTATAGAAGCCGTGAAAAGCGAAACCCGCAAAAAACTGCTCAAAAAGGAGGGGCTTGACAGAATATGGGCGCGACCGACTCCGTATCCGGTTAAGTTTATCGGAATAGGCGCAAACGTGTCGATATCGAGAGACCGAAAAGGGATATGGCTGAACCCGATGACCGAAGATTCTCCTGCCTACAAAGGAGGCATACGCGAGGGTGACCTGGCTCTCACCATTGACGGAACTCCGGTGTCTGAATTTCCTGATATCAGAATGGCGATTAAAGCCATTAGGGGCAAGGTTGACACTCCCGTTACCTTTAAGATACGCGAACCTGACGGAACCGAGCTGTACAAGACCGTTATCAGGAAGCTCTATGAATACAATCCGCATAAGAGAAGGAATCGACCCCGGCGGTAGATAAAGAATGGCTGAATGGCACCCCCAACCGGGTTCGAACCGGTGTTACCGGGATGAGAACCCGGCGTCCTAGGCCACTAGACGATGGGGGCGCAGGCACAAAACGGGCGCAAATGTAGCGAAAACGTCAATTGGTGTCAACTGATAATCGTGCGGAAGTTTTTTC
>CAYTQP010000151.1:0-3755 GCA_964440175.1 uncultured Verrucomicrobiota bacterium
GGGGCGGACTGAGCGGCAAACGTTTCCCGTGGGGAGATACAATCCAGCATACTCGGGCAAATTATTACAGTTCCAGTTTAAATAGTTACGATACAAGTTCTACGCGTGGTTTTCATCCCGCCTACAACGATGGCAGTGATCCGTACACCAGCCCGGTGGGAGCATTTACCGCAAACGGATATGGGCTTTATGATATGACGGGTAATGTGTGGGAGTGGTGCAACGATTGGTATGGTGGTTACAGTTCTGCATCACAGACGAATCCCAAGGGTTCGACTTCGGGCTCGTACCGTGTGTTTCGTGGTGGCGGTTGGAACAACTATGCGGATGGTTCTCGTATTGCCTGTCGTAGCAACTATCCTCCGGGCACTGGCAGTAGCAACATGGGTTTGCGAGCTTGTTTGCCATCAGGTTAACAGTGAGCAGGGCAGGGATGTTCGTTCGCTTGATGGAAGTTGGAACAACAACGCGAACAACTATCGTGTTGCCAATCGCAACAACAATATAGGCTTCCGGGCTTGTTTGCCGTCAGTTCATCGGGACAAATGGATGTTTGCCCCTTGAGCCGGACAGAATCCTGCTCTCGTCTCGTGCGTGACAAAAAGTTAATGGTTCCCAATGCTGACAGGCGGAGCGGATGCCCGCCGAAGCTTTCCGTTTTTATAGGAACAGGTGTAAAAACATCCACGCAAATGCGCCGATTGTTGCAATGAGGCATATTCTGGAGATTGTGCGCCAGACGGGGGTGAGGCGTGCGTGGTTGGCGCGTTCGCCTTCAATCAGGTAGCCGAGGAATGCACCCGTGATCAGCCCTCCGAAGTGAGCGGATTTGCTGATGTTATTGATCGCGAAAGTGAATATCACTGCGTACATAACCCAGCGCAAAAAGAAGTTGCGCAGTAGCTCTCCGCGTGGACCGCCCAGAAAGTGACCGTAGACCGCACCGAACCCGATCAAACCGAAAACAGCTCCCGATGCACCTGCCATATATATAGGTTTCATTCCTGTCGCGTAGACATTAAGAAATCCGCCGCCCAGCATGCAGATTGTGTAGACCGCAAAGAAGCGATATTTGCCGATCTCCTCCTCAAGCAGACTTCCCGCTTGAAACAGAGCAACCATGTTAAAGAGGATGTGTATAAAACCAAAATGGAGATAGCCGTGGGTGAAGACTCGCCAATATTCGCCACGCAGAAACAGGGGAGGAGACATGGTCATATTCTGTATGAATCCGTCTGGCGGGGTTAGGAGTGCGCTGAATCCGGCGACCATGAATCCGGCGAGGAATATCAGTGTGTTCGCTGCGATTAGCGTGCCGGTGACTGTTGAGCCGCCGGGGATCAGACTGCTGAAAGCGCGTCCGGCGACTTGGATGTGCCATGATGCCATTTTTGCGCCGCATTGAGGGCATCTCTTTTCGTTGTGATCCATCAGTGTTTTGCAGTTTTGGCATATCTTGTTGTGATAGGCAATATGCTGTTTTTCGCCACGCAGTTTAGCTACCCAGGCACTGACCTGACGATCCCAGCGTATCGCCCTCCATTGCCACTTGGCGTCTGTTAGACCGAGTTTTTCGAATATGTCTTTAAATTTCATGCGCCGATTATAACGGGAAAAATCAGTTTAAGCAAGTCTGCCATGATGCGAGTGATGAGATTTTATGAACGAGTGTCACTCTTCCACCTCGACGCGATAATATGAGGCGTTGCTGTTCGGAGCGTTGGTGTCGAGGTGGATGTTCACGTCAGGAGTGGCGGTTATGTTGGACGCAATACAGGTGAAGTTGCCGTGAAGCAGGTCTTCACAGCGCCAGAGAGCATACGATTTGTTGGAGACGGAACTCCAGCATATTCGCTGTCCGTTATTTATTTGTGAGGTTGAAATCATTTCAAAGCACGAGTTGTTGTCGGTTGGATTGGTTCCCGCGAAACACTCATCGCTGTTGCTCATCAGATCGTTGTCGGCATCCGCGCTGGCGATCGCACCGGTGGGGGTTCCGAAATATTCATACTCCCAGCCGTTGTTCATTCCATCGTTGTCGGTATCGCCGCTGACATCCACACTCACGGTCTTTAGTGGTTTCCAGAGTGGTATCCAGGCTGAGCCGTCATGCGCTTCCACAGAGTAGTAACGCATTCCGTCACTGCGACTGGTGATTTCGAAAGAGGTGTTGGAGGGGGCGATGTTAGTGGCCTGTGTCGTCCAGGTGAGCGCGGAGCAGTTGCTGATGGCGATATTATCGAGCCAGACGCCGCCCGATGTATACTGATTTCCACGACCAGTGTAACAAAAGCATAATTCGACTGTCTCTCCGTCAAATGAAGATATATCGATGATTTCACTCTCCCACGTCCACTTGTAGATATCGTTTGTTGTGAACACCTGTGTCCAGTGTATCCCTTTATCTGTGGAGATGTTCACGTTGAAGCTGTCGTCATAGAGGCGCGGCTTGTAATTGAAGCTTATTGTTGTCGTGTTGCCGATCTTAAGAGGATAGAGATGTCTCAGGGGGGCTGTGGTGTAATACTGCGAATTTATATAAAAACATTTGCCACCGCCATATCCGGCGTTGGAGATGTTCCAGAGTGAGTTGTCCCAGGCGTTGAAGTTGTCGGTGGAGTCAAGCATGTTTGAAGGCGCAAACTCCCCCTCCTTTATTCGTAATCTGCTGACATCCGCAATGCGTTTTGATGGCAATGCCCATGTGCAGTAGAAGTCGCCCGTCAGATTTGTGGTTGCGCCGTGATTTTCGAATAGTGGTTTCAACTGTGGCTCTACGTCGAAGAGGGCTTCGTACAGGCTGTCTCCCGTGATATTGGATGGACGATACCAGCCGTCGTTACTTCCGCCCCATCCGTAGTTGACGTGGAAATAGTTGGTGTTGGAGTCCGCAGAGAGCCCATCGATCAAAATGGCGTGTCCGGGGATGCTCGCCGGGACGGGATGTTCGGCGAAGAGGTTGTCGCGCAGGCGTTGGTCGTAAAGGGCTGTGTTATCAGCTCTTTTCACATAGTTTGGTGTTGTATAAGAGAAATACTGATTCAGTGCCGAGGATAAGTTTCTCATGCTTGCAGCGGAGCCATTTGTTCTGTAATTCATCTCAACTGCGACTCCCGCCTCATACATCAGCTCTGAAATTGCCATTGTTGTGTTTGAACTGTAGGTGCTGTAGGATGAATATCTGTTAAGCATGTTGTCCCAGTCGTAGGTGTCAGCGAAAACGCGCGAATGGAATCCGGTCACGGTCAGCTCGTCGTCGAAATATTCGTGTGAACCCTGTCCGTATGGAGGCCAGTTGTAGTATTTCATCAGTTGCGCGGCGACAACGGCGACGCATCCGACCGCGCAGCGTCCGTTATAGGATACGTGAGCACTTGGGTTTGGCGGGCAGAGATAGTTGTAGTGGTTCCACTGAGACCAGGTTGTCTTCAGTAGAGGGGGGATAAGAATGCTAATTGGCGTATAGCTTAGAGTTGACGGTCCGGTGCTTGGGTTGGCGAGCCTCTCCCATTCGAGGATATTGGCGTTGAGTGCGTTATCGAGAGATTCGTTGTGGTCTGAACTCATAAGCCGTGCGTCTCCGTCGCTCTCTGTCAGGGCGGCGTAAGAAGCTTTGAGGTCGGAGGAGAGCATGGCGCGGAGCGCGTTTTGCGGGCTTTCCGCGAGATTTAGATTGCCCGTGAGACTGAAGCAGATCACCGGCATGATGCGTTTGTCGCCACTCACGACGATATATCCCTGTGGGTTGAGGGCGA
>CAYTQP010000152.1:0-3526 GCA_964440175.1 uncultured Verrucomicrobiota bacterium
TGTCGGCAGCGATAGCCATGAAGAGCCGTGTTGTCAAGCCGGATGAACCGGTTGACTGGGGATACAGTTATTATATCGGTCCGAAGAAGCTTTCCGCGCTGAAAAATCTCGCCGATCATAAAGTGGACGTTATGCAACTTGGCTGGCTTGGCGGTATTGGCAAGCTACTGCTGACAATGCTCAATGCCATACACTTGGTGATTCCCAATTACGGATTGGCGATCATTATATTGACTTTTATAATAAAGCTTCTTTTCTGGCCGATAACCCACAAGGGGATGAAGGGCATGCGACGGATGCAGGATATTCAGCCAGCGATGAACGCAGTCAAAGAGAAATACAAAGACGATAAGCAGAAGCAGCAGGAGGAGATGGCTAAGCTCTGGAAAGAGAACAACGTCAACCCCGTCAGCGGATGTCTGCCTATGATCGTGCAGATACCCGTGTTTATTTCACTTTTCACCGTTTTGCGCAGTGCGATTGAGTTACGTTTTCAGGGGTTCCTCTGGATACATGATTTAAGTGAACCAGAACATTTGTTCAATTTGGGGTTCACTCTCCCTGTGCTGGGTGAATATTTCAATCTGTTGCCGATTCTTATGGCTGTTACAATGGCTCTTCAGCAGAAGATGACCCCCTCATCCGGCGATCCTCAGCAACAGAAGATGATGGCGGTGTTTATGCCTATTATGATTTTTGCTATGCTTTACAACTTCCCGTCAGGACTCATCCTGTACTGGACAACTAATCAGACAGCCACCATCATTGGTCAGGCGGTCTCGTTGAGAAAACACAAAAATGAGACAGTGAAAGCATAGTTATATCTGAAACAGTGGTTAAGTGAATAGGGGTTTATTATGGACGAAGCTATGGAGAAGAGGGCGCACGAGATTCTGAATACTATTCTGGGAATGATAGGTTATGAGTACGAGCTGAAAAACTCTGTGAGGAATGGACAGCTTTACTTCCGTATAGACTCACCCGAAGCCGGTCGTCTGATAGGGCGGCGTGCACAGATGGTTCAGGCGTTGCAATTTATTCTCAATCGAATGTTACAGCGTGATGATAAGGATGCCCCCAGATGCATAATTGATGTCGAGGGTTATCGCGAAAGACGCAAAGATGATCTTGTGGAGAAGGCCTGTGCGGTTGCCGAGAAAGTGAAGAAAACGGGGAAACCCTCCCGCCTGAAACCCATGAACTCTTTCGACCGTCGCGCCATTCATCGCGCCCTGGCAGAAGATGATGGAGTCGAAACAGAGTCGTCGGCATCCAAAGACTCCCGCTGGAAATCTATCATTATCACCCCGGTCGGTGTTGACGTGGCAGAGGTGGTGGCAGAGGTGGCGGAAGAGTCGCCGAAGGATGATCGCGTCAGGGTGTCTCGCAAGCGTCACAGAGAGACGGCGGACGACGATGATTGCGATGCCTATATTGATTATGGTTCAGATGATTCAGAGGATGATGAAGAGCGACCGGAAGAGAAAACGTTATAACAGCCGTCATCAAGGGAACTAAATGCAACGTGATCTAAAGAGCATGGCGAACGAGCGTTTTGATTTGCTTGTGCTCGGTGGCGGCATCAACGGTCTGGCGACGGCCAGGGATGCTGCATTGCGTGGTCTGAAGGTGGTTTTGGTTGAGAAGAGTGATTTCGGACAGGCCACCTCCTCCGCAACACTCAAGCTGGTGCATGGTGGCTTGCGCTATCTTCAGCATCTCGACCTGATACGCATGCGCGAATCAATTCGTGAGCGTTCAAATATGCTTCGGCTTGCGCCACATCTGGTCTCGCCGCTCGCATTTCTGTTGCCTACGCACGGGCGATTCATAAACAGTAAAACGGTCATGTCACTGGCACTGATCCTCAACGACCTGATAGGCTTTGATCGAAACAGGCATATAGATGATCCTGATCGCAGAATACCGAAAGGGCATATCTGGCTGTCTTGCGATGAGGTGAAGGAGTTTGTTCCCGGAGTCAGTGCCGACACAATGACTGGCGGGGTGCTTTTTTACGATGCCCAGATGTATAATTCCGAACGCCTTTCGCTGGCATTCGCGCTCTCCGCCGCCGACTCCGGTGCCCGGCTGGCGAATTATTTACAGGCTGATCGTCTCCTCAAAGAGGGGAACACCATTGTCGGCGCACACGTCACCGACCTTCTCGCGGGTGAGCAGTTTGACATCCGCGCAGACGTGGTTGCCAATATGACTGGTCCCTGGTCGGACATAATACTCGATCAGATGGAGAATCCGACTCCATCTCGTGAGGTTGTGCGTTCCAAAGGTATTCAAATTGTCGTTCCGAGTTTGACGGAAGAGGTGGGATTGGCGGTTCCCAGTGCCCACCGCGATCCTGACGCGATTGTGGATGTTGGCGGGCGTCGTTTCTTCATCACCCCCTGGCGTGATCATTCGCTTATTGGCACGACCGATACAGTCTATCGGGGTGACCCCGACGATTTCCGAATAACAGATAAGGATATCCGCGATTTTATTGATGAGATAAATGAGGCATATCCACCGGCAAATCTCAAGCGGGAGGATGTGAGCTTTGCCTTTGGAGGTTTACGTCCTATAACCGAGGCGAATATTGATAGTGGCTCAACCGTCTCGCGGAAATATGAGGTGATGGATCATGCCCGCGATTTAAAGGTTGACGGACTCGTCTCCGTTGTAGGAGTGAAGTATACCACCTGTCGGTTTCTCGCTGAAAAAGTTGTGAATGTTGTCTTCAAAAAGCTTGGCAGATCATCTCCGTCGTCCAGCAGTGAAACTCAGCCGCTGGCAGGCGGAGATATTGAACGTATTGCAGATTACACCAACGAAGCCATTATGAAAGATGACGGTTTGTGCGGAGAGAAGGTTATTCGCCATCTAGTTAGTAACTACGGTTCTCAATACACAGACATTCTCGACCTCGTAGACGAGCAACAGGAGCTGGGTGCGTTCGTGCCTGGTTCAGATGAGGTCTTGAAGGCCGAGATAACACATGCTGTCAGAAATGAGTGTGCCTTCCATCTGGACGACATTGTGATGCGGCGCACCGATCTCGGAACGCTTGGGCATCCCGGCGCCGATGCGTTACGAGCCGTCGCCGAAATCGCATCTGCCGAGCTTGGTTGGGGCGATTTTATAAGAGAGAGCGAATTGGATCGTGTGGAGAGTTGCTTCAAGTTTGATTAAAGCCGGAATGAAAAATTATTTCAGGCATAAAATTTGGAATGGTATCGATTTCGAGGTTGAAGTTGAGCCATTTCGCCATCTCCGACACCATGCTTGATGCTTCAGCGTTTGATCGTGAAGCAACAAAAGGGTAAAAGGAGATGAAGATCGTGAAGACCAAGTTGAGTTTTAACCCGTCTTTCTCAAAAAAACAATTTTTAACACTAAAAAGAGCCTGCCCCATAGTGCTTAAGTTATTGATTTAAAAGATATTGCGAATGAAATTTTCGGACAAAAAGAGCCAAAAAAGCTCTTATGTCCGAAAAAAGTGTGTTATATTTCGGTAAACGATAAAATA
>CAYTQP010000153.1:0-3452 GCA_964440175.1 uncultured Verrucomicrobiota bacterium
TAGCATGGGAAAGCTTCCTCGCCCAGAATCTACCCACAAATTCTGCTGAAGAGACAGATTTTTAAAACAAGGACCTAGCAAGCGAGTAGACCCTACTTGGACAACATCCGTTTTCGAGGGCAGAGTCTGATTCCCGAGCGGGTCACTCGTAACGTTCGCAGGTGCCTGCCCAGCAAGACCCGAAGAACTAAAATTTAACTTGAAGGAAAGTCGAAGAAATTAAACTTAACGAACAAAAGGAATTGACCTGCAAGGGTCGAAGAAGCTAAACACAAACCATTAAACAAAGCGAACCAGAGGGTAGGCTTTGCGGTGATCCGCGCACAAACTTGAGGGCAACGTCTTCAGCACCGAAAGTCACTCGATAACCGTTCGAACGGGAGAAAATATGAAATCACTTCTGATGCTACTGACTGCTTGTTCACTGTGTGCCTCTATATATGCGTCCAACGAAAACATGGAAGAGACCCGAAGCCACTATGCGGAGCTTCTGAACCAAGCCACGAACGGCACGCATGTCATGACCCACCCGGTGGATGATACGTTTGTTCAAGAGATTGAACGCGGGATTTTGTACCATGATCCTGCCATAAATACATCCATCGTCTGGATCGTATATATGCATTCCAGCCGTTTCTATTACGGTCTTCCTTTCAAACTTGGCCCAGCCGAGGTGGCGCGTTTCAAGTCGATCAAAGGTCTGAAGGAACTTCTTGCTGATCAGCTGGTCACCATTCCTGCCAACGAACGGGCTATCATGCCGGCGGCTATTCTTTATGGCACAGATTCCGGGATTTCAGACCGCATCCTGAAATTATACGAATCGGCCGATCCTCTGCCTACATACACTCTGGTGGCCCTACACGCTGCACATCTGACAGACACTAAATTTAAACCAATCATTCTCGATGCCATTAGCAAGGACAATGCTCGGCTCGTTCAGCATGCAGCGCAGTACCTTATCAACAATCCGATTCCCGAAGCATTGCCCTTACTGGTTAAACAATACCAGCACTCCGACGACGAGTTGGATCTGAAGTATCCAGAACATATTAAACTTCCATCAAACAAAGTGGATCCCTATGATATCTGGCGGTTTACCATTGGGAGAGCCATCGCAAAATATGATCGCGATGCCCTTCTTGATTTTAAGGATGAGCTGGAGTCCATGGAAGAACGGGTAACCTTTGGGCGCATGTCGCAGAGACAGTACACTCGCATCCAGATGAAACTGGCTGACTCGCGTGAGGAGGCGATGAAAATCAGACTTTCTAACCAGCGGGTTGACCATGCTGTGAAAACGCCAGTCGAGTCCGGCAAAGCACAAGGCACGGCGGGGCATCCGTAACGTTCTGCACAAATAATATGACTACCGAAATTCAAACATCATTGGATTAATTGACGGGAAAGAAAGTTTCCAGGGACTAGAGAGGTTATGGAGTTACCATCTTTCTTGAATCAGGAAAACTAAGCAAAGACCCGAAAGGTGATTTGGGGGAAGCGTCCCCAAAATTGTTAAAACTCAAAAGTGGTCTCCAATGCCCACTCGTGCAGAATAGAGCCTGTTCATGAGGCTTTTTTAGAAAACAGGAAGAAAACGAAATTTTCAACTATGAGAAAATCGGCAGTTTTGGCATTTGTCCGGACATTGGACAATTTTTCAAGCTGTTTGTCCTGATGTTGGAATGCAAAAAACTCCCGCAAATAATGCAATGTGCGGGTAGACACCTTGCCTTTTTGTGGTGCGCCTGAAACACATCAGGCTGGGGCATTAGGCTGGTACTCTGACCCTTTATCGAATGGCGTGGTTTATTTGCGTTCTCTCTTGTAATCGATGATTGATTCGTTATCGTGTGGTGTCACATTTGTTTTCGGGAATAAGGTGCGGTGGGCAAGGAAAGGGGGGATATGAATATGAACCCCTTTCGAAAGACCCGGAAATGCTGACGATTGGAAGGTTTGTGTTTTATGAAAAAGATGATTGGTGCGACGATTTTATGTTTGATTGTGTGCGGGGTTGCTCCGTTTGAAGTGTTGGCGATGGGAAAAGAGTTTTGTGTCTCGCTGAAAGGCGACGATTTGAACTCCGGCAGCCGAGAGCGACCTTTCGCGACTATCGAACGAGCGCGTGACGCGGTGCGCCAGTACAAGAGAGGGCATCCCGAAGGTGACATAACAGTCTGGTTGCGCGGGGGAGTATACCGGCTGGGAGAGACTGTTGTTTTCGGGCTTAACGATTCGGGTTCGGAGGGACAGACCATAACCTACGCAGCGTGGCCGGGTGAAACACCTGTATTTAGCGGAAGCATGCCTGTAACTGGCTGGAAACTTCTGAAAGCCCCCCCGCCCGAATTGCCGGTGCGGGCGCGAGGAAAGGTTTGGACGGTTGATGTCTCCAGTATCCGCCAGCTCAAGGCGGGACAGAAACCATCGCCGGGCGTGGGGCCGCGCATGAACAGGGTGGAACGATTTTTCACGCTCTATCAAGGCTCGCGCCGCTTACGGCGTGCCCGAGGCGGGAAATTTCTGATGTCGAAAAAAAAGAAAGGCGTGCGCAGCATGCCTGGCAACTCTTCTTTCCATGTCGTGAAGGGGTACATTGAAAACTGGGCGGATGTCAGTGAGGCCGAAATCACGCTGATCCCGGATCGTCAGTGGATATCGAATATTCTGCCAATAAAGTCGGTTGATATGAAGAGGGGGCTAGTGACCACAACTGTGCCGGGAACTTATGCTCTGGCACGCTCTGTTAACAAGACACCGAACAGCCAGATCGAAAACTCCCTTGCGTTGCTCGATGAACCCGGCGAATGGATGGTGGACCGCCGCACCGACACTCTCTATCTCTGGCCGCCCGACAGCAGATTCCGCACTCAGGTTGTGGTTCCGGTGCTAACCGAACTGATCCGTGTGGAGGGAGTGACGGATTATTCCGGTCCGGTGGACACACCGGTGCGCAATCTGATTTTTAGAGGGTTGACCTTTATCCACAGCGACCGTTTCCCATGGTGCGGCATGACTGGCTGGGGTATTCAGCACGACTGGGACCAGTTCGACAGCCCCAATGCGATGTTGCGGTTTAGGGGTGCGGAAAACTGTGCTGTGGAAAACTGTCGCTTTCTCAATTCGGGTTCTGGCGGTTTGCGGCTGGATCTGTATGCCAAAAGAAACCGAGTTGTCGGCAACCGCTTCAATGATCTTGGCGGAACGGGCATTCTTCTGTGTGGCTATGGCCCGGGAACTAAGGATGTGAATCGCGATAACATTGTTGAGAATAATCACATTTCGCGAATTGGCTGTCTCTATTCGGGGTCGAACGCGATCTTTGTGTGGCAGAGCGGAGCGAATCGAATTGCGCACAACCTGATTCACGACACTCCCTATAACGGTATTGCCGTTACAGGGCGGATATCCTGGGCTAAACCGGGTGTTGCGCAGTGTTCACGCACAAT
>CAYTQP010000154.1:0-3360 GCA_964440175.1 uncultured Verrucomicrobiota bacterium
AATTAGCCCTAAAAAAGTGAAACCACCCCCTAAAAATGAACCGCAAATCTTATTTCCGGGATTTGGCTAAAAAAAATGGGGAAAGTCCTGTATCGAGATAAGTCTTGACCTCGCTCCAATATTCCGCCTCATTAACACCATATTTGCCGCGCCCTCTAACCAATACAATCGGCATATCCTTAGCACTGACAACCGGAGGGGGTGTCTTTTGAGGCAATGTCAAATCGGCAGTGACTGTCGCATCAGCAGTGACATTCACGGTAATTACCGCCCGTTCATAACTCTTGTAATATTTCTGCGGCGGCGAAGCAACAACCTTATACGTGCCGGATGGAAGCCGGGCAACGCTGAAACACCCCTGCGAATCCGTCCTCCCTCCCCGCCCGATGCTCAGAGATTCCAAACCATCAACTCGATTGATCTCAATTCGTGCATTCGGAACCTTTTTAGTGGTTGCCATGACAGGGATCTCGACAGTTCCCTCTATTGTGCCAGTACCACCTGTTTGACTCGCCGAACGCCCACTGACCACACGCCCAAGACTTCGTGATCCAAGCGTAAACACCACCATCTTCTCATGACTGCCAGCCTGCACAGGCTGATAGCGCACCGTCACGACCTGCTGCCCACCCGAAACAATCGGCGGAAATGGACCATTCACAACACTGAACGGCAAAGCAACATTCACACTCAGCGAGACAGAACCCGTGCCACGATTGCGGACAGTAAAAGAGCGATCTGCAGTCTGCCCCGGCGACATCACACCAAAATCGACAAAAGTTCCAGGCGTAATATCGGGAAAACCAACCGCAAAACTAAGTGGCGCAGACACTGGAAATCCGGGATTAGTCACCTGCGCACTCCATATCGCCTCTTCCGACGTAACATTCACATAGATAAGAATTTTATCGGAATCCACCCGCTCCGTTCGGTTGGCGGGAATAACATAAACCTCATCGTCAACTCGCAGTGTCACCACTGCGTCTTGCGCAAAATTATGCCCCCGTACCGTCACCCACTGCCTCCCGTCAACTGCCGGCACTACACTTGGAGACAAAGCAGTCACTGTTGGAATCCCTTCACTGCCACCACTGTCCAACAACACCGGAGGCGACTCCGCAAAAGCCAACCGACTGTCAATCTCACGCATATCAAGCCATATATTGCCGGAAACCCCTTCGCTCGCCTTACACACCACCCGCGTATCAACCGTGACACTTTGCGAAACTCCGTGTGGCAACGCGGCAAACGTTGTCCATATCGGCAACATCAGCGTCAATAAGATCACATTTTTCAAAACAGCACTAAATTTCATCATAGTTCTCTCTTTTTTCACATGTCACCACAATGTGTCGATCTTCTCAAATATATCGTCCAATAAAGAAGTCAACGGAACGTTCAGACTCACGCCTTACCAGCCCCGTGACTTCGCCTTGTTCGTTCCCCTTCTCGTCACAAAGAAGAACTGGCAACCTCAGGTGGGCTTCATATCGAGACTCCGAACATCCCCGTAGGGATACACGCTCTGCCCAGCGATACGCCGAACACGCATCATCACGATCCCCCTGACACACCGGAAGCCCCTGTTGTTGTTGTCGTTGGACGGCGTATTGTTGTTGCGATACGCACAACGCAGGTTGGACGTAGTATTGTTCCACGCACCACCTCGAATCAACCGATATGTATTTACCCTGTGGCTCCATAAGCATAATATAACTGTACTCTGATTTGTTCTATAATCCCATTGGCATCCGCCTGCGATGCATGCCCCCGCCAACTGTGCCAGCGTTGACGTAATTCATCTTCACTCAAACGCCCTTTACTGTACTGTCGCACATTCCATAGCAAACGCTTTCGCGCAACAATGACATTCTCACGGGCAAGCCGCCGATGATCCGACCAGATACGCTGACCGAGAAATGTTATCCCGTCAGAAGTCCGAAATGTTCTTGTTTTACGTTCATTCAGCCGTAGCCTGTAATACCCATTGAGTCGCTCATGAATCCTCGTACGCCAATTCGCAAGCTGTCGCTTATCATTTCCATATAACAAAAAATCGTCAACATACCTGACATAGCCCGAACACTTTAACTGCTGTTTAACCCAGTGATCAAATGTTGAAAGATAAATACTGGAAAACCACTGGCTGGTTAAATTTCCAATAGGCAGACCCACCCTCCGCATTCCTGCCTGCGCCAGATCATCTCCGGGAAACCATGTGTACACCGTCTCTTGCGGGTTGCTTGCACTCACTATCAAATCCATCAACCATAAAGTGTTCTGACAAGAAATAGTTTTTCTAAATGCAGCTTTAAGAATCTCATGATCCATGCTTGGGAAATATTTTCGAATATCCGCTTTGAGTACAAACCGATAACGGCGGGAAAATTTCTGTGCCCGCCGTATTGCGGAATGTGTACCCTTGCCCATACGGTTTGAGTGCATATCAAAAATCATTTTCTTCTCAAACAACGGCATGACCACCCTGCATAAAGCATGATGCACAACTCTATCCCTGAATGGGGCAGCACTGATCATGCGAACTTTCGGTCGGGTTATTATCTTCGTTTTATATGATCCGGGTCGATAGGTCTGCCCGTAAAGTTCACGGCTTAACTGAAATAATTCGGATTCAAGGTTCGTGAAAAACTTCCCGACGATATCCTCATAACGCTTACCCTTTCTCGCAAGCATTGCCGCCGCGTACAGATTCTCAAACGAACTGATTTTATCATACAAATTATTGTAAGTTATCAAGTCTTCCCCTCATTGTGTTGCTCTTTGCGTCGTTTTGCTCAAACTCCTGATCCAGCCTCCAATCATCCGCCCCACCTCATCAATCTTATTTGAAATCACACTGTACGCCTTGCCACTGAATAATCGCAAGCTGTAAGCAAGGCGAACAAGATGCCTGACCACCTCCAGCTGTAGGTTCGCACCAATCAATTCAGACCGCTTATTTCGCCCATAATAAGCCCGAAGACAAGACTCCTGCACATCCATAACCTTGTTCTGAATCCTGTCACCCAGCACAAACTTCTGATTGCGCGGAAACTTATTCAACTGCGGTATAAGATACAACAATAAGTCTTGAATCTTAGTTAATACATTGTCCGAATTTGCCATATTTTTCTTGGGGCTACCGCCCCAAACCCCCTCTCTCTTTTCGTTATCTCTTAATCCAAACCTTCATCAAAAGTGTGAAAGTTTAAAAGGGAAAAATTTAAAGCCCCCTGACACACCGGAAGCCCCTGTTGATGTTGTCGTTGGACGGCGTATAGTTGAGGCGATACGCACAACGCAGGAGGGACGTAGTATTGCTCCACGCACCACCTCGAATCAACCGAGAGGTACCTGAAT
>CAYTQP010000155.1:0-3317 GCA_964440175.1 uncultured Verrucomicrobiota bacterium
CTTCAGACCGTGAACAAATACTAGACAGCTAATGGGGCGAGTTTACCAAACGAGCCGGGGATCGGGGGCGGAGGCACGGAGGCTCGGACGCCCGGCTCGTCTTGGTGCAACGTGCCGTGTTCTCAGGCGACTCCGGCGCGAGAACTGCCGATACCCCGGCGGGACACTCGCCCCATTATCAGGTCTCCCACTATTCCTTCCTGTGCCCGTCGCGCGGGGGGAGACCTGATAACGCCTACAATCACAAGCGGAATTCGCGCCCTGATGACGGGCAACGAACTATGCCACAGCAACACACCGTTACGCGAGAGGAATATGCTGAAACTGCGGCGCGCGGATTTCGTCTTGTGCATTGTTTGGTTAGCATTTTTCGCTCTCTATACACCCATATTTACCCATATTTCAAGCATACATGGTCTCATAAAAGCTATGATACTGGCTCCTTTTGACGCCGTCTCCTCTGAGGCTTCTGAGGAACCAGCGAAATCAGTGTTCGTAATGCCGTATTCACCGCTTCCGAATCGGGAAAATATTCTCGGACATCTGGCGCTAACAGCACAGCGCCATCTTCAAGAGTATACTCATGCACTTCAACAGTCCCGTCGGAATTATGGATTTTGACCGTATGTCCGCGCTGATATGCCTGATAGTGTTTCCCGCGAACACCACCCCGAAAATCATACTCCGCGCGCATGGTGCCGCCATCCAGCGATGGTGATTTAGTCTGTTCCTTCTTCATAGATGTTTCGCTCTTTTCGAGTGGCCTTTCGGCAACTGATAATCCGGATGTACGGAGTTCGTTCCGTATACACCACTACCAAGAGCCGCCCATTCATGGACTCTCCAATATCAATGTAGCGTTCTTCTCCATGAGAGTGTTCAGGATCGGAGATGGTAATGGAAAAGGGATCACCAAACACGGTGCGCCCCTCTTCAAAACTCACCTTGTGATTGCGTCACTCACCTTGTGATTGCGTCGGTTCCGTTTGGCTTTGTCTTTATCCCATTCAAAGATGAAATCCATATCGTCTCTCAACCTCTTGCTAGCTCGACTCCACACTCCTCCTCATCTTCTGGGTGCTCTCATCCAACTCTTCACCTGAACCTCTCGTGCGACACGCCAAATATGACCATACACTTCATCTTTTCATGTATCGCAAAGTCAGTATAGAGACACAAGGAGTTTTGTTCAAGGTTTTTTTACGGTGAAGACGAATCTTTGAGTTTTCACCAGAACGCATGCAGAGGTATGCGACCTATTTACAAGCAGTAATGCGAACTATCGTTCTGTGCAATCATCAATCATACACAGTATCGATACTGGATGCGGTGAGGCTAGTGATGCACAACTCAGTATGACAATTGGAGAGTTCTCACAGTATTCATTAGTAGCGGTTCCTTTATGCAAAATGTTCGGGACACAGGAATGCTAATGGGCGAGTTTACCAAACGAGCGGGGTGTCGGGGTCGGAGGCACGGAGGCTCGGACGCCCGGCTCGTCTTGGGGCAACGTGTCGTGTTATCAGGCGACCCCGGCGCAACAACGCCGATGCGCCGAGAGGGAAACTCGCCCATTATCAGGTCTCTCACTATTCCTTCCTTTGCCCGCCGCGCGGGGGGAGACCTGAGAACGCCTCGCATCACAGGCTTCTGCCCACTCCTCACGATGGGCTGGAAACCTGATTTGCGACAAACCGTTACACGAGAGGAATTGGCGACAGCGGGCAGAAGTCCTTGTGCATACGTTTGTTAGGGGCAGATCGCTCTATTACAAGCAATTTTGTTTATACAACCATCAAAACCTATACCTACATTTTACTACTTGGTTTGCAAATCAACAACAAGCGCGTGCAAAGTACGCAGCACGGCGCGAAGCCTTGTTAAAGTCAGCAACTCATTTTCCACCACGCTCGGCGCGATAGCTCGGAATGTTTGTACCCGCTCGTTTCTCTGGAGCATTGATGCGCACAATGCCTGTTTCAGTATTCGACAGCATGGCAACCTCCCGTGGACGCAACCGAACAAACTTCCTGTCGTGAGTCGAACAGACCCAGAGAGACGGTCTCTGAGCAGCCGATTCCCGTCCGTGATGACCAGGGCACCGCTTTATTCTCCATTTTTCACACATAACCGGCAATTGATATTGCCGCACGCCAGGACGGATAATCTTTGTAGGATCGACATACCGCCGTTCCAACGCATTTTCTATGATACATGACGTAAAAAATGCCATCCGTAACGTTCGCCAATCGTCAATCGCCGCCTGGGTCAGGCATTGGCTTCCGAAGCCGAAGCCGTTCTTCTGAGCAAAATATTGAGCATGTCCTCAAAATGTTTTTGTGGAACCTCCAGACGTGTGACCACGGCTTCCAGCAATTGACGTTCTTGCGGGGCAATTTTGCCGTCAGCCACAACCGCTTCGAGCAAGTAGTTGACGAGGCGTTTTTTTTCTTCATCATCTTGTGGCAGATAGATATAAGCCTCCCCCCGGACAAATTTCTCAAAAGCCGCTTCCAGGGCATCTTCTGAAACTTCAAGACGCTGGCACAGTCGTTTTAAGAACTCATTTTCCTGGGGGGGAAGTTTACCGTCTGTGACTAACATGCTGACAACCGAGTTGAGAATATCCATCTTATCCATAATCATTTTCCTCCTCATCCAGTTTGAGAGTGTCACTTCTTAATATTCGACGTTTCAGTTTTGACTGTCATTCCAGCAAAAATTAAGAATTCACTCTACGCAGGAGAGTTTTTGTACCGCATAGCGGTTTCAGTCCTGTAGCAATCAGGCATTGTTTCGGATATCATCCCCTGTAAGGGTTCCACAGCGACAGCGTCTTGCTGTAACCGCTCCGGGTAGAAGAAAACTCAGGGGAGACCCTTCAGCAGTGAGGACTCATGAACAATTCTGCGTAACATGAATCCTTCATTCTTAATTTCTTCCTTCCAGTTCAGGCAATCCGTTCACAATGTGCACGGTGTCCACGCTGACGGCTACGACCTGTTTGATCAGCCGCACAATGTATTCGGGATCATCCTCGCGGTTGGGGTCGTTTGTGATGCCGCTGCGTTTATCGGTTTTGACGCGGTATTGATCAAGAACCCATTCAAGGGCGGAGCGGTTGCCCAGGCGATAGTCAAACGCTTCAGGCGGAATCCCGCTCAGAGTCAGAAATTCGTTATAGATAATGGAGACCTCTCCCCCGGCCCCTCCCCTGCCAGGCGAGGGAAGATGTTCCCCTTCCCTTGCAGGGAGGGGGCCAGGGGTTAGGTCCTCCCCTTCCCTCGTAGGGAGGGGGCCAGGGGGTAGGTCTTTCC
>CAYTQP010000156.1:0-3058 GCA_964440175.1 uncultured Verrucomicrobiota bacterium
CAGAATGCTCTACTCTTTAAACCCAACCCATTCGTGAAAATTCGTGTGCATTCGTGGTTCCAGAAAATGTGAACGAAAGCATAGAACATCAACTGCCGAATCCAGGTTAAACACCAGTACCGCTAATAACGGCCTGACCGAATGCAATCCCTCCATCGTTTGCAGGTACGCGACGGTGAACAAGCGGAATAATCCCATGTTTGCTCAACACCTCGGTCAGAAGATCGCTCAACACCTGATTCATGAAGACACCGCCACTAAGGGCAATCACACTGGTCTCCACTTGCGCCAGCCCGTACTCGATCATCTTCAACGCGGCCTGTGTGACAGCCTGATGAAAGGCGAGTGCCCAATAAGATTCGCTACCGGTCTTGATCTTCGCATCCAGAATATTTTCAAACGCGGGACGCCAATCGATAAACAGCAACCCATTCCTTTCCTCTGACGAGAAAGGCAACTGTGGCAGACCGCGTCGCGAAGAAGCGCGTGCCGCCGACTCGAGTCGGATCGCCGCCTGTGCCTCATAGGTGACGATATTGTCACTGAATCCCAGCAGGGCGGAGAATGAGTCAAAGAGACGTCCGGCGGCATGAGTGAATGGTGTGTTTATTCTGTTTTTAATCTGTAAAGACCAGGCGTTAAGCTCCTCGTCACTCAATCCCAGGCGAATACGCATCTCTTCGGGCATCTCCAAGCCATATTGGAGAAGTCGGGCGGCGAGTTGTCGGGGAGGGCGCAAAGTGGCAGCATCTCCACCGGGCAAAGGAGCGGGCTCGAATGTGGCTAAACGCCTGTATCCGCTACGGTCAATCTCCAAAAGTTCCGCGCCCCAGATCGCGCCGTCATCGCCAAGTCCTGTGCCGTCCATTACGAGCGCAAGCCCCGTATCATGTCCATGTTCAGCCATGCACGCCATTGCGTGGGCATGATGATGCTGAACCTCAATCACAGGAATGTCATATCGCCCGGCGAGTCGCCGCCCCAATCTTGACGACTGCATATCGCCGTGCATATCGATTGCAACGGATTGAGGTGCAATCTCAAGAAAACGAGGCAGTTCATCCGCAACCCGCTCCAATCCTGAAACCGCTTCCGGTGTGTCAAGATCACCGATATGAGGCGAGAGCACAACGCGATCATTCATCCCCACGGCAACACTATTTTTTAATTCTGCCCCCATCGCCAGAACTGACCGTGAAAGTTTTCGGTCCAGACGGATTGCATCTGGCGCACACCCGCGAGCACGTCGCCATACCTGCGGTACACCAGCACGGATAGCGAAAAGCGAATCGTCATTGCGTAAATTTATTTCGCGGTCATGGCAGAGCAGAATGTCGGCAATGCCCAACAAACGCTCACGCGCCTCATCATTTCCAATGCAGATCGGTTCACCAGCGCGATTGCCACTCGTCATAACCAGTAGATCGAACGCAGGAACATCGTCGCCCACCAGAGGCTCAAAGAGTAGCTTGTGAAGTGGTGAGGTCGGCAGCATCACGCCGATTGTCGCAATATCCCGATTCAAAAGCTCTCGGTTCAACCCGGAATATCGCCTGCTCTCGACTATCACAATTGGTGCCGTTGCAGAGGTGAGCAGGCTCACTGCGGCATCAGTGAGCTTGACGTATTTGCGTAATGTCCGCAAATCGCGTGCCATTATGGCAAACGGCTTGTCTGGTCTGCGCTTGCGCTCCCGTAAAAGCCGTAAGGTTTCGAGATTGAAAGCATCAGCGGCCAGCAAAAAACCACCAATCCCGCGAACTGCCACAATCTGCCCTGCGCTCAACGTCGCACGCGCAAATCGCAACACATCTTCATCAACCCGAACACCATTCAGCATCTCGATCCAGAGATGCGGTCCGCATTCGGGACACGCGATAGACTCTGCGTGGAAGCGGCGGTTGTCGGGGTCGGTATATTCCGCCCGGCAACGGGGACAGAGCGGAAAATCGCGCAATGTTGTGCGTTCACGGTCGTATGGCATGGCGTTCACCACCGTGTAACGCGGACCGCAGGCGGTGCAAGTGGTGAACGGGTATCCATAGCGGCGGTTGTCTACGCTCAATATCTCACGTGCGCACAGATCACAAATGGCGAGATCGGCTGGAATGACGACCTCCCCGCTGGAGGTGCTGTCACTTTCACGGATATGGAAATCTGCAGTTTTCGCATATTCCTCTATTCGTCCGCACTCGACAAGCTCCATCCGATCCAGCCGGGCATTCGGGGGCAGCATGGAGGGAAGGTTGTCGGCGAAGGCCTCAATCACTTCCCGATCACCATCCAGAAGAAGACGCACCTTGCCCGAACAATTCTGAACCCAGCCGAGCAAACCGGCATCTCGCGCCAGCCGCGCCAGTGTCGGACGGAATCCCACGCCCTGAACAACGCCTGTCAGATCATATATTCGCCGTTCAGTCACTCCGCACTTCCATCTTTCACGCATCTCCATAGTTTTGAGCAGCGCAACGCGTCCTGATACGGGCAATGCGCTCGGTTATTGGCGGATGCGTCGAGAGGTAGCGCCCCAGCCCGCTGTCCTCCGTTCCGTTCAACGTTCCCATCCGCGCAAGAGCCCGCTCCCCCGCCCCGGCATCAATGTGCGCCGCCCGCAACAACCTGAGAGCGAAACGGTCGGCATCGAACTCCTGTGCCTGCGAGTAACCGCGTCCCATCACCTTAACAAGCATATCCAGCACAACCCTTTTGGCGTAACCACCATGAATTGCTGTCTTTGAAACCGCGTTCGCTGCCAGCGAAGTGATAAACCGTTTCGACGCATGAGCGCGGACAATATGACCCATCTCGTGCGCCAGGATAAAAGCGGTCTCATCCCGGTTCCATCCGCAAAGCTCCAGTAGCGGCAACGAAATATATATAAACCCACCCGGCAGAGCCAGCGCATTCGGTTGAGGGGCATTGTCACACTTGAAACTGAAGCGGCGAGTCTTGTTCTTCATACACCCTGTCAGCCGTGCGCCTGTTTCGGATAGAAGCGATTCGACATCCGCATCCCGGCATAACCCTGTCTTACGTTCATACATCTCTGCCAGCAGGC
>CAYTQP010000157.1:0-3025 GCA_964440175.1 uncultured Verrucomicrobiota bacterium
TGATCTGCCCGGACTCGCCTCCGGCGCGGTCTGCGCCGTGCCGACGGAGATCGTTGAAATGAGTTCTGATCGGGATGGGGTTTGGGAGGCACGGTGTTCCGGGTTGCTGACGGGATACGGCTATATGTTCAGGGTGAAGGGGAGTGGGGCGGAGTTTGACCCGCAGGTGTACGCAGGTGATCCATACGCGCGTGCTGTCACCCCTGTGGATGCCCGTTGTATAGTGATTGACCCTGGAGCCACCAACGATTGTTTCAGCGGTTGGACAGATAAGGATTACAGCTCTCCTCAAAGAAGCAAAATGGTGATATATGAGACGAATATACGTGATTTCTCTGCGCATTCATCGGCGGGGGTGGATCGGGAGTTGCGCGGGAAATACAGAGGTTTCTCAGCCACGGCTGGAAAGAGGACGGGGATTGATCACCTCAAAAAGCTGGGTGTCAACATGATTGAAATGATGGCGGTTGCCGAGTTCGCGAATGAGTCGAGTTTGCGTTCTTCCAGTTGTGGCAGCACTCATCTTTTCGCGCCGGAGTCGTCTTACGGGAGTGATGCGCTGAACGGTTCGCAGTATTATGAGTTTAAACAGCTTGTCAACGAGTTGCATGGTCACGGCTTTGGCGTAATCATGGAAGTGGGGTATGGACACATTGACGGAACCGCAACGTTTGATCATTTGGATTCGAAGTACTACGGCAATCTGAATTCAGGGCGCACCAATCACAATGCATCTCTCTCTGAGCGTGGCGTACGAATTAAGGCACCGATGATGAGGCGGCTGATATTGGACAATATTCGCTATTGGATGGAGGAGTTTCACATTGATGGTTTCAGGTTTGACTGCGCCGGTTTGATTGATGAGAAGACACTGACGGCTGTTCGCGACGTGGCGCGTGGGATTAATCCTGAAGTTTTGTTGATAGCAGATGGTCATGGTTCTCTCGAGCAGAAGCAGAGTCAAAATATGGACGGTTGGTTGTTCCGAAACGATAATTTTTCTGAGACGGTGAGAAGGTTTGTTACGGGCAAGGGGAGTCGTGATGAAGTTATTGCGTTGTTTGAGGATGCCGCGAAAGATTCTTTGATGAAGACTCCACGGACGGTGAGTTCTCTTGAGAACCGTGACGGATTACGTCTTGCGGCGGAACTTTATTCAACGATGAGAGATGAAAAACGGAAGTGGGAGGATCATGATTTGCGTTGCAATTGTCTGGCGGCAACTATGCTGTTCACATCGTGCGGTATACCGGCTTTAAGCGCGGGGCAGGAGTTTCTGCGTAGTAGTGATCTTGATGCGTTGTCATGGATTGATCGACGACAGAGATCGGCGGGTGAGACCATGAGATATTATAGCGAGCTTATCCATATGAGATTGAGCCGGGCGGGAGAATCGCTACGATCGGGTGAATATGGAGCAGGTGGACATTACAAATGGATAATGCCGGATAATAATCAGTCGCTGGGTTATATAATTAATGGCGATAAAAGGTATCCCGGTGCGGGGTTTATAGTTCTCCTCAATGCGTCCGGGACACCCTCATATTTTGATGTTCCGTTTCCAGCTGGTTACTGGCGCATGGTAGGGGACGGGAGAAAGTTAGATCCCGGCGGGATGTCTGGCAGTTACACGGTAAGCCAGGAGAGGATAAAAAAGGTTTTGCTGCCAGCGTTTGCCAGTCGGATATTTGTTCTAGTGGATAAAAACCCATAAATGATTCTTGGAAATGGCATGTGCGCATGTTACATTGTGATGGAAATTGAGTTGGCGTGGTGCTTAGTAACTATTGATGGAGTTGGTTATGAATAAGAGAGATTTTGGATTTACTCTGGTGGAGTTGTTGCTGGTGATTATGGTGATAAGCATTTTGATGGCTATTGCGACTCCGATTGTTTTCAAGGCGAGAGAAAAGGCCAGCAAAATCCAAGCCAGAAAAGATGTTAATGCCATAGAGGCCGCTATCCTTGCTTACTATCAATTTTATGGCAAACTGCCGATGCCAAGCGGAAGTCAAAACATGCCGGAGCCAGAGTATTTCACGGGTGCGCAAGGTCATACCAACGACAGTAAAAAAATAATATATGCCTTGACGGGACGTTCAAACGGAGTTGTAAGCAATCCTAAAAAGGAAACGTTTTTGACCGTGCGGGACACAGATAAGCCGGGTCAGGTATGGAAAGGCAAGTTCGAGGATCCCTGGGATGCTCAATACGAGATTAAACTTGATGCCGATTACAACGGGAAGGTTGATTTCTACAGTGGCGGACAAGAGATTGTCGATAGTATGGTTGTTGTTGTCAGTCGCGGACCTGATGGAGTTATGACACCTCCGTCACAGCTTGCACCGAAAGACGAAATCATGTCATACATTATTCCGAAGTGAAATCGCTGATTTATCAAAAGTCCGTCCCCAGTGTTGCCATTTGCGTCTCTTCAGCAGAATTTGTGGGTAGATTCTGGGCGAGGAAGCTTTCCCATGCTATGCAGCAGTGCAATTCTAAGGATTTCAGTGTTGCGAAAACCGAAAGATTTTCTCGTTGCGATCTTTCTTTGTCGATTTCATTGAAGAATCCGAGGAACGCTTTGACTGTGCGCTTTTCGGCGACATAGAGGAGGCGACGAAGACCCTCGTCTATTTGATAGACTAAAGTGACATGGTCTTGACCCGCATGCACCTGGACTTCATCTACGCCTATAGTCTTAATATTGTCGAGATTGCGGTGATTAAGACCGTAGTCCACCATGTTCTTCACAGAACGGAAAACGTTGTCCCGGGACGTGTGGAACATTTGTGCAGTCTCTTTCCATGAGAGTTTTTCGGCCCATACAGCAAGAAATAGCTGGAATGGTTTTGCAATGCGCACCTTGCCATCTGCCCACGGGATCTGTTCGACTTTAACCCCGCATGAGGGGCAGTTGACCCGTCGCATTCGATACCGAAAGACAACCCGCATGTTCCATAGAGGAATGAAATCAAAGTCCCTGTGTTCTGGCATGTGGTCGTAGACGGAACGCTGACATTTA
>CAYTQP010000158.1:0-3010 GCA_964440175.1 uncultured Verrucomicrobiota bacterium
CGTTTATTGCGCCTTTGCAAGAAAGCATCAGCTACTCATGCAATGTTCGGGTTAGGCGGTGGAGACCGCTTTTGAGTTTTAACAATTTTGGGGACGATTCCTGATTTTGCACTTGTATTGTTAATCCAAGCTACGCAATCGAAGTTTTTTGTGTTTCATTGGCTGCCAGGCTTTGATAGGCTGGCATCATAATGAAAAAGAGTCATCTCAGTCTGCCAGTCGTTTATGTCGCACTGTTTCTATCACTTGCAACAGGCGCGGTGTTTCTTCTGCCGTGGATCAATCCTGAGTCAAACCGCAATTTAGAGCTGAGCTTGCCTGGGCAAGATGACGCTCCGTTCGCTGACAACAAGATTGAGCTTGAGGTGAATATTGAGGGACAATTCGAAACATTTGACGGGCAAGCCTCTGATCTTCCCGGAACGTGGCCGCGCTTTCGCGGTCCAGAGTCCGACAACATCTGCCGAAATGGAGCGTCACTGATGGACAAATGGCCGGAAGACGGGCCAAAAGTTATCTGGTCAATTAAACTGGGCGAAGGACATGCGGCGGCAGCGGTGCTGAATGGTCGGATCTATCTACTCGACTATGACGAGGAACGGCGTGGAGACGCGCTACGGTGTCTGTCGCTGAATGACGGACGCGAAATCTGGCGACGTTTTTATAAAGTCCCGGCAAAACGCAATCATGGTCTGTCGCGCACTATTCCGGCAGTCACCGCGAAATGGGTCGTCACGCTTGGTCCGCGCTGTCAGGTTATGTGCGTGAACTCCGTGACCGGCGAATTCCGCTGGGGAATCGATCTACTTTCTGAATACGGCACAACTGAACCGCTTTGGTTCGCAGGACAGTGCCCGCTCATCGACGGGGAAACCGCCATCCTCGCCCCAGCGGGAACCGACACACTGATGATGGGGGTGGATTGCGGGACGGGCGAGGTTTTGTGGCAAACCGCGAATGTCAACGGTTGGAAGATGTCGCATTCGTCAATCATACCTATGACAATCTTCGGTAAAAAGATGTACGTCTACTGTGCAATCGGGGGAATACTGGGGGTCTCCGCTGACGGCAAAGGAGAGATGCTTTGGAAACTGCCATGGAACAAACCTGTGGTCGCGCCATCCCCTGTGCAACTCAGCGATAACCGTATTTTCATCACAGCGGGCTACGGCGGAGGAGGGAGAATGATTCAAGTCGAAAAAACGGCGAGTGGTTTTGAAGCCAAGACCATAGCGGACAACAGTCCGAAAGAGTGGCTGGCATCCGAACAGCAAACCCCGATCTACCACGAAGGTTTGCTCTACGGAATAATGCCGAAAGACAGTGGCGCACTGAGACAACAGTTCGTCTGCTATGATCCTGACAGCAAAAAACTGGTGTGGGCGAGCGGAAAGTCCGCCCGCTTTGGACTTGGTCCATTTCTGCTTGCCGACAACAAATTTTTCATACTGAGCGATGATGGCGTTCTCACAATGATTCCCGTCAGCAGGGAAAAATATACGGAACTGGCGCGACACAAAATTTTGGACGGTCACGACGCATGGGGTCCAATCGCCATCGCCGGAACACGCATGCTAATGCGTGACTCAAAGAGAATGGTTTGCATTGATGTAGGAAAGGATGCGACATGAACGCTGATAAGTCAAAAAGGAACTGGTTGTGGTTTGGCGCAACGATGAGTGTCGTTCTCGCGCTGGGCGTTACGTTGCGCTTTACCCAGCGCGTTGAACCGAGCGGATCACTGATATACGATATTGAAAAGTACCGCACGGTCAATCCAAAGCTCATCGCCTACACCGAAACCGGATCGATAAATCCGACACTCAAACAAATCCGGGCGATTTGCATCGACCGTAACGACCGCATATATGTCTCTGGTGCAAATGGCGTGCAGATATTCAACGCCAACGGCGAAATTCACGGACAATTCAGCGTGAACGGGGTTCCCGACTGCCTCTCAGTGGGGAGGGATGGCAAAATATATGTCGGAATGCGTGACAACATTGAGGTTTACAATATCGACGGAGAGATGGTGGATGTCTGGGAGAGCCTTGGCGGAAACGCATGGCTGACATCGCTGGCGGTCACCACCGACATCGTGTATGCCGCCGATGCGGGAACTCGCGTGGTTTGGGGATTCAATCGCAAGGGGAAGCCCGTCATCCGTATTGACGGCACAGGTATTGATGGACTCGGAGACGTGTTTGTAGTTCCAAGCCCATATTTCGACATTGCGGTGACAGATGAAAACTCTATCTGGGTGGTCAATCCAGGACTTCACGCTCTGGAAAAATACCGCTCCAACGGCGCGCTGATAACTTCTTGGGAAAGAAGCTCCTTTCAGATCGACGGTTTCTGCGGCTGTTGCAATCCATCCCATATCGCACTGATGCCAAATGGTTCTTTTGTGACAAGCGAGAAGGGTTTGCCTCGTGTCAAGATCCACGGTCCGACAGGCGAGCTGCTCTGCGTCGTAGCGGGTCCGGAACAGTTCGATGCCAAAGTGACAGGTCTGGACTTGGCAGTGGACTCCAATGGACGTATACTCGTTCTCGACACCGCCATGAACAAAATCCGGATATTTGAAAGGATTGAAAAAAGAGAGCTGAAATGAGAATGAATCGCCATGAGTTTTTAAAGGGCTGTATCCGTATCAGCGCACTGGGCAGTCTGTTCGCGCTCTGCGCAGTTCTCGGAACACGCGCCGAACGCCGGAACATGGACTGCCGCGGGCCGTGCGATCACTGCCGGCTACGTGATAATTGCAAAAAGGAGAGACGATTACGTGAACAATCGAAATGAGAACAGCGAAAAACACGGTCGCCGCGACTTTATACGCGGAGCATTGGCGGTGACGATTGGCGGCATTGTCTTAGCGGCATCAAACCGCGAACAGAGGGAGATGGTCTGGCAAATCGATCCTGAAAAATGTACGCAGTGCGGTCGTTGCGCAACCCACTGCGTCCTCAGTCCGTCCGCCGTCAAATGTGTACACACCTTCACCATCTGT
>CAYTQP010000159.1:0-2963 GCA_964440175.1 uncultured Verrucomicrobiota bacterium
TCTCCGTTGTGGTGGTGATCGCCTTCCTCGTAGCCGCCGCATTCTTCACAGGCAAGCGAGCGCGGGAAGCAACGTGTACAGAATTCGCTGCCACATATATTGCATTCACGTAGAAATTCGTCTCCATGTACAGGACAGGAAACGAAATCAGAATCAAAAAAAAGATCGTTACTCATATCTTACGTTCCTCGAAGAAGTTCTTATTTCGCCCTTCTTTTGCTGATGTTTTCATTATCAAAAAATACCTAAATTTGCTACACCCTGTATTGAGTACATTTATTGACGAAAATTAAACAAAAAAAATAAAAAAAATACACAATTATGAAATCCGCATTTTTAGACAAATTGATTGAAAAAATGGATCGCATAGATTCGAACAATTTGCAATCTCATTTTTTACACCTTTCACAGGAAAAAGGATTGCTGGAAACAATCTTTCACGCATTGCAGGAGGGGGTCATAGGAATTGACGGCTGCGGCAAAATTATTTACGCCAATCGCTCGGCAGGGAAGCTGATCGGATTCGATCCCGAATCCGCACCGGGGAAAAATATAAAGCGTTATTTCCGGGCTATTGACTGGGATTTAATTATGGAGTTGGACGAGAACGAGTGGGTGCGCCTGGTCAACCGTGAGATAGAGATAACATATCCAACGCATCGCTTCCTTGCGTTCTACATCGTCCCGATGGCGTTGACGGATTCAGATGAAAAGGGCGCGGTGATAATCTTGCGCGATGTGACGAGAGAGCGCCGCAATGCCGCCAGTACACTGGAGTCGGAGCGCTTTCAGGCGATAACGCTTTTGGCCGCCGCTGTCGCTCACGAGATTGGCAACCCACTTAATTCTTTGGACGTTCACCTGCAACTTCTTGAGCGTGAACTGGATGAGTTGCCGCCGGAGAGCAAAGGTGAGGTAGCGGAACTGCTTGGAGTGGCGCGAAACGAAGTTGCACGGCTCGACCAGATAATAAAGAAGTTTCTTGGAGCGGTGCGACCTGTTCAGCCCAGGCTGGAGCCTGTGAGGATAATCGGTATAATCAAAGAGACCCTGGAGTTCTTACATCAGGAGATTGAGGATCGGAATGTACTCATTGAGCTTGAGAACCGAAAAGAGATGCCAAATGTCCGGGTTGACCGGGGACAGATACGTCAAGTGTTTTTCAATATAATAAAAAACGCCATCGAGGCGATGGAGAGTGGCGGTATTTTGAAGATAACTTTTTCGGTTGCCGACCTCTTCCTGGGAATCTCTTTTCGTGACACTGGCAAGGGGATAACCTCTGAGGATATCGATAGCGTTTTTGATGCCTATAAAACCACAAAAGAGGGCGGGTCAGGACTGGGGCTTATGATTGTACAGCGTATTGTGCGCGATCATGGCGGAGAGATCGAGATAGACAGTGCGCCCGGTCGCGGAACCACATTCTCAATCTACCTGCCGTTGCATGACTGCCGGATGAGACTCTTGAAAAGCGGTGTGGATGAGGAGTGACATCGGAGTCTTCTTCCCACTTTCTTCGCTCCTCGCTTTTTTGCTTGAATTGGGTATGACTGCTTGCTACTTTGCGCAGGCATCAGTTTGGTGTTCGCGGTGAAAACATTAACAGAGTGAAGAAAAATTTATGGAGACAGGAATGATCAAGAATAGCAATGAATGGGTGATGTTGGAGAAGCACTTCGCGAAGATGAAGAATTGTCATCTGCGTGACCTGTTCGCGGATGACAGCGCACGTGCGGAACAGTTTTCGCTGGAGGCGGGCGATCTTTTTCTCGATTACTCGAAAAATGTTATTTTGCCGGAGACGATGAAACTTCTGCTGAATGTTGCTGAATGTGCGGGGTTGAGGAAAGAGATTGACGCAATGTTTGCCGGCGAGAAGATCAACCGCACGGAGAATCGGGCGGTGTTGCACACAGCGTTGCGTGCTCCTGCGACCGCGAAGGTTTTGGTGGATGGCGAGAATGTGATCCCGGAGGTGCATCGCGTGCTTGACAAGATGGCTCTCTTTGCCGAAAAGATCAGATCTGGAGAGTGGAAGGGTTACACGGGAAAACCGATTAGAAATATTGTGAACATTGGTATTGGCGGTTCAGACCTGGGACCGGTTATGGCATATGAGGCACTGAAGCCGTTCTCTATGCGTGATCTTACGTTGCGTTTTGTGTCAAATGTGGACGGAACCCATATCAGCGAAGCCGTTCGCGACCTCAACCCCGAAGAGACACTCTTTATCGTGGCATCGAAGACCTTCACAACGATGGAGACCATGACAAATGCGAACACAGCACGCGATTGGTGTCTTAGTACGTTGAAAGACCGTGCGGCGGTAGCGCGGCATTTTGTCGCAGTTTCAACAAATGTGGACGAGGTGGAGGAGTTCGGGATAGACACGGAGAACATGTTTGAGTTCTGGGACTGGGTAGGGGGACGCTACTCTCTTTGCTCGGCGATTGGCCTGCCACTTATGATAGCCATTGGATCCGGGAATTTCCGTGAAATGCTGGCGGGGTGCAATCACATGGATTGCCACTTCGCAACTGCGCCATTCAGTGAGAATATGCCTGTTATTCTTGCGTTGCTGGGAGTTTGGCACAACAATTTCTTCGGGGCGGAGACGCAGGCGATTTTGCCTTACGATCAGTATCTAAGCCGTTTTGCCGCCTATTTTCAGCAGGGGGATATGGAGAGCAACGGCAAGTCGGTGGATCGTGAGGGACGGCGTTTGGAAACGCAGACTGGACCGATTGTCTGGGGCGAACCTGGGACTAACGGTCAGCACGCATTTTTCCAGCTGATCCATCAGGGGACAAAAATGATACCATGTGATTTCATCGGGTTCTGCAAGTCGCAAAATCCCGTTGGCGATCATCACGACAAGCTGATGGCTAACTTTTTCGCGCAGACCGAGGCATTGGCTTTCGGAAAAACACGTGCGGATTTGGAGGCGGAAGGCGAGACCG
>CAYTQP010000160.1:0-2943 GCA_964440175.1 uncultured Verrucomicrobiota bacterium
CATCGGAGTCGTTGTACAACCCATTGTTCGCCGTAGCCCCCAGCACCCCTGACTCCGAGGCATCCAGACTGCTTCTCAAGTTCAAAGCAATAGTGACCGTGTTGGTGCCATCGGTAAAGACAACATTACGCGTTGTTCCCGTACTGGCAGAACCAGCCCCAGTGGTGGCAAACCCAACGACATTAAGATTCGTGCTTATTACATTTGCTTGCACCGAAAAAACAAAACAAACCATCATGACAATCGATAAAAAAATATATTTTCTCTTCATTATAAACATACTCCTTTGCAATTTTGTAAAAACTATTAGTAACACATAACTGATCAACTTTAAAATTGCAAGCTTTTTTAATATCATGTTAGCCGGCAACTATTGCAACGCTACCCAAAGGAAATGCGTGAAATTTAAATAAATTGATCAGTTTTTCCATAAAAATTTAATTGCGTTTTTATTGTGTGAAAATCACGCGACAACATCAAAAAAATGTATTAAAAAATGTATAATGTTGCAACTTTTCCAGCAGTTTGGTAAATAATCCGCACGTAGAAATCGTAACAAGGACGACTAAATGAAAGATTTTGAGTTTACACGGAAACAACTGAACCTGTCTGACGGCAGCAGGGTTGACTATTTCAGTCTGGCGGCACTGGAGAAGGAGTCCGGCTCCCTCTCCGCTCTGCCGTTCTCCCTGAAAATACTGCTGGAATCCATGATCCGAATGCAGGAACATCCGGCATACACGCCTGAACACGTTGAATCTTTCGCGAAATGGCCCCCCACCTCCTCCGAACGCATTGAATATCCATTCATGCCCACCCGCATTCTGCTACAGGATTTCACCGGTGTCCCGGCGGTGATTGATATCGCCGCTCTCCGAAACGCACTCAAACGCAATGGCTTCGATCCCGCCCTCATAGAACCGGAAATCCCCGTAGACCTTGTGATCGATCACTCTGTTCAAACCGACCGGGCAGGAAACGCTGAGGCACTCGATTACAATATAAAGAGAGAGTTTGAGCGCAACAACGAACGCTACCGTTTCCTGAAGTGGGGTCAAAACTCATACAAAAAGCTGAACGTTTTGCCGCCCGGTCTGGGCATCTGCCATCAGATTAATATGGAGTATCTGGCGAAATGCGTCACTCTCTCCGAAAACTCAGGAGCCCGACCAACTGCCTTCCCCGACTCTCTGGTCGGAACCGACTCACACACCGTTATGATCAACAGCATGGGAATTCTCGGCTGGGGTGTCGGCGGCATTGAAGCCGAAGCGGCGATGCTCGGTCAACCAATCCCCATGCTCTCCCCGCTTGTCACAGGTATGCATTTGAAAGGTGCGCCACGAACAGGAGTCACACCAACCGATATAGCCTTGCACATTGTCCAAATGCTGCGTAAAGTCGGCGTGGTCGGACATTTCATCGAATATTTCGGCGAAGGGGTGGACAACCTCTCATTAACCGACCGTGCTCCCATCGCGAATATGGCACCGGAATACGGCGCGACAATGGGATTCTTTCCAGTCGATGCCGCAACACTCCGCTATCTGCGCGAAACCGGACGGACAGAAGAGCATGTGGATCTGGTCGAACGCTACTGCAAAGAGCAGGGACTCTGGCGTAATCCTAACGCCACGCATTCAAAATACTCCGGCATTGTGGAGCTAGACCTCTCAACAGTTGAACCCTGCGTCGCCGGTCCGCGCAAACCTCATGAGCGTATTCCGCTCGGAGAACTGGGGCGTCAGTTCAGAGAGCAACTCTCCAAACCCACCGCCGTCGGCGGATTCGATGTTAAAAATAAAGCCTCCCGCTCAAACACATCAAAACTCAAAGACGGCGATATCGTTATTGCGTCGATCACCAGTTGCACCAACACCGCGATCCCTTCGCTCATTCTCGGAGCGGGATTGATGGCTCGCAAGGCGGTGGAGAAGGGTCTACGGGTTCCCGCCCACGTCAAGACAAGCCTGGCCCCGGGATCACATGTCGCTGCGGCCTACCTCAAAAATACAGATTTGCTGACTCCGCTCGAAACACTGGGATTCAACATCGTCTGCTACGGTTGCGCATCCTGTATCGGCAACAGTGGACCTCTGCCGGAAGAGATTGAATCCGCCATCAAAATGGATGACCTTATCGTGACCTCGGTACTGAGCGGCAACCGCAACTTCGAAGGTCGCATTCACGCCCTGACACGCGCCAACTATCTCGCCTCACCGCCACTGGTGCTGGCGTTCGCGCTGGCTGGAACGGTTGACATCGACATACAAAACGACCCAATCGGCCGAGGTTTCGACGGACAACTGGTCTATCTGACCGACATCTGGCCCACGCCCGGCGAGATTGAGGAACTTCTCGACACGGCGGCCAACCCTGAACTCTGCCGACAGGTTTACTCCAATATATCCGCCTCCAGCGAGATGTGGGAGAAACTCCCCGCCGAAAACAGTTCCGTCTTTGAATGGGAGGAGAACTCCACGTACATCCGCGAACCATCCTTTTTCGACGGAATTGACCAAAACACACCCGAACTTCGGGAGATAAGAGATGCTGCTGTGTTTGGCTTTTACGGCGACTTCATCACCACCGACCACATCTCGCCGGCCGGGGCGATACCAGCAGACAGTCCTGCCGCCGACTATCTCGCCAGCCACGGAGTGACACCGGCAGAGTTCAACTCCTTCGGTTGTCGCCGTGGCAATCACGAAGTGATGATGCGAGGAACCTTATCCAATATACGTATCCGCAACAAACTCGTAACGCACGAAGGTGGCTGGACACTCTACCATCCCGCCCAAAAGAAGATGACCATGTTCGATGCCGCAATGAAGTACAAAGAGTCCAACACACCGCTCATTGTGCTGGCCGGCAAAATGTACGGAGCGGGATCATCCCGCGACTGGGCCGCCAAAGGTACATTTCTTCTCGGAGTGAGAGCGG
>CAYTQP010000161.1:0-2925 GCA_964440175.1 uncultured Verrucomicrobiota bacterium
GCGGAGAAGCAGGGGTTCAGTGAAAAGGCTGTCACTCGACTGTGCGATTTCGCGGCAGATGCCCTCAGCTTTCCGCAAACCCTCAAGTGGAGCAAGCCCTTGGAGTATATTTTTAAGCAACCGGGCACATCCGCGTTGCGGAACGGATCTGTGACGTTAAAGCTTGAAAGGAAAGATTATATAATTGACGGAGATGGATGCCGGGCGATGCTGGAGTTGGTTTCGCATGTTATCGGGGTTGCGTTGCTCTCTGCTCTGGAGCAGACAGCTGGAATGTTCCGGGTTTTGGAGCAGTACGAAAACGCTTATATTGACACTATTCAAAGATGTGGAAAATTGACATTCAGCGACGCGCAGTATCTATTGGCTCACGGTAACCCTCGCGGTGCGGGACGCATCCTCAGTCAGGCAGGAAACGATGTCATGCGTTTATCGATAGATTATCGCCTCGACAGGAGACTCGACCACTGGATGCTTGACGAATTTCAGGATACCAGCGACCTCCAGTGGGATATACTAAGCAACCTCGTTGACGAGCTTGTTCAGGATGAAAGTGGACGAAGGAGCCTCTTCTATGTCGGCGACATTAAACAGGCTATTTACGGCTGGCGGGGGGGCAATCCAGAGCTTTTCAATCGCATTCAGGAGGGTTATGGAGGGCGGATTGTGAACAAACCGCTCACGGTCTCATACCGCTCATGTTCGCAGGTGATCTCTGTAGTCAACGCTGTTTTCGGGGAGTTGGTGTGTGACGAATTGCCAGAACGCGCGGTTGAGAGATGGGCAGAGGTCTGGCGCAGGCATTCGACGGCACTGGACGACATAAGTGGGTATGTGGCACTCCTGGAGCCGGTTTGCCACGACCCAAAGAACAAGCCTGACGAGAAAGATCGCTATAAAGTAGTGGCAGACATCCTCAACCAGATTGATCCAGTCGGGTGCGGACTCTCCGCCGCAGTGCTGGTGAGAACCAATATTCAAGGCATAAGATTAACTGCTTTCCTGCGCGAAAGTTGTCCCGGTTTACGAATTGTGAACGAAGGCGGCACCAAGCTCGATGAGAGTGATGCTGTAAGCCTGATTTTGGCGATGATGAAATATGCCGCTCATCCGGGCGACACACTTGCGTACGGACATATTCAGATGAGTCCACTGGAGGTGAATCTTGACGACAAAACATTCAATGCACAATTACTCGACGAGATGCAACGGTTTGGGATGCGCGGCTTTATCCGAAAGTGGCGCAATGTTCTGTCGGCTGCAGTGCATCCCGATGGGTTTGCTACGGATCGACTCAATCAATTGGAAGATGCGGCAATCGAATTTGACGAATTGAACTCACCGCGACCGGATGAGTTCCTGTCTTTCGCGACTCATTACGGAATTAAGAGTATTGCCGTTGGTAAGGCGGTGCGTGTTATGACAATTCATCAGTCGAAAGGACTCGGATTCGACATTGTTATACTGCCGGAGCTACAAAATAAATCGATCGACAAAGCATGGAAACCGGAATATTTGAAAGATAAAACTGACGCGAACGGGCGAACAAACTGGATTTTAAAGAATCCTGGAAAATTCGTGGTCGGGATGGATGATATTCTTACGTCCGCATTGGAGCGAAGTAACGTTGAGGCATCTTTTGAAAATCTATGCACATTGTATGTGGCAATGACACGTGCCAAGCGCGGACTATATATGGTGACATCCTATCCCGGAAAAACTGCGAAAAGTCTAAATATGGCGGCATTTCTGAAACGTCAGTTGGGTATGGAAATATCTATTCTGGGCGAAGATCGTGTTCATTGGGGTGAGAGTGAGCACACGCTTTTGTATGAAACAGGACGGAGGGACTGGTATAACGGAATTGAGCGTGGAGATGTTGCGATTAATGCGAAGCAAGGGAGTCCATGCATTCCTTCCGATTTCTGCGCCCGGAAATCGCGCCGGGTCCGCTTGCGCCGAGTGATGCCATCCGTCTCAACTGCGAACGACGAAAGGAAAATAGGGGAACTTTTCACCGAACCGTATGGAGCCAGCCTGCAATTTGGTAACGCCGTTCACGACCTGTTCAAAGAGCTGGAGTGGATTGACGAATGTGACGAAAACGATATTGCCAAAGTCTGGAGCGAATCAGCACTTTTCCCTGATTCCCTTAAGAGTAAAGTTGTCGCTCAGTTCCTTCAGAATATACGTAATCCAGATGTTCGCGTCGCATTTATGCAGCCTTCTTTTGAATTTGAGCTTTGGCGCGAAAAGAGCTTCGAGGTTGTGTTGGATGGAGAATGGATATCGGGCGCGTTTGATCGCGTCACGATAATTAAGGATGTCACGGGCGTTCCCGTTCATGTATATCTACTCGACTACAAAAGTAATCGCATAACGGACGCATCAGGAATTGACCGTGCGGTAGAGGGGTATTGTCCGCAGATTGAGATTTACCGACGTGTTCTCTCCCGTATGCTTCAGCTTCCATCCGCCGAGATCACCGCCCAACTTCTCTTCACGCATCCGGCGATAATGCGGAATATTCCCTTGCCGGTTAATGGCAATGTGCAACAATGCTGAAGCCAGCATCTCTTTAAGCACAACCAGTTGATAAAAGGATTCATTTACGCCTATCCCGGCGGTCAGCATATCTTGATTTATGAGTATTTTCATATGCTTATGAAGTGGTGCAGGCGATATTCCCGTCTGTGCCTCCGCTTCTACAAAGGGAATCTTATTATTAGAAAGTTTTTTGTCTCTTCAGCAGAATTTGCGGGTAGATTCTGGGCGAGGAAGCTTTCCCATGCTATGCAGCAGTGCAATTCTAAGGATTTCAGTGCTGCGAAAACCGAAAGATTTTCTCGTTACGAGATTCACCTTGCGGTTTAACCCCTCTACAATGCCACTTGAATAGGCTTTCTTTGCCTGAAATAATTCATA
>CAYTQP010000162.1:0-2834 GCA_964440175.1 uncultured Verrucomicrobiota bacterium
GACCGCCGCCGCCCGCGGGGCGAAAACCCTGAATACCGTTTCATTCTTCTCTTTATCCAAGACAGCACCAAGCACCGCATCGGAATAGAACTCGTCCAACGCAGCAATCGGCATTTCAGCCCTGCTCCCGGAAAGCGGTGTCCTCGAACACAGATAGAGAATAGTCATCCCCATCAACAACACAACAACCAGAAGTAACAAAACCAGTGATTTATATCTCATATTATTAATCCTTTAGCGACAGCTTCCGCCGCCACCTTGTCCTCACCCACCTCAATCAGTTTAAGCGCAAACTCTACAGCTGTTCCCGGTCCCTGACTGGTTACAATATTACCATCGACAACCACTCGTTTCGAATCCCGGGCGGTTGCAGTCAACCCATCCGCAACACCCGGATGACACGTAACCCTGCGCCCCGTCAGAATCCCAGCCTCCTGCAACACGAGCGGAGCCGCGCAAATGGCGGCGATAATCTTGCCGTCGGCATCAAATTCTCTCAAAAGATCAAGCACACGTCTGTCGCGCTTCAATGTCTCCATCCCCGACATTCCTCCAGGCAGGACAATGATATCATAGTTGCAAACGTCAATCTCGTCCCAGATCTCGTCCGGCTCAATGCGGACACCTCTCGAACAGGTGATCATCCCCGGCCCTACTCCGACGAGAGGCACAAACCAGCCAGCACGCCGCAAAACATCAGCAATAATCACCGCCTCCATATCCTCTGCCCCATTCGCCAACGCAACGATAACCCTCTTCATACCGAAACCTTTCCACGCAAAACGGCACACCAACCGCCTAATCTCCGCGACTTGACACGCCCCAAAAACCAACATCTTTTCCCGCTATCCATTAAGAACCCATCCCGGTCGATATTTATTGCGAAGAAGCGCGTTCCCTTTCGCGCTGTTAATAACGCGCCCTTTTGAGCCATCGTATTCAAGCCGCTTCCCCACACGGTAAGCCACAAGCCCAAGCATCATCTGCTCGATCATCTTCCCTGAATAATCAAAATTACAGGAAGTCTTCAAGTCGCCCTTGCAGGCATTTATCCATTCCGCCTGGAAATGTCCCATCTTCGGAATCATATCCTCTTGTGCGCGACGCTCATAATAGGAGAGGTCAGAATTCTTGCCGTAGGGAATCAAAACCCTGGTCCTGAAACCCGCCACAATAATCCCCTTTGAACCCTTAAACATCACACCATGCGCTATCTTGTTTAAATCAATGTACGGCAACGGCGATTTCGGCATCGCCCCGCCCTGATACCAGCTTACACGAATCGCCGAACGCCAGTCGTTGGCTGGATGATAAAAGTGAGTCTTCAGCTTCACTGGCGTTACATCTGAATTAAATTGATCGCCATTGGCCTCCACAACGGTCGGAAGTCCCGCATCAATCGCATTCCAGGCAAGATCCATTGTATGGCTACCCATATCACCCACCTGCCCGCTGCCGAAATCCCAATACATATTCCAATTCAGACAGTTGGCACCAGGATGTCCCGAAAAATATTCGGGGTTGTAAGGATGGAAGGATGCCGGACCGAGCCAGAGGTCGTAGTTGAGATTTTTAGGCGGGGTCCCCAACGCCGGCAGATATCCCGACTTGCGAATCTGGCGGTTGCCCCAAGCGTACACATCCTGCAACTCGCCGATCGCTCCGTCCCGCACAAGCTCGCGTACTCGGTTAAAATTCGTTCCTGCATGACGCTGAGTTCCCATCTGAGTGGCCAGTTTTCCTTTGTTCTTCAGATAGGTGGCACGCACAGTCCGTGCCTCTTCCACGCTGTTGGCAAGCGGTTTTTCACAGTAGACGTGCATACCCCGATTCATCGCCCAGTTGGCAACAAACGCATGGGTATGATCGGTGGTGCAACAGACAACCGCATCAATATCCTTCTGCTCAAGGCATTTACGCCAGTCCACATAATGTTTTGCACGCGAAAATTCTTTGGCGGCAATCGCTATATGATCCTCATTCACATCACACAGGGCAACAACATTCTCTCTCGATATGGATTTGTAATGAGCCATGGCGCGACCGTAAGCGCCAATTAACGCAATGTTCAACTTATTGCCCGGCGCATTCCTCCCCGCGCGCGAGCCACTCGGCAAAATCGTCAACCCGGCCGCCGCAACTGTGGCGGAACCCAGAAATTCACGTCTTCTCATAACAAATATCTCCAGTTAATTACTCTCGCGCCCATTCAAGCTGTCTCGCAATGAAAGCGACTTATAACAAACCCGGCATGAAATGAACAGGTAAAGATAGCGCGTTATTGGATATGTTTTTCCATCGGCACGCATAAAAAAAGCCCCGGTTTCATCCAGGGCTTTCGTCTATCGTTCCGCCGTCTGTCAAACTGCGAAATCTGCGTCGGTGAACTCCAGTAACTTCCGCGCGGCAACCGCCTCATTCACCTTGAACACAGCGACTTCGCTCTCGAAGGCGTGGTCGGCGGGACAGTTCAACTTCTCTTCCCCCCTGATGGACGCAAAGAAATTCTCTAAATGCGGCATGTGCAAAGGCTTATCGAACCGCACTGGCAGAGAGAACGCCGCAAGCGGGGGCGACGCACGCACATCGATCTTTCCCGAATTCGCAACGGGCGGTTTAATCTCTGTGTCTTTGCTGATATAGTTGACCTTGAGCCATTTATCCCAAGCATCATCCGACAGGCGGGGTTCGCGATAGACCTTTGTTATGTTCTGGTTCTCAGATATCTTGAGACAACCCTCATCACCCATGAAATACTCAAAATAACCTCCGCCCGCACTGGTCGTCGTCAACACCTGATAGAACGCCCGCACAACACCGGCCGGCGTATCATA
>CAYTQP010000163.1:0-2734 GCA_964440175.1 uncultured Verrucomicrobiota bacterium
GCGCCGTGGGTCTCGTTCCGCTTGCGAGAGACGGTTTCATTGCGCGATATGAGCCAGTTTAAATCTTTTCTTTTTCACCCCATCCTTCCAAGACTCGAACAATATTTGTTTTGCAATCGACCGCGTAAATCTCGAATAGTTTCGGTTGAGTGTTGTGTAAATATGATGGACTGGTATATTATAAGGAAAATTTGGAAGGGCTAACTATGAAAAAATTGATGTATCGCGGAGTCTATGTTGATTTACGTCTTTGCGTGTTGATGATGACACTGCTATTGACGACCATGAATGTTTTTGCCGTGAGGTATTCCAGAGCCGGAACCCGTGTTGAGGGGACTCGTGAGTTGATCGAAAAAATCCGGCAGTATCCAAATGACGGCGGTTTAGTGATCCGCCTGAAAAAGTCGGTTATCTCTGAAAAAAATCCAGAGTTGCAACAGCAGGGACTGGCACTCTTTGCGCTGAACGCGATTTTGAGAGGACACATAGAGGCAGGGGTGAAAGCCCGTGGCTTTTTACTGAAAAAATACCCTGAATCGCTCTACAGTCAGGTGCTGGATATGAGATATATCGGGTGTGTATGCACCGCATGTGGCGGCAATGGTGGATTTGCAAAGAATTGCCCGATGTGTCATGGAACCGGATCATGTAGCATGTGCAAAGGTTCGGGAGCCATTGCTATGGAATTAACAAATGGCGAGGATCTGATCTGCCCTCAATGCAACGGAGGAGGTGAATGTCCCGCCTGCAACGGTACAGGAGATACTCGCCGCGTTTGCCATAAGTGCCACGGACTCGGATTTTTGCTGGACAAAATCGCGATCAAAGCGGTTTACAAGGCTGTTCTGGAGGGAACCCCACAGTTGGCACTTCCAAAAGAAGAAGATCAGTCCCGTAAACAATTCGGGGAGAAAGCTGACGGTTCCAGGGAGCGTGTGCAGGTTAAACGCGAAAAGTTAAAGATACACGAACGTGACGGGGATGTACTGAAAAACTTTTAGCGGGAGAACGAGAAAAGTCTATGCCAATATTGCTTAACAAAACAATCCGCCTGTTTCTCGACAGCATAGGCAGGCGCGAGGAATATCAGTTTTATCTGCAACGCTTTCACGCCGCGCAGAATACAACCTTCGCATTTATCTGTCCGGAAAGACCGGGCTTTGAAGATATCGCATCTGTATTCACCTTTGACCTGCGCTTCCTTCTGCGACTGGAACTGGTTTCCAGTATTCTGCTGTGCGGTGCAGACACCGGGGAGATGCGGGACATTCTTTTCTCTGGAGAGCACCCCTATGATGAGATGGATTTGAGCGGCATTGTTCTCAACAGTCGTGCGCTCACCAAAATCGAAACCTTCCTGAAGACCTGCCAGGCAGGGCAACGTATCGGCGTTCTGACCGCCCCGAACCGCACATATACCGAGGTTCTCCCATTCCTCCTCCCCGCAGTGACGCAACGGGTGCATTTCATAAGACTGCGTGGGCCCCTGCATGACAAAGATGAGACGGAACTGACCAACTACTACACACATCGACCCGATCAACCGGAGCTGGCGGATGCCGACATCTTTATCGGCGGTCTGACCGCTCAACTGATCGAGCAATCACCCGAACTGCATGTTTCGATCGCGTCTCCATGGAATCTGCTTGAGGAACTCTTCACCGTCAGGGGTGCCGGCTGTCTCGTGCGGCGTGGAAGTATTATTCGCCACGTGACCGATATACAAGAGCTGGATCGCGAACGTGTATCAGGACTGATGCGCGACAGCTTCGGACGTGAAATAAGACCTGAGGCCCTCGACAGTTTGACCGATGCGTTTATCGAAGAAAACTATCGCGGTGCAGCACTGCTTGAACGCCACGAATTCGGAGCCTATCTTTCTAAATTTGCGGTGGACACTCAGGCAAGAGGTGAAGGACTGGCAAGTGAAATATGGCATGAGATGGTTACGGGAAACCCCGCTCTTTTCTGGCGAGCCCGCTCCGACAACCCCGTTAATCAATGGTATCGCAGGCATTCCAACGGCAGTCATCAAGAGAGTGAATGGACGGTGTTCTGGCTCAATATCGACTGGCAACACATACCGGAGATCATTCGCTACAGCCTGGAACGTTTAGATGATTTTTCAACAGACGGGGAAACCCGCAATCCTTACAGCCCGAACGGTCGCTAAGGCAATAGTCATGAAATATCTGCATCAGTCCCTGACGCCGGACTGCTGAGCGGTATATGACTGGCGGATGGTCGGGACCGAACAGAACATGTGCGGTTCGTCGCATTATCGCGTTCAGCGATTCCGCAGGAAGCTGGTCGAGAAGTCCCTCGTCGAACGCCTCCGACGCATTAACCGCCGCCAGAAACGGCGCAAACACGTTGACGGCAATCGCTGCGGCGCGGGAACGCCCCAGCAATGCGACTGGCGCGGGCGTGATCTCTCCCGACCATGTGAGACGACGAGACCAGTAATTATCGCCAACGGAGGTCAACTGTTCTATTACTTTCCGCACACATTTGGTCGGGTGTGAGTCGACCGCCGCCAGCCAGCGCTGAGAAAGCGGCTGCGGGTCACTGAAGAGTTCAGCGGTGACCATTAAGCGCCGCTCAGGGCGGTTTTGCGGACGAATACCCGTGCGAGACCAGCAGTCCGAATCCATTATAAGCCGTCCCCAACGCTCCTCCATCTTCCACCAGCGGTCCCAGAGGTCGCGCACAAATGTGGCGGTAGCCTTATCCC
>CAYTQP010000164.1:0-2300 GCA_964440175.1 uncultured Verrucomicrobiota bacterium
CGATCCATTCTCCGCCGCCGATGGCGTTTACGGTGAGTCCTATTCCGGCACAATCACCGACAGTGCGACCGACCCCGACGCGGGCGATACACTGACCTACGCAAAAACAGCCGGCCCCGCATGGCTGAATGTCGCGGGCAGTGGTGCGCTCTCCGGCACACCCAACGTAATCGGAACAATCGAATTCACCGTCACGGTAGACGACGGACACGGCAACTCCGACACCGCGACGTTGCGAATCACCGTTGAAAGAAACGGAAACCCGCCCGCATTCATACACGATCCATTCTCCGCCGCCGATGGCGTTTACGGTGAGTCCTATTCCGGCACAATCGCCGGCAGTGCGACCGACCCCGACGCGGGCGACACACTGACCTACGCAAAAACAGCCGGTCCCGCATGGCTGAGTGTCGCGGGTAGCGGCGCGCTCTCCGGCACACCCCACATAATCGGAACGAACGAGTTCACCGTCACGGTAAACGACGGGCACGGCAACTCCGACACCGCGACGTTGCGAATCACCGTCGGAAGAAACGGAAACCCGCCCGCATTCACACACGATCCATTCTCCGCCGCCGATGGCGTTTACGGTGAGTCCTATTCCGGCACAATCACCGACAGTGCGACCGACCCCGACGCGGGCGATACACTGACCTACGCAAAAACAGCCGGCCCCGCATGGCTGAGTGTCGCGGGCGGCGGCACGCTCTCCGGCACACCCAACGTCTCAGGAACGAACGAGTTTACCGTCACGGTAGACGACGGACACGGCAACTCCGACACCGCAACACTGCGGATTGCCATTTCCACGCCGGCAACCGCGACAACACCAGTGACCAGCGGACTCTATCTGGAGCTTATCGCTGATGATTTGGCTCTCTCCGATGGAGACGCAGTCAGCTCATGGGTCGATTCTGCAAGCGGAAACGCGCTCACCAGCTCCGGTAGCGCAAGACCTAAATTCCACGAGAATTTCGCGAACGATCATGCCGCCGTGCGTTTTGACGGAGTCAATGACCTGTTGCAAAACACATGGATAAACACCTACAACAAACCCGACTGCGACTCACTGACACTGTTTGTCGTGGCGGAATATCTGAGCTACCCGGGATACACATGCCTGTTCAGCACCAAAAGATCGGGGAACGACAGGTTGCGTATCTACACAAGCGATAACCACTGGGGAACCCGCGTCGGTTCTGGTGTAGGGAGTACAGGCGGCTATTTTGACACAGATAAGTACATCTTCACTGTCCTTTCAGGAAGTCCGGGAGCCAATGATGTCTCCCTGTCTGCCAGCGGCGAAGAAATAGCGACAACCTACAACGGAAATGGAGAAAAACTGCAGTGTATAAATATATGCGCCTTCGACAACGATAACAATCCAAGACGCTTTGCGAACGCCGATGTCGCCGAGGTACTGCTCTACAACCGCGCTCTGAGCAACAGTGAGATCGACGACGTTGAAGAGTATCTGGCAATCAAATACCTTATTCCTGTAACCGATAACCCCCCTTCATTCACGCATGACCCATTCTACGCCCCCAACGGCGTTTACAACAGCCCCTACTCCGGCACAATCGCCGGCAGTGCGACCGACCCCGATGCCGGCGACACGCTGGAGTACTGGAAATGGGATGGTCCCAACTGGCTAAATATCGCCGATGACGGCTCTCTCTCAGGAACTCCCGACAAACGGGGAACGAACATCTTCGAGGCACTGGTGTATGACCACAACGGTAGATACGATATAGCCACATTAAAAATCATTATTGGCGAGAGTGGCAACCCTCCTTCATTCACGCATGATCCGTTCTTCGCCGCCGATGGCGTTTACGGCGTGTCCTATTCCGGCACAATCGCCGGTAGCGCGACCGACCCCGATGCCGGGGACACGCTGAAATACAGGAAAATTGACGGTCCATCATGGCTGACCGTCGCCGATAACGGCTCTCTCTCAGGAACCCCCGACACACGGGGAACGAACATCTTCGAGGTGGGGGTCTCCGATGCCAACTCACACTCAGACTCGGCAATATTGAAAATCGCCGTCTCCTCTTCAAGCAACGATACAACACCGGTGACAGACGGTCTCTATCTGGAGCTTATCGCGGACGACCTCGCCATCGCCAACGGCGCAGCTGTCAGCAGGTGGGTGGACTCGATGAGTGGCAACGCGCTGACACTCACCGACGGCGCAGGGACCGCGCCATCCTTCGTCTCCGGATTCGCGAACGGGCACGATGCCGTGCGTTTCGACGGAGTCAACGATCATCTGGAAGCATCCACTCTGAACTCCA
>CAYTQP010000164.1:2310-2663 GCA_964440175.1 uncultured Verrucomicrobiota bacterium
TGGTGTACCCGACACCGACACTCTGACGCTTTTTGTCGTGGCAAAATATCTCTCTCTTCCTTCGGGAACAGACATGTATTATCTGCTGGGTTGCCAGGCACACTCAGGCGGAAACGGGCGTTTGCGTCTTCTCGCAAGACCGCAATATAACAGATGGGATGTTCGCATCGGCGGTGGCGGTCAGTTCGGCGGCGGCACACTCAACACCAACCTGAACATATTCACGATTCTCTCCGGTCAGTCGGGTGATCTTGTAAAACTGTACACCAACAATCAGGTTGTCGTGACGGGCGACAACGGAAGCGGACTCCCCCTGCCCCGCTTTAGTCTGGGGGCTAATGGACAGCCGGCTA
>CAYTQP010000165.1:0-2604 GCA_964440175.1 uncultured Verrucomicrobiota bacterium
GAACGCGAATAATTAACAGAGGTGACAGCATGAATTCTCACAGCCAAGAAGCACTCTACTGGCATTCGGTTGGGAACGGCGTGGTTCAGTGCGATTTGTGTCCACGCAAATGCCTTATAAAGCCTGGTCGGCGGGGTGGCTGTTTCGGTCGCGTTAACGTGAAGGGGCGATTGAAGACCGTTTCGTATGGACACGCCGCTGGTCTGGCAGTGGATCCAATTGAGAAGAAACCGCTGTATCACTTTCTGCCCGGCACATCGGCACTCTCATTCGGTACACCTGGTTGTAATATGAGTTGTCAGTTTTGTCAGAACTGGAGCCTCAGTCATTGCCGAAGCGGCGAGATAATGCCGACATGGATATCCCCTGATGAGATTGCGCGGCGAGCCATGGAGTTTGGCTGTGCTTCCGTGGCTTTCACTTACAATGAACCAACTGTCTTTATTGAATACGCCATGGATACGATCCGCGCCTGCCATGCGCTGGAGGTGAATACTGTGGCAGTCACTAATGGCTGGATATCTGCCACTCCGCGCCGCGATTTTTTTAAGATGATAGATGCGGTGAATATCGACCTCAAGGCGTTCAATCCCGAATTCTACAGGCGGTTGTGCGGTGCAGAACTTGATGATGTGCTGGATACTATTCGCTTTGCGCATAATGAGACAAATGCCTGGCTGGAGATTACAACGCTTTTGATTCCCGGTGAGAACGATAGTCCTGAAGAGATTGAAAAGATGTGTGACTGGATTGTTGAGAATACGGGTGTCGATACACCCCTGCACTTTTCAGCATTTCATCCGGCGGGGAATATGAGGAACACGCCCTCAACCCCATTGGAGACATTAGTCCGTGCGCGTGAGACCGCACGTGAAAAGGGGATCCGCCATGTATATCTTGGCAACGTGCGTGAGTGCGAGGCCGGGCGCACGCGCTGTCACAGTTGCGGTGAACTTTTGATCGATCGAACAGGGTATTCGCCCGAGTTTCCGGGTCTGGATGCGCAGGGTTTCTGTCGGCAATGTGGCAGAGCCTGGGCGCATGGAAGATGAGAGATATCATATGAATGACCCTTTCAATGCCGATTTAAATGTTAGCGGTGGAGGTAGAGAAACCTCTTAAACAGGGGAGAGCGAGCAATTATTTCCGTAAAATCTGCGGTAAATTAAGTTAAGCAATCCCATTTGTTTGCTGAACAGGGAGGCTGTTTGAATCTGTTCTCAAATGGAAATGTCGAAAATCCAATGATTCAGATGGGATCAAGATATGGTGTCATAATAGCGCACGGTGACGACCGATCCGAACCCCGCCTGTTCCGTTGAACACACTTGATTGAGTGCGCTGGGGTGAGCCGAATTGTGTTGGGTTTTTTCACGAAACATTATTTGACTTGTCTTTATGTTTAAATGTAATGTTAAAAAAGTTTTGAGGAGGGTGAAGTGAGTTTTATAATTAATGGGGATGGAGAAAGGTAAAGATGAGAGCGAGAATTGTTTTGGCGATGGTTGTTTTGACATTGGTCTCTTTTGCCGGAGGGGCGGAGTTGCAGCCGGTGGTGTCGAATGTGCAAGTGGCTCAGCGGGCGGGAACCAAGCTGGTCGATATTACGTATGATCTATCCTATGGCGGCGGTGCGGTGACGATCTGGATTGATGTTTCAAATGATGGCGGTCGCAGCTATATCGTGCCCGCTAAAACTTTTTCCGGGCATATCGGACAAGGGGTAAGTCCGGGAAATAACAAGGCTGTGGTTTGGAATGCGGAGACAGATTATGACGGAATGCTGATCGAGCAGTTGCGTGTGCGAGTTAATGCGCGGGCGGGCAATGTGCCCGTGCCGCCAGTGAGGATGGTGTTGATTCCCGGCGGACACTTTCAGATGGGGGCGGCAGAGAGTGCGCATACTGTTTATATCAGCCCGATGTTTATGGATCGTTATGAGGTGACTGGTAATCTCTGGAGGGATGTGAAGCAATGGAGTGCAACACACGGCTATTCCATTGGCGGCGGCAGTTATCTGGAATTGAACCATCCTGCACAGGATATGACATGGTATAATGCGGTAAAGTGGTGTAATGCCCGTTCGGAAAGAGATGGTCTCACACCGGTCTATTATACCGATGCGAGTCAGACCGAGGTTTATCGCAGTGGCGATATTGCTCTCGGCAATACGGCGGTTAAGTGGAGCGCGAACGGCTACCGGCTGCCGACTGAGGCGGAGTGGGAAAAAGGTGCTCGTGGCGGGCTTTTGGGCAAAGAGTATCCGTGGGGCGATGGAATTGACGGAAGCATGGCGAATTATTCAGGTGCATCGCATCCATGGACAGGATCCTCTCCCCGCACCACCCCGGTGGGCTATTATAACGGAGACCAGTCGGTTCCCGGCAGTGATATGGCTAATGGGTATGGTCTTTATGATATGGCGGGCAATGTGTGGGAGTGGTGCTGGGATTGGGCTGCGTCTATTCCCGTTGGCAATAATAATCCGCATGGTCCCGATTCAGGTACCTCTCGGTTGATTCGAGGTGGTGCGTGGAACTCTTCTACGTCCCGCCTGCGTTGTGCGTATCGCGGCAGCCATCCGTCGTACTTCGACGACCGCAA
>CAYTQP010000166.1:0-2594 GCA_964440175.1 uncultured Verrucomicrobiota bacterium
ATGGCAATCGCTGCCAACATACCAATGATCAGTACGACGATCATGATCTCTACCAATGTGAAACCTTCAGTTCTCTTCTTCATTTTCTTTCTCCATTTTTATTGTTATCATTACTTTCTAACCACTCCGCAATCAGTCCCACCACCAACTCCTGCCACTCTTCTTCGCCCACACCTCAATCCGTTAAACCTGATCACGAACCACGACTCTGTATAAGCAGATTACGTGCCAAACTTAGCACATCACCCTTTTCAATAATTGATTCTGTTTTTGAAACTCTTGTTTTTAGCAGACAACCCTTGGAACAACTGGAGTTTAATAATTATTCTTACACCTTCAGTTATTCTCATATATGAGAAACATGGATATTTTTTCTGTTTTTGTTTGGGAGTACAATTAAAACTTTGATAATCTTGCCCCATGCATAGAGAAAAGTCCAGGTTCAGGTATATAGGCAAGTCTGTTTCCCGCGTGGATGTGGTGGATAAGCTTAGAGGGCGTGCGGAGTTTGCTGACGATATTGAGCTTAACGGCATGTGGCACGGCGCGATAGTGCGTGCGCCAACTGCACCGGCGCGACTGACTGAACTGAAGTTCGATCCTCAGTTCGACTGGGAAAGTGTCGCCGTTGTCACGGCGGCGGATATTCCCGGAGAGAACGTGGTCGATATGCTCAAACGAGACATGCCGTTTATCGCCACAGATGACATTCAGTATTGCGGCGAACCTGTCGCTCTGATTGCCGCGTCTTCAAAAGAAAAAGCGCATGCGGCGGTTGCGCATATTGAACCGGTTTTTGAGATGCGGAAGGGAATCTACACTATTAGTGAAATAGTGCGGCAATACAAACACGATTCGTCTCAGCTTCACAGCCTGGGAACACAGTCGATCGCAAAGGGCGACATTGAAGCAGGATTTGCCGAAGCGGATGAGATTGTTGAGGGCGAATACTGGACCGGGCATCAGGAACAACTCTACCTCGAACCGCAAACCATGATCGCGAGTGTAGACAAGGACAAAGGCGTGTTCATTCGCGGCAGTATGCAGTGTCCTTATTATATACAACCCGAACTCTCTGTCACATTGGATCTACCGCCAGAGAAGATTCGGGTTCAGCAGACGGTGGTCGGCGGTGCATTCGGAGGCAAGGAGGATTTTCCCACGCTCATCGCCGGATATTGCGCGTTGCTGGCCATGAAATCCGGGCATCCGGTCAAAATGGTCTACGACCGCAACGAAGATATTCTCTACACGACCAAGCGTCATCCCGCCTGGATGCGTTTTCGCACGGGGCTGAAGAGTAACGGCGCAATAACCGCCATCTACGTTGAACTACTGCTCGATGGCGGGGCGTACACCACAATAAGCCCTGTTGTCCTCTATCGCGCAATACTCACCGTGACACTGGGCTACCGCTGTGACAACATTACCGTGAACGGGCATATATTTCGGTCAAACACCTTTCCAAACGGAGCCTTCCGCGGCTTTGGCGCGCCCCAGGCGGTCTGGGGACTGGAGTCGCACAATGATCGTTGCGTGCAGGTGCTGAAAATAAACCCTGCTCAGTTTCGCCTCAAAAACGCGCTTCTCGCCAACGACAAAACTGCCACTGGACAACTGATATCCGAATCGATGATGCCCATCGATGTTTTGCGCGATGCCCTCAAACGCTCACACTACAACGAAAAAGCGGTGCTTAATAGCCATGGTGTCGGACAAGATGGCAAATGCCACGGGATCGGTATCTCGTTCTTCGGACACGGCTCCGGGTTTACCGGCTCCGGCGAGGCCGTGCTGAAGAGCAAGATGGCGTTGGAACTGGGGATTGATAACGCAAACAAAGCAGCGGCATTCATCCGGGTCAGTTCGGTGGAAATGGGACAGGGCGCTTTCACGGTCATTTCCCAAATAGCGGCAGACGGACTGGGCGCGGACATCGGCGACATTCGTTATCCGCTTCCAGACACCGCCTCGGTTCCCGACAGCGGTCCGACGGTCGCCTCCCGCACAACGATGGTTGTCGGTGGCACAATCTTCGAGGCGGCGGCAGAGATGAGGCGAACGCTTGAGCTCTACGCGGCGGAACATATTTTTAAGAGCGGCAAGGGAACTCTGCGCGGCGGACGCTTCCATACGGCGGACGGAACACGAACATTTGAAGAGATTGCCAGAGCTTATATTAAGGAGAACGGAACCCTGCGCATCACTCGTCAATTCCAGCTCCCGCGAAATCACAAATGGGATCAAAACACCTTTAAGGGCGATGCCTATCCCTCCTACGGATGGGGATGCAATGTGGCGGAGGTGGAGATTGACACGCAGACGTTGGAGATAAACGTGAAAAGAGTCACCGCCTGCTATGATATCGGGCGCGTCATCAATCCGCTACTGGCGAAAGGGCAGGTGGAGGGTGGTCTGACGCAGGCACTGGGGTACGCGCTGTATGAAAAAATCGACATTCGTGATGGAAAGGTTGATGCGTCTCGAATGCAGACCTACATTGTGCCCACCGCCGCAGACGTGCCTCCATTTGACATCCATTTCCTTGAATATCCATACGAACACAGCGTCCCTGGCGCCAAAGGGGTTGGGGA